>CAILTI010000025.1 GCA_903837075.1 uncultured bacterium | reverse complement strand
GTCACTCACAGTATCTGCGGTTACGGAAAAGAGTTTGAGGACGGATGGGGGGAATAACTGATGATCGGCAAGTGATACGAGAATATAACTAGGTATAAAAAAGACGTGCGGAATGATGTTCAGCACGTCTCTGTGTAGGGTGGTGGATCTCAATATCCACCACTTATTATATTCACTATGATCGGTGGGCTATTGGTGCCCAGATCAACTTTGAAATGGTGCTTGCCGAATACGTCGAAGCCTCGAAGGCAGCCTACCTTTTCCGGTTTTCCGGCCCAGACACAGAGTTTGATCCGCTCTCTGTTTAGTGTCGTGGCGTTCGGGTGTACGAATTCTGCGTACGGACCGACTTCTATGTCGGATTCGAACTGGGGCTCATTTTGCATGTTACCCACTGTCCATATGCCCATGTTTCGAAAAACGAAAAGTGTATATGGGGTATTGTTCCGTATCACGATCGAATTTCGTGGATATGTGATATTGGGACTGCCGAGTTTCACCGTACTGCAGCCCGTGACTGCGAGTAGCAGCAGGGAGCTGAATAGGAATATTATTTTTTTCATAAAAGGACTAAGGATTTGCACCTTTCTTTTGGTTGACTAAGTTTACTCCTCAGAGTATAGCAATACATATATGGTGTTGTCAAGGGGGGTGCGCGTATGATGGATGAAATTGGGGAGATGAGAGATGCACAAAACGTAATGGAGGTTATACGTCCAGAAATTGAGATTATCGCGAATACCTTTACGTACGTCTTGATTAGGAAGAATGAAAAGGGTATCACTGAACTTGCTGATTTTATGAGGGATACTGTCATCCTTGAAAAGATGACGGTCGTCGAATCAGATCGCCTCATAAAAAGATTTATAAAACGATGTAAGGATGTTGGTAGAAAGAAACGATCTGAAGATGTTAAGGAGGCCTTCATGAATGTGGTTGGTGAAATAACCCTCATAACTATGGGTATTATCAAGCAAGAAATGTTTGCTTTAGGGAAAGGTCAAATTGACAAAGATGTTTATGATGAACTTCACAAGGATTTCAAAAGTATTGGTTTAGATACGGATAAGGTTTTAAGTTCATATAATTTGAGAAGTGAAGGTACTTTTTTCTGGAATAGGTGGAGTACCGTGAATCAGAACCCCTCACGTGTTACTGATGAAAGAATTCGCGACTTTCTTACTCAGACCGTTCGTGAAAATCAGAAGGATATTTTTGATTCGATTCACTATGAGGCTCTGATAGAGCATATTCATAAGATTAATTCCACTGCCAATGAAGAGGATACAGAAGGACTCTTTGGTGAGTTGTTCGTAGATACATTTTCATCGGAGGAATTTATGGATACCTTAAAAAAGTTATTGAAGGATAAGTGGTGTAAAAAACTAGAAATTTTCTATCAATAGAGGGAGTACATGCCGAGGGGCAGAGTGTCGCTAAAAAGGGACCTTTTAATCGGCAGATATTTAATGAAAAAAGTGCATCATTTCTGATGCACCCGTGAATGTAGTGGATGAGTTCTAAGAATCTTCCATCAGACTCATCCCGTGATACAAATGATTTTGGTGTTATAATGTCCTCATGAAATTCATTTCAAGTTCCTGGGAATTTATCAAAAAGCATCGTTTTATCATCCTCAGTACCATCATTGTTTTTGCTATCGTCGGCATCACCGAATACGCCTCTGATCGTTCGCTCCTGGGTCCTGATGGACGATTCGGTTGGTGGGACAACGATATTTGGGGTAATGAAACTTCACAACGCGTCGCGGATGTGTATTCATTTTCACATATCATTCACGGGATGCTGTTCTATGGCTTCCTATATCTTATCTGGAGCAAATTACCACCAAGGCTCAAAGAAAAGTTCCCACGTAAATGGTGGTTCTTGGTCGCGCTCCTCATCGAGGGGGGTTGGGAGTTGTTGGAAAATTCGCCGATCATCATCGATCGATACCGCACCGCCACTATAGCTCTCGGATACACTGGTGATTCTGTTCTCAATTCTGTTTGCGATGTTGGCATGATGGCCATAGGCTTCTTGGTCGCTCGTTTCTCGAAGGTGTGGATCGTGATCGTACTCATCCTCGTCTTTGAACTAGGTGCACTCTGGTGGGTCAGGGACAATCTGACATTGAATGTACTTCAGCTCGTGTATCCGAGTCAGGAGATAAAGGAGTGGCAAGCGGAGGGACATTAGGACCTATTGTGCTATAGTAAATTCGTGAAAGGACACAAATCCCAGAAAACCGTTATAGTTGGCCAGATCAGAACGACCATGAAAGGGGCTGGTTATATCGACGACGCTGATCCAAAGAAGGAGTCAGTGTATGTCGAACCTGGTCATCTGAATACAGCTCTCGATGGCGACAAAGTCGAAGTGGCGGTCAGTGACACCAGAGTTAGAGGAAAGATCGAGAAAAAGGGAATAGTCACGAAAGTTGTCGAACGCGCCAAAGGTTCATTCGTTGGTACCGTGTCTTTCGAAAAGACGGGTAACTGTGTCGTCGTTCCTGATGACAAGAAAATGTATGTGAACATCTCTATTTCCGCGCAAAATTCCAAAGGATTGAAGAATGATCAAAAAGTTTTCGTCAAACTGTCGGACTGGACTGATCCAGCAAAATTACCTACTGGTGCGGTCATCAAGGTGTTGGGGGAAAAGGGCAACAACAATGTTGAGATGGAGTCTATCGTGCTCGAAAAAGGATTCGAAGTTGATTTTCCACATAATGTCGAGAGCGAAGCGCGGAAGGTGGGACAGGAGAAAACTATCGGAGCTGAGGAGATCGCCAAACGCCGTGATATCCGCGGAACTCCGACGTTCACCATAGATCCATTCGACGCCAAGGATTTCGATGATGCTATTTCTATAAAGAAACTTCCGGATGGTTTGTTCGAAATCGGTGTCCATATCGCTGACGTTTCTCATTATGTTCGTGAGGGATCTGCGCTCGACAAGGAGGCGGTGAAGCGCGGCTGTTCAGTATATCTGGTAGATAGGACGATCCCGATGCTCCCAGAGGTACTGTCGAATGATGTTTGTAGTTTGAATCCAAATGAAGAC
The DNA here is from genome assembly GCA_903837075.1 of uncultured bacterium. GTDB lineage: Bacteria > Patescibacteriota > Minisyncoccia > Phycocordibacterales > PALSA-1337 > C7867-002. The sequence continues at coordinate 58,072 of CAILTI010000025.1, read as the reverse complement.
AAGTTATCTTTCTCGACTATATTCGTGATGGATAGTAACGCTCATGTCCGCTCACGGTGGTTCGGCAAGACGATCATGAACTCTACACATCGATTTACTTATGAGACAGCAGAGGCAGCGATCATGGGGGACTCGTCTCTAGTTGTAAAGTACTCTAGCGGTATTCAGACCACGGCATCGGCCGAAGCCGGGATGAAATATCGTGAATCTCTGATAGAGCTGAATAGATTGGCCAAGATTCTGAAGAAAGAGAAATTTTCCAAAGGCGCCGTGGAGTTCGAGCAAGATGAGATCAAGTTCCAGTTGGACCAGTCTGGCAAACCTATCGGTATCAACAAAACCATGCGCCTGGATACACATAAGCTAGTAGAGGAGTTCATGCTCCTCGCTAACCGCGAAGTGGCCAAATTCATTTTTGATTCTATAAAGAAGAAAAGTACCAGGGATACTGGAGCGATATATCGCATTCATGACATTCCAGATAAGGACAAGATCATGAATCTCGTGACGTTCGTAAAGGCGTTGGGGTATACATTGAAATCAGATGACGGAGTAGTCACTGGTCAGAGTCTGAATGATCTTCTGGATCAGATCGAAGATACTCCACATGAGTCATTGATCAGAACAGCCACGATCAGGTCTATGCAGAAAGCAGTATATTCCACGAAAAATATCGGCCACTTTGGGTTGGCATTTAGTTTCTACACTCATTTCACCTCACCTATTCGTCGATACCCGGACCTATTGGTTCATCGAGTTTTGGCCAAGCATTTGAACAATGAAGCATTCGGAGATCGTGATATCGTGGTCTTTCAGAAGATTGCCGACAGCTCGACTAGTAGAGAGATATCCGCATCCGAAGCTGAACGGGCTTCGAAGAAACTGAAGCAAGTCGAGTATATGAGTACTCGTATCGGGGAGAGTTTCGATGGCACTATCACTGGAGTGGCGAAATGGGGGATATATGTCGCTGAGTCAAAAACTATGTCTGAAGGCATGATCCATATCTCTAGTTTGGGAGAGGACTATTTCTCATTCGATGAGAAGACATATTCCATCATCGGAGAAAAGACTGGTAAAAAATTCACCCTAGGAGACACGGTCAAGTTCCAGGTCAAAGGTGCTGACATAGATAGGAGAATGCTGGATTTTGCTCTGGTATAGACTGCGGCGCGTGTAGATATATTTTTACAATCACCCAACATATTAGTAAATTAATACAAATATAAATATGAAAATAAAAATATTCATCGTTGCTCTGTTCATCGTTGCTTTGGCTTGCTATTTCTTCTTGTCCAATGACAAGGCGGTAAATAGGGCAACTGATTATTCGAAATCTGAGCATTGGCTATCTCTACCTGAGAGTGCAGATAAGAAAGTCGACGTCTTCTATCTATATCCGACAGCCTGGCAGAAGGTTGCTCAGTCTGATCCGAATATTTGCAATATTGATAACCCGATCATGCTAAAAGGTTCCAAGCTAGCTTTCGATAGACAAGCCACTATATTTAATGATGTTGCCAATATATATGCTCCATATTATAGACAGGCAGATGCTTTGTACACTTTGTCATTGCCTCTGGCTGAACAAGATAAAGTCGTTGGAGGTATTCCTAGGGAGGATGCTTTCGCCGCTTTTGACTATTACATAAAGAATTTTAATAAGGGTCGGCCATTTATGTTGGCGGGACATTCTCAGGGTTCGAACTTATTGGTATATTTGTTATCTGATTATATGAAGAAAAATCCAGATGTTTACAAGAGAATGATCGCTGCGTATGTCATCGGATATTCGGTAACTGATAGCTATCTCAAAGCCAATCCACATTTGAAATTCGCCGATGGCTCGTCTGATACTGGTGTCATCATTTCATATAATACCGAGGCTCCGGTGATAGGAAAGAAAAATCCTGTTGTTTTACCAGGTGCGCTCGCTATCAACCCCGTCACTTGGACGAGGGAAGAGACCTTGGCTAAGGCTACGGAGAATGCGGGATCGATCATCCTAGACAAAACCGGTGCAGTCACGCTGGGGGCTGATGGAAAGTTTTTGTCAGTGAAGAATTATGCTGACGCTCGTGTCGACAAGGTGAAAGGAGTTCTGGTTTGTAGTGTTGCCGATGAGAGTAAAATGCAGTTAGGATTCGGCCCTGGAATATATCATAGTTATGATTATCCATTTTACTATTTCAATTTGAAAGAGAATGTCGCGAAGAGAGTTGAGAGTTACTTGAAAAGATAGGGATATCAGGTTTACCTACACTCGCCTTGACAGGAGATATAAATAGTGATATAGATATGATGTATTTTGTACATACACATATATAACCAATGACAGAGAAGGGTATGCATGAAGAAAAATAAAAAGAAGAAAGTCAGTTATCGCTGGGGGATCGTCTTGACTATCGTCGTTGCTGGGGTGGTATCGGTATCACTCTGGACGATGAAAGAGCCGAGCACGGTAGAACATTCACAGAGAGAGCTGCAGGAGAGATATGACTATAACTTGGGTCATCGATCACCGACCAACATTCATCCACGGCTTCGAGCAGTGTATTTTAGCAAAGGTAAATACGCTGCGGCATGTGGCACGATGGTGATCGGTAAAGATGGTCAGCCGTCATTCATCGTCACTGCCAGTCATCTATTCTCGAATACTGAGCCTGGTTCCGATCTCTATGATTATCATGTTCTAGGGCCGAGCGGGTTCACTTCACAAGGGCATCTCTCTAGTGTTGTCCTCGATAGTTTGAGGACGTCGCCTACAGTGGAGGGGATACAGGATGTAGCACTATGCTATATGGGTGATGCTAGTCTGATCTCGAGAACATCGTCGGTTCTCGTTTCCGCAGCATCTCCGTCGCGACAAGAGTTCAGTCTGAGTCCGGTCACCCCTTTCAAGGTTACTTCGATCACGACGGGTGAGAGTTTCGAAATTATCGGCGAGATGGTCAATACTGTCACGAACGCCTTTTACCTCATGTTGTATGAAAGCATGAACGGAGAGAGTGGTAGTGGTTTTCTGAAGCAGGAAAAGGATATGGCTTCAAATAACGTGGTAAAACTCTACATCTTGTCTGGAGACATAGAGATAAGTGCGCAAACACGCAGAGATCTCAAGGTTCCTGCACAGTACAAGCGTCTCACACCTATGAGTGCCATCGAGATAAAGTGGTAGATGCTTCCAAATGTTCCAGTAGTAACACATGTCCGCAGTTCGAACTGACGGACTCCAATATTCAACAAACCGCAGAGTAATCTGCGGTTTCTTATGTCTACTATATATTACATATTTCTACAAAAAATCTTTGAGATCAGGATTTGTTTTGCTCTCTGATGCAGGCTCGTTCGTGGTAGGGGACTCATGTAGGAGACCAGCCGCTGATCGGCCCATTCGGACTATTGCCAATTCCTCCGGTGTATAATCATCCGCGCTAACAGGCACAGGTCTTCCATCTATCGTTGTCTCGACCGGTATACCACCGATCGCCTTGAATACAACGTCGCTATCTGTGGTCACATGCATACCCTTTTTTATAGCCAGGTCGATAGCTCTACACCTGGTAAGTTTATAAAAGTCCTTTCCAAAGTTACCCGCTTTTATAGAACTAAAATACACATCGAGTTTCTCTTGATCTAGAACTGGTCTTTTCTCATCCTCTCGTAGAGTATCGGCCAGGTCACTTTGTTTTTCGAAGCGGTCCGGTTTTTCTGTTTCATTGCCCGTATTGTTTGGATGTGTATCACAACCTACGGCACCCATCGCTATCATAGAAGCGGCCAAGGCCGCCTGGGTTGTTCTTTTCAAATTATTGTTGCCTGATGACTTGTTTCCTTCATTTTCTTCTGAGGCTGGAATGTCATTATTTTGATTGAAATTTTCGATATTCATATGATAAGTATACTATTATCCCACAAAAATTCAATATTCTGCTATACTGGGGTCTGCTAGCTAGATCATATATTCAGTGGTATCACACGAGATGACTCTATGGACGGTCGACAAACGGGAAAACGTGATTCTAGATGCGTTTAGTACCGTCAACTGCGACTCTCCCTTCGTTCGTGATGGATAGCGACTGTTTCGCCCCACACGGCTGCACAATAGAGATATCGTCTTCCTTGCGTACAACAACGCGTAACAGGCCTACCGTCAAACGGTGGGCTTTTTTTAACAAAAAACAGAGGTCATAAGCCTCTGTTTTTAGTTGCTAATAAGTGAAGATGTGTTGACCTCTCTAGATCAGAAGCCGAATAGGTGTCTGAAGAATCCTCCTACAGAACCTAGGAAGCCCATGTTTCCTGGACCGCCTGGTGGAATAGTATTTGGAGGAACGACAGAGCTATCTATAACAGATGAAGCCACAACAGAATTACCATTCACTGTTCCTTGGACGATGACGTAATCACCGACCACGATGGCAGAAGCGGTACTGGATAGTTTGTTGCGATTCACTGTTGAACTGGAGACGTCCACGGTGTAACTAATGTTACTGGCGGTCGTGATCGTGACTGTCGTACCGGTCACAGATGAAACTGTTCCGGCGACCACTGGTCGTCCGTTGCCGGTGATCAGTGGAATCTGGTTTTCATTGGTGGAGGTTGCATTCCAGCGACCATTCATCATTCTCGTTGTTGTAGCGTTACCATACCGACCATTCATCATTCTGGTGCTTGTACCAGTTCTATTTTTATCAGTATCCGATCTGTTGTACATCATTCTCGTTGTTGTAGCGTTACCATACCGACCATTCATCATTCCTGGACCTCGATATGTAGATGAGGCGATAGACGACCTTTCGTCTCGGTCGTCATTTTTGTTGCTATTGGTTGCTGCGAATGCTGGAAGTGTCGTTATAGCAACTAACGCCCCTGTAATGGCGATAGCGCCTAGATATTTTGCGTATGTTAATTTCATATTGTATTTAGATTAATAATGGGTATCAACTTTGATCTTTAGAATAATTACCCTAATAAATAATGGTCACAATGATGCTTCGCTTTAACGCCTTTGTAATCACGAAGGATGCCGACATTCATCCTCGCACCACTGCGTGCATATAGTACGTTGCTTGCATACATAGCGGTGCAATGTGTTATAATTTGACTACATATATGATTACAAAACTAATGCTAGATTTTATTAATGGTCAGATGAGTCAAGGTATGACTCGTGAAGCTATTACAAAAATGTTGATGAGCGAAGGTTGGACATCATCCGATGTTGATGAAGCGTATCTATCTATGAAACCGCCTACATTGCCTACGCCACCGCCGGCACCTGCGGCACCGATACCACCTATTTTACCTACACCACCTCCAGTCATCACACCAACTCCAACTGTTTCCATGAAACCAGTGGCGCCTGACTTTGAGGCGATGTTCTCGGCTGCAAAATCTCCAGTGTCGGCGACAGTACCAGCACCATTTCCATCGCCGTCTCCTGTGTCAGCTCCAGTACTAGTTGCTGCTTCGGCGACAGCTCCTATCTCAGCTTCTGTTCCATTTCCGATTCCAGCGCCGCTTCCGCCCGTAGTTCCGGTTCCGTACATCTCTCCAGTCGTGGCTCCGACGCCGGCTTTTGCTTCATCTGCAACGATCAACAAAGTGCTAACCCCACAGTTACCGGGTCAGTTACCGATCACGCCGCAAACTATTCCAGTCGTGACTACTATGTATGCACCTAGGCCGTCTGTGTTGTCGAGTAGTGTACCGGGGCAGATGACACCACCGCCCATTAATAATATTCCTAGGTCACCGTTCGGTATGACACAGCAAAAAAACCCAGTTCAGAATACTGCAGAAGCCAGCGGAACAGGTGTTGGCAAGGTAGACTTTACGAATATGAATATGCAACATGCTCTAGGTCAGGACAAAAGGTCCACGTCGAGAATCCTCGAAGCGGTCCTCATCACTCTCGTCATCGCCCTAGTCGTGGTTGCTGGCATCATCATTTACAAGACGTATTTTATGAACACAGCTGCACCTGCTCCAGCTACTTCTCCTTCGATAATATAGTTCCGGATTGTCTAGGACATTTTGTGAGAATGCTGATATAATCCAGCCATGAATACAGTATTTATATCAGGTGTTTCCAAGGGGATAGGGAAGGCTCTAGCTATGAAATTCTTGAATGAAGGTTATTTCGTCATTGGCACATCTACTTCCGGAGAGGTTGATATCGAAAATACCGATCTGAAAGTTCTGAAGCTCGATCTCTCATCGTCAAAAAGTATCGAGGACTGTGTGGATGGTGCGAACAAGCTCGGCAAGAAGATAAATATCCATATCAATAACGCCGGGGCGATCTTTGACGAGGATGAGACGGCTATCGTCATAGAGAAACTTCGCAAAACCCTGGAGGTCAACTTGATAGGCACGATAGATCTCACAGAGAGACTCATACCGATGTTAGATATAGGAGGGCACATCGTGAACGTATCATCATCTGCCGGCTCGTTGGAAGAAACGGGACATCATAGTCATTTCCTCGGTCATTATCCTAGCTACAAGATCTCCAAGGCCGCGCTCAATATGTACACGCGAACTCTGGCTCTCAGATTGAAGGATCAACACACTGTTTCTTCTGTACATCCAGGATGGGTGCAAACGCAGATGGGTGGGGCAGGGGCGAATATTACGCCAGATGAAGCGGCCGCCAATATCTACAAATTGGCGATCTCTAGACCAGACTCAGGATATTTCTGGTTCAATGGAGAGATGATGCCTTGGTAAGTATCTGTCGATCATTTCAGAACGATGAATACTATTTTACATCATGAATAATGGACCAATAACAAAGAGGCATTGGACGCAGTCAATGATAGGTTTTTGCATCTTGTTGATCTTGGGGGCGGTCTACATATCGACCGAAAAGAAACCGCGCCCAGCTACGGTAGTCTCACCATCTGCCAGTATTCGAGCACATTCTATAGATGAGATCAGTCGTGGTGATACGACCAAGCAGCAAGTCATATTTACATTCGATGCTGGGAGTGGTATACAGTCTGGTCAGAAAATTTTGTCGGTCCTCGCTGAGCATCACGTGAAGGGGACATTCTTCATGACGGGGAGATTCGTAGAGGCGTATCCTGACTTTGTTAGGGAAGTCGTTTCCGCGGGTCACGAAATATTCAATCATAGCTATAACCATCCTTACCTGACATCGATCGCTAGTGTCGATGTTGTTAATGAATTGAATGAGATGGATGTTGCTCTGGCTAAAATTACCAGAGGCATGGCTTCTGTCCCCAATGTCTCCACTAGGCCGTACTTCAGGGCACCATATGGCGATCGCAATGAGAGGGTTCTAAAGGCCGCTTATCGAGATGGGTATGAGTCAGTATACTGGACTACGGATGCGTATGATTGGAAGGGTCCAGAGACAGTTACAGATGCACAAGTTACCGATAGGATCATTTCCAATATTATGCCAGGGAGTATCTATCTCATGCATGTTGGCAATGACATCACAGGTAGAATATTGGATGATGTGTTTACGACGATCGAGGGGAAGGGGTACAAGATCGTTTCGCTCACGGAGGGGATGTGACAAGTGACAGAGTGAGGGCTATGGTATGACACTTGTTGATCGTCTATTAAATATGTATACTGAAAACCTATGAATACAAAAAGAATCATTTTTTGGGCATCATTTATCATCATTTTGGCTCTGATAGTTTGGGGATTGATAGCTTCTATGAATAAGTTGCCACGTAGGAACTTGTCCAATATCGTACCAGGACCAGTTACTGCCGCAGATCATATTCGAGGCAATCCAAATGCACCAGTAACAGTTATCGAGTATGAGGATTTCCAGTGCCCAGCTTGCGGCACATATTTCCCAGTGATGGAGAAATTATTCAACGAATCCTCGACTACGATGCGACTCGTTTTCAGACATTTCCCATTGACCCAACATGCTAACGCCATACCAGCAGCAGAAGCGTCTGAGGCCGCGGCTACTCAGGGCAAGTTCTGGGAGATGTATAGTTTGCTCTATGCCAACCAGAATGATTGGTCAGAGAAACCACATGCTGATGCCGAATCCATCTTTGAAGGATATGCCACGACTCTCGGATTGGACATAACGAAATTCAAGGCGGACCTAGTGTCTAGCACTACGGCTGCTATAATAGTGGCAGGAGAAACGGAATCTAGAAAGATCGGTATCGATCATACCCCGACATATTTCGTTAATGGTAAGGAGACCAACTTTGCAACCTATGAAGAAATTAAAAAAACTGTTGACGAGGCCGCTGCGGCAGCTACCAAGTAGTCTAGTTATCGCCATTCTGATCATCGCTCTGATCGGGTTTGCGGATGCTACATTTCTGTCTGTCGAGTATTTCCGCGGAGTCGTACCACCGTGCTCGGTTACAGGTGGATGCGAAACTGTATTGACTAGCCCGTACTCGGCCGTGCTCGGTATACCAGTCTCTCTAGTTGGTGCTATATACTATCTCCTCATCGTCATCGGTAGTGTCATTCTGCTCGAATCGAAACACATCACCAAGCTGGAGAAACACAATTCTGAAATACTGCGGCTCAGTCTATTCCTGACGGTTCCAGGATTCCTGGCATCGATCTGGTTCACGGCATTGCAGGCATTCGTCCTTCACGCATATTGTCAATATTGTTTAACTTCGGCGGCGATCACTACGATCCTCTTTATTCTAACGTTGGCGGTGTTTAAGAAGTATAGTGTAGTGACTAGTGATTAGTGATTAGGGGCTAGGGGGGTCATAATTTGAATAAAAAATCATGTCAAATCTGAATAAAATATCTAACATCTTGGTAACCGAGTCGAGTGCCGATTATGAGTTGATCGACTCTGGAGAGGGGGAGAGGCTCGAACGTTTTGGTACGGTGGTTCTCTCTAGGCCAGATCCACAGGCGTTGTGGCACAAGAAGTCGGCACAAACTGAATGGGCGAAAGCAGACGGACACTTTTCTCGTGATGGTAGTGACGGCAAGTGGACGATGAAAAACGGCAAACTCGATAGATGGCCGATAGAATTTGGCGGACTCAAGCTGTGGGTGAAACCTTCATCTTTCAAGCATGTCGGTATTTTCCCAGAGCAATCAGCGAATTGGGATTGGTTACGAAATATCATTCAAAGCTTTCTGTCTGAGAAGAGTGAAGGGGGCTTGCGAGCCCGACGGGGCGAGCACGAGGAATTTTCTAGCAAGAAAATATCCGTGCCCGTTCAATCTTCTCAGACAGAAAGCGATACTATAAATATTCTAAATTTATTCGGTTACACGGGCGGAGCGACTCTAGCGTGCTCACAATCTGGTGCGAATGTTGTGCACGTCGACTCATCGAAAACCGCGATGACCTGGGCGCGAGACAATGCGGAGTTATCTGGTCTCAAAGACAAACCTGTTCGCTGGATCATGGATGATGCCAGGGAATTCGTACGCAGGGAATTGAAAAGGGGTAATAGATACGACGGTATCATCATGGATCCGCCAGCATTCGGTCATGGACCGGATAGTGAGCTTTGGAAGATAGAAGAACATTTTTTGCCACTCATCGATCAATGTATAACATTATTGAAAGATCGGCCGCTATTTTTCCTCATCAATGGTTATTCGGCCGGTTACTCGGCGGTGGCTTATGAAAATAATTTGCTACCACTCGTGGAAAAATTTGGTGGACATATAGAGATAGGGGAGCTCGCGATAGGAGAGGGAAGGAAGGAGGAAGGAATGAGATTGCTACCGGCTGGTATCTATGCCAGGTGGAGTGCAAAATGAGGGTAATAATTTAGTAAATCATATATATGTGTTATGCTGGATTTACTATGTCAGCTATCATCATAGACGGCCGCAAAACTCGTGAGGCGCATACTGGAGAACTCATCGCCAAGGTGAAGGCGCTCCCGTGTATACCAAAGTTGGCGATCATCCAAGTTGGTGATAGGTCTGATTCGACTTCATATATTCGCGCAAAGAAACTTTTTGCAGCCAAGATCGGTGTAGAAGTCGTGCACGAACTATTCGCGGAGACGATCACGCAAACGGAAATATTGAAACATATCGAGATGTTGAATGATGATGAGAGTATTCACGGCATCATCGTCCAATTGCCATTGCCGGGACATATCGACCGAACGAAGGTTATCGATACTATCGCACCAGAGAAGGATGTCGATGCTCTGACGACTACGAGTATCGGTAGCTGGACCAAGGGAAAGGGAATAATGCCAGCGACAGCAAGGGGAGTGAGAGAGCTGCTCAGGTTCTATGGTATCGAAATTCTAGGCAAGAAAGTGACCGTAGTTGGTCGGTCTGACCTCGTCGGTAGGCCGATCGCCGTCATGTGCCAGAATGCAGGTGCTCACGTGACTGTTTGTCATAGCCAGACGACGGATCTGATATCAGGAACGAAGGACGCAGATATTCTCATCGTTGCTGTTGGTAAGCCTGGCCTGATCACGGCGAAGCATGTGAATGGTGACCAGGTGGTGATAGATGTTGGCATCTCGCGTATAGGTGAGGAGAAGCTGGTTGGTGATGTTGATTTTGAATCTGTTTCGCAGATCGTGAAAGCCATCTCGCCAGTTCCTGGTGGGGTAGGGGCGATGACAGTATTGGCGTTATTTGAAAATTTGATAGATTTGTGTCGATAGGATACGAATCTACGAGTGGTGCGAATATGCGAATGGATACGAATCCACATGAGTAGGCTAGATAACATTCGTAATCATTCGCATATTTGTAATATTCGTAGATTCGTATATCATTGAAGTATTAACAATTACAATAATTACAATTAATCAAATGAATATTCCACAAAACTTTTGGAAAACAGCTGTCGGCGCATTGGGTTTACTAACTATATTCCTCGTTGTTGTGTCTGTGAAAGAATTGAAATCCATCGGTTATGTCGGCAAGAGTGATCAAGTCGTCAATACTATTTCTGTCGAAGGAACAGGGGATGCTGTAGCGATACCGGATGTTGCCACTTTTTCCTTTACTGTGACAGAGACATCAGTGGCCGTCGTAGATGCTCAGACAAAAGCTACCAACAAAGTGAATGCTGCTCTCAAGGCGGTTCGTAGTGGCGGAGTTGTAGACAAGGATATCCAAACGACTTCATACAATATCAACCCTCATTATGAATATCAGAGTAGTCCATGTACTGCGAATAGTTGCCCACCATCCAGATCAGTTCTCACCGGTTATGATGTTAGCCAGAGTACGCAGATCAAGGTTCGTGACTTGAGTAAAGCGGGCACACTGTTCGCCGCGATCGGCTCTATAGGGGTTCAGAATGTGAACGGTCTAAATTTCTCTGTTGATAAGCCAGAGTCTGTACAGGCTGAGGCACGTGGTGTTGCTATAGCCAATGCGCAGTCGAAGGCCAAGGAGTTGGCCAAACAGCTCGGTGTCAGTCTGGTACGTGTCGTCAGTTTCTCAGAAAGCGGTAATTCACCACGACCGATGACGTATAACATGGATAATTCTGCCAAGATGATGGCAGCAACAGCATCAGTTGCTCCAGAGGTATCTGTTGGCGAACAGAAGGTGACGAGTAGTGTCTCAGTCACGTATGAGATAAAGTAGGTATTACTACACACTGAGCCGAATAACAATGAAGGGTGAAGGGGGCTTGCGAGCACTGGTGAGAGCACGAGGAATTTTCCAGCAGGAAAATATCCGTACCCCTGCACCATTCATTGTTATGAGGTGAGTGGACGTAGGTGCGGTCGGAACACATTCACTGGGCGCCATTGACTTGACGCTTCAAAGGGTATAATATATATATGTTATCCCCAGGCGGGGTTTTTTAATAAAAATATCAATCTGCTCCGTAAAAGGGCTCAAAATCACATGAGAATCACAAATTACATCAAAGATACACGCGCAGAGATGGCTCATGTCAATTGGCCAACTCGACAACAGACGATACGATTCACGACTCTCGTTATCTTGGTGTCGATCGCTACGGCAGCAATCCTCGGACTTTCGGACTTTGTATTTTCTAGATTGCTAACATTGCTGTTCTAATCTTACATTTACCATGACAAAACAACACATAACAGGAGAGAGGAATTGGTACGCGATACATACATACGCGGGCTATGAGAACGCGGTCGCACGAAACTTGAAACAACGTATCGAGTCGCTCGGTATGGAGGACAAGATCTTCAATGTTATCGTGCCTACAGAGAAAAAGATCAAAGTCAAAGCTGGCAAGAGGATAGAAGAGGAGGAAAAGATCTATCCTGGTTACGTTCTCGTGGAGATGATAGTTACGGATGATTCCTGGTATATAGTTCGCAATACACCACGCGTGACTGGTTTCGTCGGGGCAGGAGTTTCACCAGTTCCATTGGAAGCCAAGGAAGTCGAAACCCTATTTGCACGTATGCAGAAAGGTAATACCGAACATTCTATCGATCTCGTGACTGGTGACCTCGTCAAAGTTTCTGACGGACCATTCAAGGACTTCGAAGGTAAGGTCGCGGAAGTAGATACACAGAGAGGCAAGATCAAAGTCTTGGTTTCTATGTTCGGACGAGAGACGCCAGTAGAACTCGACTTCTTGCAGGTGAAGAAGGTGTAAATCTTGCTTATTCGATTAACTTGATGTAAAGTACCACAACCATGGCAAAGAAAATCATAAAGAAAGTCAAAGTCATCGCTCCTGCTGGGAAGGCCACTCCTGCGCCTCCTTTGGGACCTACACTAGGTCAAGCTGGTGTTAACATTGGTGATTTTACCAAGAAGTTCAACGAGGCGACAAAGGGAATGATGGGGGACATGATACCAGTACTCATCACTGTTTACGAAGATCGTACATATGATTTCAAGCTCAAATCTCCACCGGCTTCAAGTCTCATCTTGAAAGCGCTGAAGATGGAAAAAGGATCTGGGAAGCCAAATACCAAGAAGATCGGCACTATCACCAAGGCGCAAGCTCGTGAGATCGCAGAAAGGAAGATGGCGGATCTCAATGCCAATACGATCGATCAGGCCGCCAAGATCATCGCTGGTACAGCTAGATCTATGGGTGTGGACGTCAAATAATACAATATTAGAAGTGTAAAATAAAATGAGGCTGTAGAGGCCTTATTTTATTTGACGGCGATATGTACTTGCCAGATTCTTTTCAGATGATAGGATTTCGTCAGATTGAAACTATGAAAATCCACTTAACTTACCCAATGTCCGGCGTATCCGAGGAATTCCTCAAGTGCCATATGCCTAGATTACAAGAGCTTTTTAGGCAAGTTCCGGGTGTCGATATCACCAGTAAGGAATTGCCAGTAACAGCTCTCGAGCGTGATGATAAGTATGATGCCATCCATGATCTAGATCCCGCTGCCGAGGCGGATATCCTGGTCTGGGTTCACAACGGGATGTCCCTACGCTGTCTCGCCCAAGCTGTCTCCTCTGTACGACTGGGGAAGCCGGTTCTCATCTGTGTTCAGATCGACAAATTTTTCGGACTAGATACGGCCAAGGCCGCTCTCAGAAAGTTCGGGGTCGATCATCTCGAACCTAGTAATAGAGTCCATTTCCGACTCTATAACGATCTCGGCGAGATCGTGCCGTGTGCTGCCGACATTTGCGATAGGTCCACGCGAAGCCCGATCCGGCAGAAGGTAATGGCGTCAGCTTACTGATCTTTTGTGACTCGTCATCTTTTTCACATCGCACATCCTATCTATAGGGTGTGCGATTTTTTTGTAGTTTGAGGGTGACTCATTTAAGAATCTTCCTTCATGAGGTAATTCCCGGCGCTTCACCTACTAACACTGTATGTCAGCAAGAGTGTGCCCGTATCAGTCTTCGTACATTCTGCCAAAGTCAGTTTGTAGTCTATGTCTTCTTTGAACAACCTCATACCATCTCCGAATACGACAGGTTCGATGGTGAGATATAGGGTATCTACTAGGCCAGCCTTCATGAACATCGTGTATATCTGTGAGCCACCGCAGATGGCAACTTCTTTGAAACCACGAGATTCTAGATCGGCTATGAGATCAGTAGGACTTTTCATAGTGACTTCCATTCCTTCGATGGTCGGCAGTGGAGTGGGGGAGTAGACGATATTCAGTCTGTCCTTGAGCGGCTTGCCGCCTAGAGTCGTCCAGGTGTTCTGACCCATAACGATGACACCGGCACGTTTGGTAATCTCGATAAAGCGCTTCTTGTCCTCTTTGCTGGTCCACATCGCGGCATGCGTCGAATGTTTACCTATATAACCGTCTGCCGTGAGGCAGGAAATGATGAATACTTTCATGTGCATGATTATAGCATTGTATATTTGCTGGTGAATATTCTGATACAAGAATCGAGCATTGTCATGTATTGCTTTTCCGATTCACTAGATTATACTTGGTGAATGAAAAAGTCCTCAAAGGAAGCGAATGGAATAAAGATAACTAACGTGAGAGACATACCCAAGGTCTCGACGAATGGTACAAAGACGACTATCAAGCACATCATCTCCCTCGGATCGAATCTGGCCCAGAGGTATGTTCCTGATTACAAGGATCTGGAGAAGATAGTGAAGACATTCAAGGAGATGGGATACAAGGTAGTCCTGACACAAGGTGTTTACGATCTCATCCATGAGGGCCATGCGGCATATCTCGAGAATGCAAAGTCCTATGGAGATATTCTGATCGTCGGTGTTGATTCTGATGAACTTACACGCAAGAGGAAGGGTCCAGATAGGCCGATCGTCCCAGAAACGGAGAGACTGAAAATGTTGGTACATCTGCGCCATGTGGATGTCGTCACATTACGCCAGGCTAACCACGGTATCGGCGATCTCATCAGACTAGTGCGGCCGGATGTATTGGTCGTTTCCCAGTCAACGACGGATTTTACTCGAGCGATGGCAGAGGAATATCGGGGCGTTTGTAAGGAGATCGTTACTTTGCCGCCTCAGGCTACGACGACGACGTCCGCCAGGATCCGCAATCTGACTATGGAGGGTGCAGAGAAGCTCGCCCGAGAAGTTTCCAGTTTAACAAAGAGATTTCTCGATCGAGTAAGGAAGAAATAAATGAATTCAAAAATGATGTCGAAGAAGAATAAATCTGCGATCCTGGCTTTCGTGCCCGTTATTCATTCTGGGTACGTGGATTTTTTCAATAAGAATGACGGAGATATACTGGTTCTCGATGATGAGTTGGTACAAAGTTACGTTCATCTCACGCGCGATCTCCGACTATTACCGGCCAGAAAGATTACGACGGCGCTGAAGTCGGTTCTCACAAACAGGAAGATCGCGACAGTCGGTAAGAAGCAGCTAGCATCATTCAGATACGGTCACATCATCATGCCCGATGATGAGGTGTGCCGAGATATCGCCATAAAATATCTGAAGAACAAAGAGCTATCATTCGTTTCCGTCTTCTTGCGTTGGAACAGGGTGATAACATTGAAAGAGAATGTCGTATCAGAAGGCAGGAAGATCACTGAGGAAGTATTTCATAGGAAGGTGATAGACAAGGCTTTTACACTGGCACAGAAGAGCAGTGACTGGTGGAGGCAGATATCTTGTCTGGTTATGAAGAGTGGGAAAGTGGTTATCTCCACATACAATCATCACCTGCCGACAGATTTCCATCTGGCAATGAATGGAGACCCTAGGAGTAATTTTGATGCTGGCCAACATCAGGAGGTCTATACCTCGATACATGCCGAGGCCGAGGCTATAGCTATCGCCGCCAAGAAGGGGATATCATTGAAGGGGACAACATTCTACTCCACGACATTCCCTTGCCCTAACTGCGCACGACTCATAGGTACCGCTGGTGTGAAGAAAGTCTATTATTCAAAAGGTTATTCACTGCTCGATGCAGAAAGAATCCTCGACCATTTTGGGGTCGAGGTGATATTGGTGCAGTGACTCTAGTTGGTGCTATTCACCTATCCTATACGTGTCACCAAACCTTTTTTGGGATCGTAGGACGGGTCCTCTGGATCGGACTGGACGAGATTGGTATGAAGGTGAGAGACCGAGGCACCGGTAAAGTGTGTCTCACCAAAACGCATCACCAATGTTCCGCCGACTATGTTCAGCTTGGCTGACAACTCCTTTTGAATTTCTAGAAGCTCCACCCAGGCATCGTTGGAGAGTTCATTTACATGACTCACATGCTCCTTGTGTATCACTAGTTTGTGCTGAAGTGATGGTTTGTATGGCCACATATTGTCTGTGATCCACCAGAACTTTCTTTCATCCAATGGATGTTTGTGATATTCCGTGAGATGTTCTCTACAAAATGGACAAACGCCATCTTTGGCGATCTTTCTGATGACTTCACCATAAGCGCCATCTGGTCTCGAGTGCGTATTCTCTTGGTTGACGAAACCCTTACTCATACAGGTGTTGGGATCTTCATTGACGGATGTGGATCGTAGTCGGAGAGAGTGAAGTGTTCAGGCCTGAAGTCCATGATATCCATGATAGATGGGTTCAGTGTAACTGTAGGCAATTTCCGAGGTTCACGTTTCAACAGTTCCTCGACTAGGGCGTATTGACTCTCGTAGATGTGTGCATCAGAGATGGTGTGCACATATTCACGTGGTGTATAGCCGATGATCTGAGCGATCATCAGTGTAAAAGCCGCATACTGAATGATGTTGAATGGAACACCGACTGGCATGTCTCCGCTCCTCTGGAAATGGTGAACACTAACTTCTTTGCTCTCAGGGAAAGCTAGAATGTGAATGTATCCATGGCAGGGAGCTACAACGACCTTGCGGGTCAGTCCTGAATGTTGGATGGCATATTGCGGTATCCATGGTGTGATCACATGAGTACGGAGATATGGCCGCTCCTTGATCTGACGAACAACTTCGAGTATCTGGTTGAAGGGTTTACCTTCGGCAGTAGGGAAGGCTGCCCATGCAGGTCCGTATGAACCGGGACCTAGGTCTCCAGTTTCGAGGCCAAAGGCGGCACATTTCTCTGGTGTGACCCAGCGACTCCACCACTTGCAACCCCATGCCTCGAGCTCCTTTTGCGTCCTGGCACCATGGAGGAAAGCGAAGTGTTCAGATAGGGCACCCTTCATGAGTGTTCCAAGGTCTCTGTCAGGAATGAGGGGGAAACCGTTGCTGAGGTCATATCGGAGTTGTAGGCCGATCAACATGCGAGCTTTCTCACCATGGATCGGTTTGACCTCGCGACCTGTTCGGAGGATCTTCTCTAGAATATCACGGTACTGGCTGTCTGGTGTGCGTTCATTAGGTGATCTCATATTGTGAATTGTACTGTTTTTCTCTTGTGTTGACTATTCTAGACTTACACTACATTTCGTTGCGAACTTTTGCAACGTTCCGATGAGCTCAGTTTCTATGTTAATATAAATTTCTGAAAATCAAAATCAAAAAACTCCATAAAGACGCGAAAATGCCGAGCTACGCTCATCCAGGTGATGTGGGCATGGATGTATTTGCTCTGAGTGATCATGTTCTCAAGCCTGGCCAGAGACAGATATTCGATGTTGGTTTTGCTATGGAGTTTCCCGTTGGCTATGCGGCGATCATCAAGGATAAAGGAAGCTTACCCAAGAACGCCGGCATCCATACGATGGGTGGTGTCTTTGATGCGGGATATCGTGGCGAGTACAATGTGAACTTGATCAATCTAGGGAAGAAAATATACAAGATCAGCAAGGGTGACAAACTGGCGCAGATCGTGGTGTTCCCAGTTGCCATAGCCGAGCTCGTGGAAGTTCAGAAATTGTCAGAGACGAAACGAGGAGAGGGGAGATTCGGCAGTACAGGGAAGTGATCTGCCCCTTGCAAAATTTATTTACTTTTGCTTTAATTAATACGGTGCTAGTGGTATTAGGTAAGTGAAAGTATCAGTTCATATGGCTCGTCATGGCAAGTTGCTGTGACGGGCCTTTTTTTGACTAGGGCAGATCTCCTCGAAGCACCCTGTGTATAACTACCTTGCAATATATTTATGATAGGAGTAATCTAATACACCAGAGGCACTAATTCGGTGCTAAGGTCAACTGGTTTGTGAAAACGTGAAGTTCTGGACTTTTTATTCATTCGCGAATTCATTCACCGGGAAACCAAACTGAGACCGTAGTTGAGGTTCATCATGTTCCAATTATTACTCGGTCTCCATTTTTCCCTTCTGTCCTCGGTGAGGGGACCCACGCTGTTCGTGGTTTCGAACGAGGTCTTTCATTGTATACTGATATAGTATGCAGTTGGTTTGGTTTGGTATAGTATAGTGTCTTGCATAGGTAGGAGGTGTCGCACAGTCGTGACACCTCCTTTTTCATGTTACAATGCGATTTGTCGTAGACAATATTAAATTAAAAAAACTATGAAAGATACACAAATAAGGAAATTGATCGGAAACGAAAAGAAGCGACAAAAGAAAGTTGTGAACCTGATCGCTTCCGAGAACTATGTTTCAAAAGACGTCATGGAAGCGCTCGGATCAGAGCTGACCAATAAATATGCCGAGGGCTATCCCGGCAAGAGGTATTATGGTGGTAATGAGATCGTGGACAAGATCGAGGAGCTCTGCAAGGAACGAGCACTAAAGTTATTCGGACTAGATCCAAAGGATTGGCATGTAAATGTGCAAGCCTTGTCTGGATCGCCGGCAAATCTGGCAGTATATATGGGAGTACTCGGCGCGACACATGTAAAAGGGGATACTGCTACTGCGGATCAGTCTGTTCCTCCGGTTGTGCAAGCTACTCCTAAAATCATGGGAATGGCACTGGACCAGGGAGGACATCTCACTCATGGTCAGAAAGTTACGGCGTCTGGTAAATTCTGGACTCAGATCCCATATGGAGTTGATCAAGCTACGGAGATACTGAACTACGACCAGCTTCGCGAGATGGCTGTTCGAGAAAAGCCTGCGCTCATCGTCAGTGGTTATACGGCGTACCCGAGGATCATAGAGTGGGCGCGCATGAGAGAGGTTGCCGATGCGGCAAAATCTCTCCTCATGGTAGATATGTCACATATCGCGGGGCTCGTTGCTGGGGGGGTGTATCCTTCACCATTCCCATATGCAGATATCGTGACCACAACGACTCACAAGACGCTCCGTGGTCCTAGGGCAGCACTCATCTTCGTGAGACGTGATGCGCGAGAATTGGACAAGAAGATAGACAAAGCTATTTTTCCAGGTTTACAAGGTGGTCCACACATGAATCAGGTTGCTGCAGTGGCGGTAGCTCTACGAGAAGCGGCTAGTCCGAAGTTTGCGAAATATGCAAAGCAGGTAGTGAAGAATGCAGCAGTACTAGCGGCCGAATTGAAGAAGCTGGGCTGGAGGATCATCTCAGAGGGGACAGACAGTCACCTCATTCTCGTCGATACGTGGCACGGAGGCACGAAGAATGATAGCGGTGCCGGCGGAGTTTCCGGTAAAGATGCTAGTAACAAACTAGAAGCACAGGGTATCATCGTGAACAAGAACGCCATCCCATTCGATACGCGCCCACCAGCAGATCCTTCGGGTATACGTCTGGGTACGGCTGCGGAGACGACTCGTGGCGGTAAAGAGAAAGATTTCAAAAAGATCGCGATGAGGATCGACAAGATACTGAAGGCTGTGTAGGTCGGTGAGTTTCGTAGGTCTGGTATTCATATGAAAAAAATCGCGAAGTCCCAAAGGATCACTCGCGATCGCGGCCGATTCGGCAGACACTGTCTATGAGATTGGATGAAATCATCATCACAGATATATGGCGAATGGCTGCTGCGCTGGTTGTGTGGGATCGTCAGTAGATAGGTCGCTGTCAAGGAATTTAACCAGCGTTGGCTTACTATATCTACCGCGTCGGTGAGGAACCTAGCTTTCCCATTGGTTCGCACGGGCCCGTTCGGTACTTCTAAGTGGTGTTCGCGAACGAAGCGGGTGCAGGAGATTCAACCTTCGTCTCTCCTAGCCATTTTGCACTATACTCCTTTTATCGAGATTGTCAATATGCGCCATATGTCTCATCTCTGGTAATATTGATGTATGAAGCAATACATCATCGACGCATTGAGGACTGTTCTCATAGATCTCGGCATCTCCGAGCCACTGGTAAAGATAGATTATCCGGAAAATCTGGACCACGGAGACTTTTCGACGAACGCCGCACTCTCATATGCCAAGCAATTGCAGATGGCTCCGAAGGAGTTGGCGGAGAAAATCATTGAAAGATTGAAGAATTCAAATATTGAAGGATTGGGAATACGAGATATTTCTATGGCTGGACCGGGATTCATAAATTTTAAAATTGAGGATAAGGTTTTTGCGGAGGATGTTGTTAAGATTAGTAAATCTGCCCGCTTGGGAGGAGAGGTTTCTCCCGATTCCTTTTACGGGTTTGCCGTGCCTGCCGGCCGGCAGGAGGGAGGAAGCTACTCCTCCCAAAAGGACGGAAAAGGGAACACCGTTCTCATCGAATACACAGACCCCAATACGTTCAAGGCATTTCACATCGGGCATGTCATGTCGAATACTATCGGGGAATCCATTTCTAGGTTGATAGAATTTGGTGGCGCGAAAGTTGTGAGAATCTGCTATCCGTCGGATATCGGTCTGCATATCGCCAAGGCGATCTGGGCGATGCAACTGCACCTAGGTGAGATACCGAGTGAAGCGGCACCTATAGCAGAGAGGACGGCATTTCTGGGCAAGATGTATGTCGAAGGTACCAATATCTATGACACTGACCCGTCGGCGAAGAATGAGATAGATGAATTGAACCAGGCAGTCTACGATGAGTCTGATGAAGCGGTGAATGATCTCTATGAAAAGGGCAGGGCATGGAGTTTGGAACATTTCGATATGCTTTACCAACTTCTGGGCACGAAGTTCGATCGGCAAATATTCGAGAGTGAGATGGCTCCGGTAGGCATGAAGGTGGTGAGGGAGCATATGAAAGGTGAACAAGCCGAAAGATCGGGTGATACAAAATCGACAGATTTGGGTGCGAATATCGGTGTATTCGAAGAGAGTGATGGAGCGATCGTATTCAAAGGTGAAGATCACGGGCTACATACTCGCGTATTTGTGAATAGTCGCGGACTGCCGACATATGAGACGAAGGATGTTGGATTGAACGTAACAAAATTTCAGAAATATCCAGATGCCACAAAGTCCATCATCATCACAGCCAACGAGCAGAATGAATATTTCAAGGTGCTCACGAAAGTACTTTCTCTGATCGATGAGAAGAACGGTTCAAAGACTATACATATCGGACACGGTATGCTCAGGTTTGCCACTGGCAAGATGTCATCTAGGACAGGCAATGTGATAGCTGCCGAGTCATTGATCGGAGATATGAAGAAGATGGTCATGGAAAAGATCGCTGATAGAGCATTCGATGTTGATGAGGCGGATGAGATCGCTGATATGATCGCGATCGGGGCTATCAAATACACCATCCTCCGTCAGGCGATCGGTGGCAATGTCGTTTTTGACTCCGCGGCATCTATATCCTTCGAGGGAGATTCTGGGCCATATCTGCAATATTCAGCGGTTAGGGCGCAATCGATATTGGACAAAGCGGTTAAGGAGAGTATAAAGGGTCTGGACAAGGGGGAAGTAATGTTGCCAGAGACAGTCGGCCTGCTAGAAAGGTTGATCGTTCGCTTCACTGATATCGCGGGGCGTGCAGGAGATGAGTATGCACCACAGGGTGTGGCGAACTACCTCGTGCAGCTCGCCGGCGCATTCAATGCATTTTATGCGACACAAACTATCATAGACATCCAGGACCCGTTGTCGGTCTATCGACTGCTCGTTACCAGGACGTTCTTGAGGACGATGACTGAAGGGTTGTGGTTGCTCGGAATCAAGGTACCGAAGAGGATGTAGATCTTTTTGGGTGTGTGGAAAAATATGGGGAATAAGGTATAGTGATAACATGAAACCTTTATCTTTTGAGGTCACTGAACCGATCAAGGATTCTCCTGATCCGCTGGAAAAGCCAAAAGTTGCCTTACCTGACGCTGTCCCAGCTCTTGAAAACAATGAAGGCATAGAAGCATATCGTGAACGCGCGCAAGCTTTCATCGACCGATACTCAAAAACAGGATTTTTTGCCAGTTTTTCCGGCGACACATCGATCCGTTTCAAGCTTGGTCAGGCTTTCTATTTTGACTTTCAAAAAGGCGAAGTAAATCTGGCCACCGACTGGTTTTATAACAAGGGCTTTTCAGAGCGTCAGATTCTGTGGGCATGTATGCATGAAATTGGGCACTTTGATGACTTCAAGACTGATCCGAAAAGATTGATGCAGAATTTCGACCATATTGCCGATGAGGCCAGAAAAACTGGCGACATCATGTTGCGCAAGTGGGAAACAGTACTCGATCAAAGCGATCCAAAGCAAAAAGCTTTCCTCGATCATCTTAAAAAAACAACACCGGCCAATCCAGAAAGGCCGGAAATGGGCACATTCAATAGCTTGGCGCAGTCGGCCTACAAAATACATCATCCATTTTATAACTCTTTAGATGATATCTGGGTCAACAATGCTGTTTCGCGTAAGGCCGCTTCGTTCGAGAGAGGCACAGAAGGCGGCAAGGAAATAGAATCGCTTTACAAGGAAAAATTATTTCCGGGATTTGATTATTCAAAAGGTGAGTCACGGCATCGCCAATTCATCAATAAACTTTTGCGTGACGACAATGTTCCTGACGAACAATGTGTCGTTTCGCCGGATGTGGAGGAGGCACTAAATAGAAAAATTCAATTTGCTGGAAAATCGTATACCGCAAAGGAGCTCATTACTACTTTCATCAAACCAAGGACTGGTAGAGATACAAAAGCTGGTGAACGTTATACTATTCTGAGGAGAACACTGGAACCGATATTCAAAGAACTTTTGGCAAAAGATATCGCGGATTGGAAACCGGAATGGAAGCCGCCAGAGGAACAATCACAGGAGTCAGAGGATACAAAAGATCAAGGTGAAAAAGAAAAGCCACAAGAACCCCAGGAATCAAAAGGAGAGAACGGGGGTGTAGAGACAGGTGAATTGCCACCCACAACTCCTTTTGAAAAAGAAATAAAAGAATGGCAAGAAAATACCATTGATCAATTGCCACCTGAGGATATGAAGGATTTGTTCAAAAAGTTTGAAGAGGTGAAAGGAAAGAAGGAAGAGGAAATGAAAAAGGTGGAACAGGCCAAGGATGAAGAAGAAAAAAAGCTCAAGGCAGAAGATGAGCGGACCCCGCAAGAAAAGGCAACCGATACGCAGAAAAATGAAGATGAGCAATGGGCTAAGAAGAACGCTTCACGAGGACTTTCCAAGGAACAACTTCTAGAAAATCTTGCCAGATTCAGGCAGGTTCAAGCGGAGATCGCTCCTTATCTGGACGAATTGTCTGCACTGTGGAGGCATATAATATTTGGCACATCGCGGGAGATCGTGCGTGGAATGGAAGGACACTTTAAAACAGGAGACGAGCTGGATATCCAAAAAACTATCGAAGATTGGGGAAGTATCCAGGAAGGCAAATTCGAGCAAACGAAAATATTCAAAAAAATAGAAGACAAAGAAGTAGTGACTCAAAAACCAGAGCTTATCCGTGTGCGCGTCGTCGGCGATATGTCTGGTTCTATGAATGATGAAAGATTACATATTTTGCAACTGGCAATGACGCTCGTATTCAGTTCATTGGATGAGTTCCAAACATATTTGAATGTTACGAGAGCCGAAACAAGATCAAAACTGGAAATCGAAACCGAAGGTTGGACATTCGGTAATACTGCAGAAAAAATTAAATCATCTGACGATAGGGATAATATAGAAATGGTTTCTATCTTTAACCATATTCAAGATGCCAATGGGGGTACGTATGACGACGTGGCTCTTTCCAGTATTTTGGATTCACTAACGCCTGATGATACAGAAAGAATAGAATCCGGCAAGATTATGGATATAGTTTTCGAAATAACCGACGGTGGATCTAGTAGTCCCGATGATGCTAGGGTAGCCGTGGATAAGTTGATAGAAAAAAAGGTTATTACGAGAGCTTTTCAAATAGGTCAAGTGAGTCGTAGTGAACAAAACATCTTTGATTCTGTATGGAATGAAGGCAGGGAAAAGGAATGTGGTTTACGTGTGGGTGTGAACATCTCCGCTCTTATTCCAGCCATTACAAAGGCATTGAAGGAGTATCTAGGGGACGTATCAATATGAGAATGGCATTATCTCGAAAATAGAACACCCCCCATTTTTTTATGGGGGGTATGACTACGCTTTGCGGTCGGCCGTGGCTAGGCCTTTCCGATCAGCGGAGCTTAATGAAAGCGCTGTGCATGTGTGGGTTTGGCTAACCCATATCTACGTGGTATTATTGAATGGTCAGTACCATTTACAATATGCCCTCGCGCACCGATCTTAACGAACAATTGAGAGTTTCGGAAACACTTCACGAACCCTCTATACCGTTATTAATATAGCAGACCCCACCATATTTGTCAAGTACACATGGTGATCGATTATCTTAGAAATCTAAATATGGCCTAAAATATAGGCATTTTAATACCATTTAATATCATGAAATCACCAGAAAGTCCAAGAACACCAGAAGATCAACAGAAACCGGCCATGACTACAGAATCTGCTGTTGGCAAAGAAAAAATTCTGGAGGACGTTGTTTTCAAAGAAATCAAAGACAAAAAAGGTAAAGTTATCGGCTACAAATCAAGCAGCCCTGACAGAAAGTCAATAGAACTTCCGGTAGGATCGAATATTGAACCTGGTAGGCCTTATAAAATAAGAATTATTGAAGACACCAAACCGGAGGATCCGCTTTCGGGCAAGTTGATTGCTGAAGCGTTGATGGATGGTCAACCTTTATCTACTGATGAGTGGGTCAAAGCTGAGTCAAATGTAAACAAGGCAGAAGTTTTGAAACGCAAGTCTGTTGCGTTGGGTGGAAAAGTGGAAGTGGACTTCGTGAACGTTTCTGAAAGCGGCAAGGCAGACGAGAAGCTCTTGTCAGAGCTCGGTATCGAGCCTCTGAACGAATCTGATGCTGACAGTATACAGGCGGAGAAGATCGCACACGAGGAAGCCTACGAAAAGCTTTTGGGAGACGGAGCCTCTCCGGAAAAAGCCCTGGCCTCTTTGAGGTGGATGAACTTGTCTCGGGCAATGAAGACGGAAGCTGCACTAGAAAGGGAACGCGGACGAATAGTCGCATTTGAAACTGGCATTATCAAGAAAATGATAACCAATCAGGGTGCTGGCAAGTCAGTTTCTGCAGAGCGGACCTTGTTATCCAAGGCAGCAGAAAAAGAACGCGCACTAGATGCGGCAGGCGAGAAATTAAAGCAATCATCTCCGGAAGCATGGTACGGACTTAACCTAAAAGAATTGAAGGGGTACAAGGAGCAACTAGAATCTGGCAAGATAGTCGAGACGGATTACGTGCGCAAGCAAGCAGAAGAAATAGTTTCCCATGTTCGAGCCGGCCAGCCGGTATTTATTCACGGCCATCTTGGATCAGGAAAAACTGAACTGGCTTTTCACGTAGCGCGCAAATATTTTGATAAAGAAGCGTTGATCATCTCTGGTTCGAAACATACTTCACCTGCGGAGCTTTTTGGTCATCAAGTTTTGAGTTTGCGTGAAGTCGATCCTAACGAATCGGAAAAGCGCTATAAAACTTTCCTAAAGACGGTAAACGATGAAATGGATAGGTGGAGGAAAGAAAATCCTGAAGCAAAAGATAAAGAGGCCGAACAGCAGTTCGATCTGATCAAATCCGGTTTGCAGGAAAGATTGGCTTACGAGTATCGTAGCGGTACAGTCTCCGACTTTTATATGGGTCAAGTCTACCAAGCCATGTCTGAAGGCCGACCGATCATTCTCGACGAGGTCAATGCTATCCCGCACGATGTTTTGATCAGTCTGAATCATCTTCTCACTCGTAAGGTCGGAGATGTTATCAGGATACAACAAAATAGTGGCAGTGAAGTGAAGATTGCAGAAGGATTTGGCTTCATACTCACGGGTAATATAAATGAAGGCGGTGCCGATCGTTATGTCATGCGCCAGGATCTTGATCCAGCTTTTCTCTCACGACTGCATTTGATGAAGCATGATTATTTGCCGCAGGTGAAAGTCGGTACACTGGATGAAGCGAGCGCTGGCGACGGCAGGGGTGGCAGGAATGAGCTTTTTGAATTGATCGTGTCACGAGTTATGGATAAGAACGGTAATATAGAAATACCTGAAGGCGAATTGCGCAAGCTCTGGAATCTGGCCAAGGCCGCGCGTGCCACGGAAGACAATTTTTCCGGCGGTTCTGTCGATAAATCGCAATTCTTCAATCAGGGCGGTGGAACTACGTCGTTTGAATATCGCCTGAAAGAGGGTGTGCTGTCTATACGCGGCATGGACAGGATAATAACGGCTTGGCAGAATGATGGTTATCGGAACGAGCTTGATCACTATGTTTTTACCGAATTCGTCAATCAGCCCACAAAGCTTTCCGACAAGGCCTATTTGTATCAACTGTTCAAGGATCAGTATGGATTTTTCCAAGGAGGTAAATGGGAACAGAACCCTGATTATGGCTCGAAAGGCACAGTTTCCGCTTTCAAAGTGAGCGCTCCAGAAGTCCCTGCGCCGAAAATAGAATTTAACGGCCCGCGCCAGGTAGTCGATACTGTTTTCGGTACAGGGCCGGAAAGAACAAGATGGCCGGATTATAGGAAGAAGGGGACAGTATCGGAGGAAGCAATTAGTCCGGACATTGCGGTAGCGGAAAAATTGAATGAATTGGAGTTATTCCAACAATCATATTCCGAAAGACTGAAAACTACCAAGGAAAAATTTAAGGGTTATAAAATTCCAGCAGTTGTTTCGCTTGTTGATCAATTCATTGAAAGCTGCACGAATAAAACTCATGAGTTCCAAGTATTACTCGATGAATGTGCTAGGACTGGAGATATGGCGAGAGTCGTAAATATGAGAGATGAAATGGAGAAGGGGTGGAGTACTTTTGAGGCTTCTTTACCACATGAAGGCATTACAATGAAAGAAGCCAAGGAAATCATGGGAGCGAATTTCTATGGACCGGAGGAGGTTAAAGCGGCACTAGGACTAGAATTTCCAGAAAAAATTCCGGATATTCCTTTTTCACTAGAATTAATTGAGAGGCTGAAGGATACACACCAACTTATATTATATGGGGGTAGTCAGATAATTCCTGTGTCAAGTATGCATGGAAGTTTTGAAAAGGTTGATGGGAAAAGACTTTACGGAATGCTAGGGGATAAGAAAAAAGACGCTACAAAACTTCTTTACGATACTGAGTGGTATAAAAATGAAAAATTCTTTACTAAAGAAGGGGCAGAATTACGCTGGAAACTCGTCTCGAAGGACATGATTCCTGAATCGACGAACAGAAACTATCTCGAACAGACCGGTGTTTTGGCTGATTATGTTGTTGGTTTATATGGAAATGAAGAGATGCCCAAGGACGTCAAGGAAGCTCTCGGAGAATGGATTGCTCTGAAAAGCAATAAACAAGAATTCAGAAAGCTTCAAGACGACTCTATGTCATCAGACGATCCTAAGTGGAAATCAGCCGCGGATACTCTTGAAAAATTGAAATTGACCCAGATGTTCCGCGAATCATTCATTGAATGGTTCTATCGTACGGTCCTAACGGAACGTGCTACAGGCGAACGACTGTTGCCAAATACATATTCATGGACTAAATCGCGCACGTCCTTTGGCTACGTCGTTTTCGCCGGGGACTTCGGTGCTGTCGGCGGCCGCGTCCTCACGGGCGGTCCGGGGGTCTCGTATTCCTATGTCGGCTGTGCTTTCTCCGCAGCGAAGCTTTGATTGCTTTGAATTCACTGCTTGCGGAATATTCAATATGAAATGAGCGCGCGCGACCTCCTTGCCCCCGCAGATTCACTCATGTACGGTGGGGGATGCTTACGTGCTATTTACTGACAGGATCTATCCTTGGTGCTAGAATAGGCCTACAAACAAAATGGCTGATCAGATAGACAACACAAAGCCCGAAGGAGTCAAGATCCTGAAAAGCACTCACGCGCTTCGTGAGGAGAAGATTTTGGCACGATGGAAAGAGAAGGGTATTTTCGAAAAATCATTGAATAAATGGCCTGCCGGCAAGGCTCCAAAAGGGGAGTTCGTTTTCTATGAAGGACCACCGACAGCCAATGGGCATCCAGGTATTCACCACCTCGAGGCGCGTGCATTCAAGGACGCCATTCCACGCTACAAAACTATGCGCGGTTATCATGTGCGAAGGAAAGGAGGTTGGGATACTCATGGACTACCAGTCGAACTGCAAGTGGAGAAAGAGCTAGGATTGAAGTCCAAGAAAGAGATCGATTCCTATGGCATCGGTGCATTCAATGACAAATGCAAAGAGAGTGTTTGGAGATATGTAAATGAATGGACAGAGTTCACGGAGAGGATCGGTTACTGGGCAGATCTCAAGGATCCATACATCACATACAAGCCAAAATATATCGAGGCAGTTTGGAATGTCATAAAAACCGCGGATGAGAAAGAGTTACTCTATAAAGATTATAAGGTGGTGCCTTGGTGTCCGAGATGTGGTACGGCATTATCTTCTCATGAATTGGCACAAGGATATCAGACAGTGAAGGACCTCTCGTTGACAGTCAAATTCAAAATTCCAAATCCAAAATCCGAAACAAATCCAAAATCCAAAATTCAGAATCAGACATCGCCTACATATCTATTGGCATGGACGACCACGCCGTGGACATTGCCAGGCAATGTTGGTTTGGCAGTAAATCCGAAGATTGATTATGTGAAGGTCAGGAGCGCAGAAGAAACCTATATAGTTGCCAAGGACAGATATGAAGTGATCAAAGGTCAATTCACTGAACCAGAAATAGTCGAAACCATCAAAGGTTCCGCCCTCGTCGGAGTAGAGTACGAGCCACTTTACCCATTTCTCAAAGACCATATATCAGGTGCTGAAAAGGAAAAATTAGGAAACGCCTACAAAGTATATGCTGCGGACTTCGTCACGACGTCTGATGGTACAGGTATAGTGCATACGGCGGTCATGTATGGTCAGGATGACTTTGAACTCGGTACAAAGGTTGGTTTGCCAAAATATCATCTGGTTCATGAGGACGGGACATTCAAGAAGGAGGCTGGATTCTTGGCTGGTGCCTTTGTCAAAGATCCTAACACCGACGTGACCATCATCAGGGACCTGGCAGGCCGCGGACTTTTGTTTGCCAAGGAAAAATACGAGCATACATATCCATTCTGTTGGCGCTGTCATACGCCACTCATATATTTTGCACGTGACAGCTGGTACATCCGGATGTCAGAACTTCGCAAAAAGTTGGTCAAGGAAAATGAGAGCATTCATTGGGAGCCAGACCATACCAAAGAAGGGAGGTTTGGTGAGTGGCTTCGTGAAGTCAAAGATTGGGCAATATCGCGTGAGAGATACTGGGGAACGCCGTTACCGGTATGGACATGTCACTCTTGTCATGCTAACAGGGTGATCGGCTCTGTTGCTGAGATCATCGAGAAACCGAGGAATACATATCATGTCATGCGACATGGTGAGGCTGATAATAATATCTTGGGCATTCTCGACAGTAGTATCACGACGACGAATCATCTGACCATGAAAGGTAGGACGCAGATCGAGACAGCGATGAAACAACTGAAGTCATTGAAGATCGATCTCATATATGTTTCACCAATATTACGAACATTGGAAACCGCCAAGATCGTGGCGCCTGCACTAGGGTTGGATGCGTCACAGGTGATCGTCGATAAACGTGTCGGAGAATATAGCACTGGAGTTTTCGAGGGTAAGCCAGTTTCTGAACTCGGTCACGCTCACGCTGGTCAGGATAGATGGTTCTGGAGGCCAGAGGGTGGAGAGGATTACATGGATATAAAGAAAAGAACAGGCGAATTTCTCTATGATATTGATAGTAAATATGAAGGAAAGAATATATTGATCATCACTCATGAGACTCCTGCAATGCTGCTGTGTGCGGCGGCTATGGGTATCGATATAGAGAGTGCCAAAGGTCTGAGAAAAACCGGCGATTTTATCGGGAATGCCGAGGTTAGAAAAGTAGAATTTTCCAAGGTGCCACATGATGCCAACTATGAACTCGATCTACACCGACCATTCATAGATGCTGTGAAATTGGTCTGTGATTGTGGTAGTCCGATGAACCGTGCCAAGGAGGTTATGGACGTCTGGTTCGATTCTGGATCTATGCCTTTTGCGCAAGATCATATCTTGGGTGCAAAGAATGAGAAGATGCCATATCCGGCGGATTTCATTTCTGAGGCGATCGATCAGACAAGGGGGTGGTTCTACACATTGCATGCGATCGGTACGATCATGGGCAAAGGAGCGGCCTACAAGAATGTTATTTGTCTCGGGCACGTTCTAGATGTGAAGGGCAAGAAGATGAGCAAGTCGATAGGTAACGTCGTTAGTCCATGGGAAATGATGGATAAATACGGAGTTGATGCATTGCGTCTGTGGATGTATTCGGTCAATCAACCTGGCGATTCCAAAAACTTTGACGAGAAGACCGTTGATGAGATGGTCAAGAAAGTATTCAATATGGTGGAGAATGTTTTGTCATTCTACAAATTGTATGCCGATCACTCCATATCTTACACGGTATCCACCAGCCGAAATCTTGGTGAAGGTTGGAACTCTAGTCTCTCGAATGTCCTCGATCGATGGATATTGAACCGCCTGGATCAGCTCATTCAGACTGTTACGGAAAATCTAGATGCTTACAAATTCCTAGAACCAACTAGAGCGATCAGAGATTTTATCGCCGATCTTTCTCAGTGGTATTTGCAGAGTTCCAGGGATCGTTTCAAGGGTAGTGCCACAGAGAAGTCTGAGGCGCTCATGACTCTACGCTATGTCCTCATGACGCTTTCGAAGGTCATGGCACCTATGGCACCATTTTTCGCGGATCACGTTTACGGAGAGGTAGGAGGCGAGCTCGAGAGTGTGCATCTAGAGAATTGGCCGACCGCACACAAGATAGATGAGAAGTTGCTCGCTCAGATGGGAACGACGCGAAAGATCGTCGAAGTGGCATTGTCTCTACGTTCATACAAGAAGATAGGTGTTCGACAGCCATTGGCGAGATTGGTATATGATCTCGGTGTTGGTGTTACCAATGAAGGGAAAGTGTCTTCAGAAAAGCCTGTGGCAGATATCTCAGAGGGTTTTCGTGACATCATCAAAGAAAAATTGAATGTAAAGTGTGTCGTGTCAGAGAAGGTCGTTATCGCATCGACAGCTCTAGAGCCGTCGTCCAGTGACGCGAAATCTAAAGTTGTAGAAAAGGACAACCATCTATTTATAGATTCTGGTGGCGTGAGAATAGATCTCGATATCATGATCTCTCCGGAACTCAAGGAAGAAGGCATGGTCCGTGAACTTATCCGTATGATTCAGGATCTGCGTAAAGAGAAGGGACTGACACTGAATGACAAGGTAGATTTGAAAATCGAAGTCGATGACGAAGGTCGGAAGTTCGTCGAAAGGAATGAGCCAGCAATAATCGGAGCAACTTCACTGAATGTCATTCTATATACCGGTGTTGAGGGGGAGACGCAAATGGTCGGTGATATGTCGGTAAAATTGGGAATCTAGTAGGCAGATACTCAGTGAGATATGAAAAAGGGCGCACGACAGGAAGCAAGTCGTACGCCCAGTGAGCTCCCGATGCATACAGGAACAGTTTGCATTGGAGGAGGGAGCAAGGTTGACGTGTGCCCCGGAAAACCTGCGGCGGTGGTTGGAGGTATCCATCCGCGGCCGGTGGTGACATGGCGGGGCTTTGTGTCGAGCGACCTAACCGGGGTATGGCTTTCCGGCAAAGTCGCGACTCGCGTCAACTTGTCTGAAACGAGCATAGCATGATCACTATGTTTGTCAAGGATATGAATAGATCGATAGTGGTCATATAATGATGACGAGGCGAGGCCTTGTCGATATGCATACTATTCACACTACAGCTGGATTCATCGTTGGTTCGCGTCCTTATGGAGATGCGGGTAAAATATTGAATATATTTACGCGCGAATTTGGACTCATCTACGCTACGGCGCAGGGAATACGATTGGAAAAGTCGAAACTCCGATATCATATCCAAGATTATTCATTCGGCACATATTCGCTGGTGAGAGGAAGGGAGTATTGGAGGATCGTTAGTGCCAGTACAGATATACGATGTGACTTGTCGGCAATCTCAGGGCCAGTAAGTTTACGAGCAAAACTGGGAGATCTGAGACTAGATGCACAGGAGATCGTTGCTAGGATAGCCCTACTCCTGCGTAGACTTCTCCATGGTGAAGAGGCACACCCAGAATTGTTCGATTACATCATCGCGTGCGCCAAGTTTCTGGAGATGAATTATTTGGCGAATGTTTCAGGACAGGCGGAAGAGATAATAACTCTGGAATCATTGATAGTAGCTAGGATGCTATTTACATTGGGCTATATTGGAAATATCTCGGGGATCGATAGTATCTTGCAATCGAAAGATATCGATCGGGTATTGTTAGTCGAACTTCATAGCAAGAGGACATTATTGAATCAACATATCAATAGGGCACTGAAGGAGTCGATGCTGTGAGTGATCCAGTGTGAAATATGAGATATTGGTCGCCGAGCCGCGGTCCGAGAGGTCAGATGTTCTCGGACCTCTATTCGTGTTAGTATCGTACTCAGTATGCACGCAAAAATGAATAGGCAGGAAGCTGCACTCTATGACAGATTGAGGCCGACAGACATCTGGAGAACGCCAGCCCATACGGTATCGAACAGGGAGCGAAAACTGGAACTTATCGCCACCATGAAAGCCAAGCGCGATCATTGGTCCTCGAGGTTCGTTCGATGGCTCAGAACTCGTTTCCAATGATCTGTCATTCTCGAATAGTGTCATGAATGCAATTCCAAGTACAGAAATTCACAGTCGCTGCCTAGTTGGTAGCGACTTTTTCGTTGGTCAATGGTCATTTGATCCATTTAGTTGTAAAATGTAGCGGTGACGCAGCCAGAAGATAAAAGTTACATTGAAGAGTTGAAGAAGTCTCTATATTCGAGAGGAGCGCCTGATGTGCGTACTCGTCGCAAGTTGCGTTTCATAGATAGAACTCCGGAAGTTCAGACTAGTTGGGAAGAACCGAAGGAAGTCGTTGTTGACCCAACTCTGAATCAGCACTACGAAGATAATTCCATGTCATATTTTACAAAGATACTGATCGGCTCCGCGATCTTCTGCGTTATCGCTCTAGGTACAGGGGCGTACCTATTTTTCAATGGATCAAACCTGATCTCTGCTGATAACATCACGATCACGGTGAATGCTCCAGTCTCTGTTCCAGGTGGAACACCAGTGGCGTTCGATATCGTTGTAACCAACAAGAACAATGTTGATCTACAGACAGCAGACCTCGCCGTAGAATTTCCCGCAGGTACAACAGATCCGGTTGATTCGACCAAAGAATTGAAGAAGTTTCAAGAATTGTTAGGGGATATATCAGCAGGGAGCGCCGCAGAGAAGACTGTGAAAGCTATCATGTTCGGAGAAGAAAATACTCAGAGAAGTATCGTTGTAACAGTCGCTTACAAAGTCAAAGGATCCAATTCACTTTTTACGAAAAATACTACGTATGACGTCCTCATCAGTTCCTCGCCGATCAGTGTCACAGTAGATACATTCAAGGAGGTCGCGTCTGGTCAGGAGTTCGATATGAAGGTGGGCCTCAAATCCAATTCTCAGGACACATTGAAGAGTATTGTTATGAAAGCACAGTATCCACCAGGTTACGCATTCATCTCTGCTGATATCAAGCCGCTCACAGACAACGCGACTTGGAAAATAGGTGACATACCTCCAGGTGGAGCGAGGAATATCATTATTCATGGAAAGCTAACTGGTGAAGACAGTGAACTCCGAGTTTTCAGATTCGCAGTTGGGGCACAGAGTTCAACGGATCAGAAAAATATCGGGACGCAATACATGGCGGTAGAGCATGATGTGACTGTGCAGAAGCCATTCATCTCATTGGCAGTATCGATAAATGGTGACGAGACCAGTACTGACTATATAGGCCAATCAGGATCTAGTAACAATATCGAGATTGACTGGGTAAACAATCTGCCCGTTTCTGTTTCCAATATGGTTATAACTGCCAAGCTATCTGGTACTGCGTACGACAAGCTGAACGTTCAACCTCGTCTGGGAAGTTTCCAATCAATATCAGATCAGATCGTCTGGAATCAACAAACCAATCCTGACCTGGCGTCAGTTGCGGCAGGTGCGACTGGTGTGGTTTCGTTCAGTCTCATCCCAAAGAGTACTAGTACTGTTAATAGTTCCGTCACCAATCCACAAATACTGACTTCGGTAACCGTCTCTGGAAATCGCACACAGGAAACAGGTGTATCGAGTAGTTTGTCTGCTGTCTCGACGAGGGTGATCCGTGTCGCTTCGAATGTGAGTCTGTCTGGTAGGGTCGTGCGCACAGTCGGCCCATTCACGAACACTGGTCCTGTACCACTCAAGGCGGAGAAGGTGACGACATTCACTGTGATCTGGGATGTTGATAACACTTCGAATCCTGTCGGTAATGCGGAGGTCACAGCTATACTGCCGACAAATGTGAAATGGATGAAGAATGTTAGTCCTAGTAGCGAGAATGTTACTTATGATTCCAATACTGGCAAGATCACTTGGCAAGTAGGTAATATTGGCACCTATACATTGAATACGAACAAGAGGCGGGAGGTGGCATTCCAGGTGTCGGTGATGCCGGGAGTTGATCTCATCGGTCAGACGATCATGTTGATAGATACGGCTACACTCACGGGCCTCGATTCATTTACTGGCGCGAAGCTTACTAGTACCCAAGGTAATATGACGAGTAGATTCAGTACCGATCCTGCTTACAAGGATGGAGATGGGAATGTGAAGTGAAGTCCTTGAAGTCCGTAAAGTCCGTAAAGTCAAATAGACCATTGCCTCCAAGACCTTTTTAAGTGTAGAATATCAGTATGAATAAAATAGAAGACAAGATGGACGCAATAGTTGCTCTATGTAAGCGACGAGGTTTCGTGTTTCAGGGGTCCGAAATATATGGCGGATTGGCGGGAACGTGGGATTATGGACCTTTGGGCGAGGCCTTGAAATGGAACGTCCAATCAGTGTGGTTGAGGCGCTTTGTCTGGGGCAAAGGGAATATGTTCAAAGTGAACGCCGCTATCCTCATGAATCAGAAAGTTTGGCAGGCCAGTGGTCATGCGGCCGGTTTCGCTGATCCGTTGGTAGAATGTAAGAAGTGCAAGCATAGATTTCGTGCTGATCAGATAACCGCCGCTGATTCGGAAAAAGGGAAATGCCCTGATTGTGGTGGGGAACTCGGAGCTCAGAGACAGTTCAATATGATGTTCGAGACACATGTCGGAGCTGTGCAGGATGCATCATCTATCTCATATCTGCGACCAGAGACAGCTCAGGGTATGTTTGTGAATTTCAAAAATATTCTAGATACTGAACATCCTCGACTACCGTTCGGTATGGCACAGATCGGCAAGGCTTTCAGGAACGAGATCGCACCACGAGATTTCCTCTTTCGCTCGAGAGAATTCGAACAGATGGAGATAGAATACTTCGTCGATCCAAAGGATTGGGAAAAGTCATTCGAGTATTTCCGTGCGGAGATGAATGCCTTTATGTCTGATATCGGCCTCAGCGCTACCAGGATTCATGAACTGGAAGTACCAGAGAGTGATCGTGCACATTATTCCAGGAGGACGATAGACTTTGAATATGATTTCCCATTTGGTAGGAAGGAGTTGTATGGTCTCGCGTATCGAGGTGATTTTGATCTGAAACAGCATTCGGAGTTCAGTAAGGTAGATCTGTCGTATTATGATGAGGAGAAAAAGGAGAGATTCGTGCCGCATTGCATCGAACCTTCGTTCGGATTGGATCGATCGGTATTGGCGATACTCTGTGACGCGTATACTGAGGATGATATGGGAGGTGACAAGAGGATATATCTCAAGCTACATCCTTCCGTGGCACCTTACAAAGTTGCAGTCTTTCCACTACTCCGCAATAAACCTGAGCTCGTGAAGAAAGCTGAGGAAGTGTTCGCTACTATTCAGAAAGACATTCCGATGACTGACTATGATGACAATGGTAATGTCGGCAAGCGCTATCGCCGCCAGGATGAGATCGGAACACCATTCTGTGTCACCATCGATTTCGAAACAATAGAAAAAGGTAATGGTGTCACAGTTCGCGACCGTGATTCTGGGAAGCAGGAGAGAGTGGCGGAAGGTGAGTTACTCAAATATTTGAAGGACAAGGTTAAGGGCTAGGGAGTGAATGACACTAAAAATCTTGGTAACAGAGGGGAGAAGGGGGCTTGCGAGCACTGGTGCGAGCACGAGGAATTTTCCAGCAGGAAAATATCCGTACCCCTTCTACACTCTGTTACCAAGATTATACTTATGTGCTACATTTAATATATGAAATTCACAAAGACAGTTCTAAATAATGGCTTGCGCATCATCACTGTTCCGATGACAGACAATCCTTCTGTAACTATCTTAGTTATGGTAGAGGCGGGATCGAAATATGAAACAAAGAAGCAGAACGGCATATCACATTTTCTGGAACACATGGTCTTCAAGGGAACGCCACGACGGCCGAAGGCAAGTGACATCTCTCGTGAGCTAGATTCGTTGGGCGCTCATTACAATGCCTTTACGACACAGGAATTCACTGGGTATTACGCCAAGGCAGCATCACGCAGTCTAGATAGTCTCATAGATATAGTGAGTGATATGTACATGAATCCACTTTTCGATGAAGCGGAGATAACCAAGGAAAAGGGTGTGATCATCGAAGAAGTACGTATGTACAACGATCTACCTCAGCGTCGCGTCCACGAGATCCTCGGAGAACTCATGTTCGGCGATCAGCCGGCAGGATGGAGTGTCCTTGGTTCGGAAGAAAACATTCGCGCATTCAGTCGTGAAGATTTTACCAAATATAGGAAGGATAATTACGTGAGTTCGGCCACGACAGTTCTCGTTGCCGGTTCATTTGATGAAGGGGAGACGATATCGAAGATCGAGAAAGCGTTCTCTAGTGTTGTTGCTGATCCAAAGAAAGCCAAACTCGCCGTCACTGAGGAACAACAGTTACCTGCCATCAAGACTTTTTTCAAAGAAACAGATCAGACACACCTAGTTATCGCCGCCAGAACATTTTCGATAACTGATCCGAGGATACCGACCATGGCAGTTTTGACCACTATCTTGGGAGGGGGAATGAGCTCGAGGCTATTTTCCAAGATGAGAGATGAGCTCGGTATATGTTATTACATTCGCGCGTCGCATGATGTGTCAACTGATCATGGTGAAATCTCTATATCAGCGGGAGTTGATAATGTGAGAGTTGAGGAAGCAGTGAGAGAAATATTGAAGCAATGTGTGAATCTGAAGAATGACCTCGTCAGCCCGGCGGAACTCAAGAAGGTCAAAGACTACATCTCAGGAACGACTCTACTCGAACTGGAAACCTCAGAATCGCGCGCGGAATATTGTGGTGTGCAGGAAATATTGAAGAAGCGCATAGATACGCCGGAGGAGTTCATGTCCAAGGTCAGTGCTGTTACCGCGGATGATATCCAAAAACTCGCTCGTCAGATCTTCGTAGATAAGGGTCTCAATATGGCCATAATAGGGAAATTCCAGTCTGGGGACGGATTCGAGTCGTATTTCAAATTTGATTTATAAATCAATATTCATATAATTATAATTATAAATACCATGACAGATCAAAATCCAATTGCCAAAATATCTATAAATACGGGCACGATCATTCGCTTCTTTCTCGTTCTCCTCCTCATGGGTGCGATATACTACTTGTCAGATGTTGTGGTCGTCATGGTAGCCGCGATAGTTATCGCTTCGGCCATAGAGCCATTAGTTCGGAGATTAAAGAGGCGCAAGATCCATAGGGTGGCGAGCGTGATCACGATATATATCGTATTGTCATTGCTCCTTGCGGCCGTCTTCGTCTTCTTCATGCCTCTACTCGTCAGTGATGCTACCAATTTCCTAACGACTCTGCCAAAAACGGTTACATTCCAAGAGCTCTGGAGCCCTATCAGTAACATAGGAATCAACTTCGGTTCCTCATATAGTTTCGGGGAACATACACTGTCACTCACAAATATAGTCAATCAGCTGCGATCATTGGTTGCCGGCAACACTGACACGTTATTCCAAACTTTGGGCGCGATATTCGGTGGGTTGTTGAGTTTTATCCTGATCGTCGTGCTGTCATTCTATCTGGCGGTAAAGGAGGACGGTGTGGATGATTTCTTGCGCATCGTTGCACCGGTCAAGCATCATGAATACATCATAGATCTCTGGAAGAGATCACAACGCAAGATCGCACTGTGGTTACAGGGTCAGATCATTCTCGGTATCGTTGTCGGTGTTCTGGTTTATATCCTGCTAAAGTCTGTCGGTATCGAGCATGCATTACTCTTCGCATTACTCGCGGCGATCTTGGAAATCATCCCGATATTCGGCCCGATCATATCATCTATCCCGCCAATACTGCTCGCTTTTACTGACCGTGGTTTCAGTGTTGGTCTGCTCCTCCTGGGTCTATATCTCATCATCTATCAGCTCGAGAGTCAGGTCTTCTATCCTCTGGTAGTTCGGAAGATCGTTGGTATTTCTCCGATCGTCGTTATCCTGGCTTTGGTGATCGGTGCCAAGCTTGCTGGAGTTTTGGGGGCACTTATCGCTGTGCCACTCTCTGCCGCACTCATGGAATATATTCATGACATCGAGAAATACAAGAACGCCGAGAGGGCCGAGAGGGCATCTCTAGAGAAGGTGGGGAAGATCTGATGATTAAATATATAGACAAGGAGAGGCCTTGTCGCGGGATTTCTTTACCTGTACACTAGTTCCATATGTCAAAAGCAACGACCAAAGCCGCCAATAATGCGGCACAGAAGCCTGCCCCAGGATCTGTGGCAAAAAGACCGTTCTATATCACCACCACATTGCCGTATGTAAATGCTGAGCCGCATGTTGGCCACGCACTGGAGTTCATTCGTGCCGACGTCATCGCTAGGTACAAGAAACTTATGGGTTTCGATGTTTTTTTCAATACTGGCACAGATGAGCATGGAGTGAAGGTTTATCAAAAAGCAGTGCAAGCGCACGTCGACCCACAGAAATATGTAGATGGTGCCGCGGCAAAGTTCAAAGAACTCCTCCCGATCCTCGGGATCAGTGCGGATATAAAGTTCACACGTACCACTGATCCACACCATATCATGGCAGCCCAAGCCTTCTGGAAGATGGCCGACAAGAATGGTCTGATTTACAAGAAAAATTACGCTATAAAATATTGTAATGGTTGTGAGCTAGAAAAGACCGAGTCTGAGCTAGTAGACGGAAAGTGCCCGCTACATGCATTGCAAGAGATCGAGATCATCGAGGAAGAGAACTACTTTTTTCGATTCAGCCTATATCAGAAACCGCTCATGGATCTATATGAACGCGGCTCGGCCTCAACATCGAATGCAGAGAATCAGAATTCTTTCGTTATTCCTAACTCTAGGCTGAATGAGATCCGTGCATTCGTGGAGAGGGGAATAGAGGATTTCAGTGTCACGAGACTCTCTAGCAAGATGCCTTGGGGCATACCAGTTCCGGGAGACACAACACATGTTATGTACGTCTGGTTCGATGCCCTAGTAAACTATATTTCCACGATCGGCTGGCCGGACGACGAGAGTTTATTTGATAAATGGTGGAAAGAAACTGGTGGTGTGGTCCAATACTGCGGCAAAGACAATCTCCGTCAGCAGTCAGCGATGTGGCAGGCGATGCTCATGGCCGTAGGTCTCACTCCGTCCAAGGTCATAGTTGTGAACGGTTTCGTGACAGGTGCAGGTGGGGTCAAGATGTCCAAATCTCTAGGAAATACGGTCAGTCCGATCGATGTTATAAATGAGTTCGGCACAGATGCATTCCGCTATTTCGTTACCAAAGAACTACATCCATTTGAAGATAGTCCGTTCACGATAGAGAAATTCAAAGAGACTTATAACGCTGGTCTGGCCAACGGCCTCGGCAATCTGACGTCGCGTATCATGAAGATGGCACGGGATAATATCCAATATCCAATATCCAATGTTCAAGAAAAGGAAAATGGTGCGGTCATGGATAAATTTGCAAGCATTCAAAGTCCAGAATTTTTCAGCGCTATAGACAGTTTCAATTTGCAGAAAGCGATGAATGTCATCTGGGAGAAGATCGCTGTATTGGACCAGCGAATACAGAAAGAGCAACCCTTTGCTCTGGTAAAGACTGACAAGGAGAAGGGGACAACTCTCATCAGTGAATTGGTCGCGGCACTCGGAGAAGTGGCGGTCATGTTGCAACCATTCTTGCCTGAGACGGCTCACAAAATATTGACGTGTATCAGAGAGAACAAGATGCCAGCCGCACCATTGTTCGTTAGAAAATAGATGAACTACATAGACATACATGGTCACGTCAATTTTCCTGAATATGACGCAGATAGGGAAGAAGTTATAAAGCGCGCACATGATGCCGGTGTCGGCATCATCACGGTGGGGACAGATCTCGTGTCCTCAAGGGCGTGCGTCGTGTTGGCAGAGAAACACGATGACATGTGGGCCATCATAGGTATGCATCCTACGGAAGCAGCCGGATCGAGGGGTGATGGTCCACCCAAAGATAGTTCATTCGACATTGCTGCATTCACGGAGTTGGCGCGGCATCCAAAAGTTGTCGCTATAGGTGAATGTGGACTAGACTATTTTCATTCCGAACCGGCGAATATGGCGCATCAAAGAGTAGTTTTCATCCAACATATCGAATTGGCAAATATTGTCAGGAAACCTCTCATGTTGCATGTGAGGAATGCTACTGT
Organism: uncultured bacterium; assembly: GCA_903837075.1. Classification (GTDB taxonomy): domain Bacteria; phylum Patescibacteriota; class Minisyncoccia; order Phycocordibacterales; family PALSA-1337; genus C7867-002. The sequence continues at coordinate 17,046 of CAILTI010000025.1, read as the reverse complement.
AAATTCGAAAGTTTCTATAAATACGCGCACCCGCTTGGGAGGAGAGGTTCCTCCCGATTCCCTTTATGGGTTTGAGGGAGGAAGCTACTCCTCCCAAAAGGGTGCGCCACTGACAGAAGCGGGCGGTAATGCCTATCAGGAAGCTATCCAAATATTGCGCACGTATGCGAAAGTTCCTGCAAATTTTCATTTCTTTGCGGGTACGATGGAGGACATGAATGAGGCGTTGTCGATGGGCTGCAGCATTTCATTTACTGGCGTGGTCACTTTTGCACGGAATTACGACGAACTTATCCGATCGGCACCAGCCGACAAGATAATGACAGAGACTGATTGCCCATTTGTGGCACCGATACCATATCGAGGCAAGAGGAACGAACCATCCTATGTTATCGAAGTTGTAAAAAAGATAGCCGAGATTCGTGGTGAAAGTGCTGATAAAGTCGCCGAACGAGTCCTTGCCAACGCACGAAATTTCTTTGAACTACAGAAATAGATAGATGATATATGGGTGGTTTACGACTAGGCCTACCGTCGGTTCTTGATCATTTCTTTATCAGATCTTCATCAAAAATTTATCAGGATTTTATCTTCACTGTGATATCGTTCTATTACCTCTTCCATACACGTCTATTTCCCATCCTCGAGGAGGGAAATAACGCCCTTGCAGAGGAGCGAAACCTGTGGTAGTCTCGTATTACATTATAAGTAATCGCGACCAGTTCCTCGAAGCCGAAAGCAGAGAGGATCCCAGTTGAAGGGTCACTGTTCGCAAACCAATATATGAACGAAAACAATATTGATGACCGCATATCGGTCTATGAGATAGGATACCTGATCGCCGGGTCTGTCACTCCGGAGAAAGTCTCCGAGGAGGAAGAGAAGGTGAAGAGTATTATTACCAAGGCCGGTGCATCAGTCCTAGCAGACGAAGCACCACACCTAGAACAACTAGCCTATACCATGAGGGTAAAGACAGTGTCTGGGTCATATGAGAAATATGACAAAGCCTATTTTGGTTGGATCAAGTTCGAGGTCAGTTCGAGTGTGGTTGAGTCTATAAAGAAGACCGTAGAACTCGTGCCAACAGTTTTGCGCATGATCTTGATCTCTACTACCAAGGAGAATACATACCTAGGAAAGAGAGCTTCCCAGATCGCCGCAACTATCATGCCGAAAAAGGCGATTGAACCAGGTTTAGGTGTTGGTCCTATCATAGATGACAAGAAGGACATCGCTCCAATATCTATCGAAGATATGGACAAGAGTATCGATGATATGGTTAAGGAAGTGAAGTAGATAGTAATTTAAAAATTAAAAATCCAAATGGAAAATTACAATTCAAAATTGCAAATGATCCATTGTAAACTGTACACAGTTTGAGTGTTATTATTTTGAATTTTGATATTTACATTTTTCATTAACTATCATGTACCTAAACAAAGCATATATCATAGGAAACCTGACCAGAGATCCTGAGGTCAAGGCCTTGCCGTCAGGCGTCAAAGTTTGCAACTTTTCAGTTGCTACCAGTCGCACATACAAAGACAAAGACGGTGAGCGCAAAGAGACGAGCGAGTTTCACAATATTGTCGCTTTCTCCAAACTCGGAGAATTGGCTGGTCAATATCTGAAGAAGGGCCAGCAGGCACTGATCGAGGGTAGATTGCAGACGAGGTCATGGGATACAGCGGCCGGAGAGAAGAGGTATCGTACAGAGATCATCGCAGACAATATCCAGTTCGGATTCAAGGCTGGCGGTAGTGGTCCTAGCGGAGCACCATCGAGCGCGGTGAACACTTCTAGTAAGGCGACAGACGCCGGAAAAGAAGGTGATACAAATCAACCACCAGCAGAAAAGGACAAGATCGATTATCCACAAGAAGAGATCAATCCAGACGATATACCATTCTAAACAATTAAACTAATAAAATTACAAATATGAAAAAGCAATGTTACTTTAGCCAACACAATATAAAATTTATCGATTACAAGGACACAGAGATTCTCCGTAAGTTTTTGAATCCTCACGGACGTATCTTGGGTAGGAAGCGCAGTGGCATCGGAGCCAAATACCAACGCCAACTCGCTGTTGCAGTGAAGCGTGCTAGGTTCATGGGCCTATTACCTTACGTCGCTAGCTAGGTATCAAAAAAGAGGACTCGGGAAACGCATCAGATCGTCCCTTGTCCTCTTTTTTGCTATTTGTTCACTCTCTCACGATATTCACCAGTTTCAGTATTTATACGTATGACATCTCCCTCATTCACGAATAGGGGGGCGTTGATCGTTGCGCCAGTTTCGAGTTTGATCACTTTGTTGCCACCAGCAGCCGAGTCGCCCTTGATATTCGGTGGCGCCTCAACGACACGGAGCTCGGCAGTGATCGGCATCTTGAATCCCATTGGTTGCTCCTGGAACAAAAGCTGGGTTACTTCGGTGTTCGGCTTCAAGAATTTGCCTTGTGGGCCGACTTGTTCCTCGGTGACCTTGAATCTCTTTGATGAGTCTGTGGCTTCCGCGAACCACCATTCGCCACGATTGTTGTAGAGATATTTGACCTCACGCTCGTCGATCTCGGCTTGTTCGATCTTTTCGGACTGATGAAATGAATACTCCGTAACCTTGCCAGACATGAGGTTTTTGAGCTTCGTGGCGTTCACAGGTTTCCTCTGTTGTTTGCGGAAAACGTGCGATGAGATGACTTCGTAGGGTGCACCGTCTAGGACGATGTATTTTTTCTCGGTTATTTCGTTGTATTCGAGTAGGGACATAGATAGTTGGAAATTATATATTCAAAGATTCATATTTTGGTAGAGAATCGGTCTGAATAACTGTTAAAACATCACCGTGGCATTCTACACGGTTTTACGCTAAAAGCAAAATCTACTGTGCGTCAAAGAAATTCACCAGATAGGTATCTATCGTTCTCTGGTCTAGGTCATAGAAGTTCTTGCCTTGGTTGTGGAGATCGGTAGCGAGCTTGACCCCGACGAATCTCCAGTGCCACGGTTCATAGACATAGAAGGTATTGTTCTTGGGATACGAGATCACGAAGCCATATCGGTATGCATTGTTGATGAGCCAGGTGTATTGTTTCGTATCTCCAAAATTATCCAATATGCCACCCAAACCCGGGGCGATCATGTCGATCGTCGTACCTAGCTGATGTTCGGAGTATCCTTGGTCAGCTGAGAATGAGTTGGCAGTACCGGAACCATAGGTGACCTTGTAGTCACTCTTCAGGGCACTCTGTTCATTGAATGAACGATAGGCGGAGAAAACATACATAGTTACACTGGAACTTTTGGCATCGTCGATCATTTGTTTCAGGTGCGGCCAAACCTCATTCTGGAGTTTTAGAACCTTGGTATCGCTATATGAATAATCATTCGGAACAGCGACTAGTTGTGCTGGAGCATAATATTCATTCAAGAAGAAAACTTTCGAATATTTTTCTAGGAGCTGGGAGTCAGTTTTGCTCAGTTTTTGTAATGTGGAAACCGTCGTAGAAACAGTGCTGACTTGCTGTTGGTAGTTGCCGAGTTGTTGCGCTATAGCTGCAGAACTTTGTATTTGCTGATTGAGAGCATTGTTCAGAGAATTGCTAGTTTGTGAGATGTTGTTCTGTAGAGAAGCTGTCGTCGAGGACATTCTCGCTTCTAATGAGTTGATCTGACCCGACAGGGTCGCGATATTCGTCGAGAGGGAAGTTAGTCTACTATATACATAATATCCACCACTTATAAGGATAGCCGCAACTACGGCGAAGGCAGTTATCATACCCCAGTTCTTGGGGGAGTGTGTATTGGGTGTATTTATCATGTGATTATCATCGCACAAATCACACTTCGTGTCGAATACATATATATGCTAATGCTCTCGGTAGGATGATCGAAATTCTGCTGGACGGATTGGTGGGACTAGTTCAATTGTCTATCCGCCAACTAGCGGAGTTTAACAGTTTATTCCTTCAACTTCTCTCTGATCTGCTTTAGAATCTCTGTGCGGACTTTGGTATTTTCCTTTAGGAATTGTCTAGTAGCATCATAGCCGCGGCCCAGCTTTTCCTCGCCGAATGAATACGAAGAACCGGACTTTTGTAGTATGGCATATTTCTCACCTAGGGCGATGATCTCGCCTTCCTGAGAGATACCTTCGTTGTACATCAAGTCGAATTCTGTTTGTTTGAATGGTGCTGCGACTTTGTTCTTTACAACCTTCACTCTGACGCGGCCACCCATGATCTCCTCGCCTTTTTTGATCTGGGCGATACGTCGTATGTCGAGACGAACAGAGGCGTAGAATTTGAGAGCTTTTCCTCCGGGAGTGGTTTCTGGGTTGCCGAACATTACACCGATCTGCATGCGGATCTGATTGATGAATATAACTATGGTTTTGGATTTGGCGACGATGGCAGTCAGTTTGCGAAGGGCCTGTGACATCAGTCTGGCCTGTGTGCCGATGTGATGAGCGCCCATGTCGCCTTCGATCTCAGCCTTTGGTGTGAGAGCGGCAACAGAGTCGATAACGACAACGTCCATCTTGCCTGTACGGATCAGACTGTCGACGATCTCGAGAGCTTGTTCGCCTGTATCTGGTTGGGAAATGAGGAGGTCATCTATCTTTACGCCGAGTCTCTTGGCGTATTCAGGATCCATAGCATGTTCTGCGTCGATGTAAGCACAAACCCCGCCGCGCTTCTGGGCTTCGGCAACGACGTGTAATGCTAGGGTAGTCTTGCCGGATGACTCCGGACCAAATATTTCTACGATGCGCCCGCGTGGCATGCCACCGATACCTAGTGCCCAGTCGAGTCCGAGAGAGCCCGTCGGGATGGCGTTCACATTTACCTTCGGCTTGTCACCGAGTTTCATGATGGAATCCTCGCCAAATTTCGTACGGATAGTCTTGAGTGCGTCATTCACATCAGATGCAGATCTGCTGTTGGCTCCATAATTCGGTGCCACCACCTTGGAGTCCTTTTTAATGACGACATCATCAGATTTCTCGATCTTTGGCTCTGTATCCTCAGGTTGACTGGTCTGCTCTTCTGTAGTCTCTTCTACTTTCTTGCTTTTTTTGCCGTCCGATATCTTGGTGGAGGCAGAATTTTTTTGTATAGACATAATATAATATTGTCATTCTCGCCAGACCTGTTGGCAGTAAGGGGAAGCGGGAATTCAGTTAGTTCTGATAAATGGCAGGTAGCTGTATATTATCACATCCGATCATCTGACAAGACTTGTTGAAGTAGCAATATTATTGCCTACTGATCCGATCAATGTGAGCCTGTCTTCGACGGAGCGACCAAACTGATCCTCGGCTTTGAGGGTGATCAGATTGATGCCGGGGAAGATGATAGCAACTTCGGAAAATTGACCTTGTTCATCGATATTGGTCTTGTTGCCATTCAGTAGGAGATTGGTGGCCCTCTCTATGTGACCTTTGATCATCACAGATCTTTCGTTGATCATGGAGCCGTTCGATGGTTCGATAACGACGATCAATGGTCCACGGACATAACTCAGTGATCGCCATACAGCAAAGGCGACAATGGCGAGTGCTACTAGCACGACGCCGATGAGTTTGAGTAGTCGTTGAAGGGATGTGCGGGTCATAGGAAATGTAAAATGGAAAATGTAAAAGGCAAAATGAGATCACAAGTACGCCAGCTTTTTTGATTTTACATTGTCATTTTCCATTTTAATATTTACATTTTACATTCGTAAATCACTAAAAGATAGGTGGCTCACTTTCTTCGGTCGGAATACTGATCGTAGCAGTAGCACCTCCTACTCCTATGATCTCCCTAGGCTTGGAACCATTGGCAGGACCGATCACGCCGCGTTCTTCTAACATGTCTATGAGTTTCGCTGCACGAGAATATCCTATACCGAGTTTGCGTTGGATGAATGATGTAGAGGCCTTGTTGGCGGTGATGACTGCCTCTCTCGCTGGTTCGTACATATCGTCATCGTCTTCTATGGAATCACCGTCATCCATCGCCGCGAAGGCAGAAGTTGAACCTGCTTCAGGAGTTTTTGCTGCGAAATCGATAGTTTCAGGAATATCGTCTATATATTGGTCGCAGATGAACTTTACTACTTTCTTAACCTCTGACTCAGAGATGTATGCGGATTGTAGACGAACAGGTTTGGACATTTCACCGCCGAGGTAGAGCATGTCACCAGCACCGAGCAATTTTTCAGCACCCATCTGATCGAGGATGGTACGTGAGTCGATCTGTGATGCTACCTGGAGAGCGACACGAGTAGGGATGTTGGCCTTGATGAGACCGGTGATGACGTTCACGCTCGGTCTCTGTGTGGAGATAACGAGGTGAATACCGACAGCGCGACTCATCTGGGCTAGTCTCACGATAGCGGACTCTAGTTCTCTAGGATAACTCTGCATGATATCTGCCAACTCATCGATGATGATGACGATGTACGGCATGGTTTCTGGCAGGGACTTATTCGCATCCGCTGGGGGGAGAGTTTCTTCCCGATTCCCCTTGTGGGTTTGAGGGAAGGAACTACTCCCCACAAAAGGATGCGCAGATGAATTTTTCTGAAATTTTGCAATAGCTGGCGCCAAAACGTTCTTGTGATACGAGTCGATGTCCCTGATCGTATTCTTTTCCAACGTGTCATACCTGCGGGACATCTCTTTGGCGGCCCATTTCAAGGCAAGGATAGCTTTCTTTGGGTCGGTGATAACAGGAGTCAATAAATGAGGAATCTTGTTGTATAGGGTCAATTCTACGCGTTTGGGGTCGATCATGATGAATCTCATACTATCAGCAGAGTTGCGGTAGAGTAGGGAAGCGATCAGGGCGTGAATAGTGACGGATTTGCCCGAACCGGTGGCACCGGCGATCAGCATGTGAGGTGCTTTGCCAAGGTTACTGAAATGCGCCTTGCCAGTGATGTCCTTGCCGAGTGAGACTAGTAGAGGCTTTTCAGATTCCTGGAATTCTGCAGCAGACAAGAGGGTTGCCAGTCCGACGGTTGTTTTGGCAGTATTGGGAACTTCGATACCGACTAGAGATTTCCCAGGGATCGGTGCTTCGATACGTATCGGATGTGCTGCTAGTGCTAGAGCCAGGTCATTGTTCAGGCCCACGATCCTAGACAACTTTACTCCTTCAGCCGGTTTCAATGAATAGCGAGTGACAGATGGACCGATCGAGATCTCGTCCATCTCTACTGTGATACCAAAGTTTTGCAGAGTGCGTTTGATGATATTGGCGTTGGCTTTGATGTCGCCAGTTTCAGGTTTACCACGATCTTTCTCGAGGAGTGACATAGGAGGAGCATTGAATGGTCTGAGGCGCGGCATAGATGTCAATGCTGCAAAATTCGCTTCTTCGTCATCTCCGAGATCGAGTCCGGTATTGGCTTTACTCTTCTTTTCTTTCTGCAATGCTTCCATCCTAGCTTTCGCTGCGGCCGCTTCTATCTCTCGTGCACTCAATTGGTCGGCACTCTTCGCACTGGCTGCCGCGACCATCTCATCGATGTCGTCTTCGTCATCTGTTGCTGCGATCTTGACGTCTGTCGATTCCTCAGTTTCTTTCTTGCGCCAGAATGCCAACATCTCCCAGGTGATATGTAGATCGAATGTCATGAAGATCGATATGATCAGGACGGCGGTCATCAGTATCGATGTAGCCAAGTAGTCGATAAGTTTGAGGAATGGATAGTCGATGAACTTACCGATCACACCGCCAGCGCCAGTATAGATGAGGTGGATCAATCCTAGACCCGAGACGAAGAATAGGAGAGCGCCGAGGGCTTTGGATATTTGGAACTTACTTTTGAGGCCTTGTAGGAAAGTTATGCCGAGCATGGCGAAAACTAGAGGTATCAAGTAGTAGCCGATACCGAACATTCTAGAGAGAAATATGAATGCATAATCACCGACTACTCCCGCCTTTCCAAAGGCGGCCAACAGGGCGATCGTAGCTACTAGGAACGAGAGAATGGCAGAGATGGCCTGCACGGTGCCAGTACTCATCTCATCCCAGAATCTGATTTTCTTGCCGAGGTCGGTATCTTTTTTCTTTGCCATGATGGTAGTTTATTAATTTATATCTAAATAATAGCACATATAATTTCAAAATGTACTTCGTCACTGCATTGAAAAACAGTATTCATGTTTACGGAATGGAATATTGTCAGGTAGATAAGGGGTGCTTGCTTTTCTCTCCTCAAAGACTATAATGGACACATCAAAGACAGGGAAATGCCAGGAGATTTCATCAAGGACATCAGAATCAGTATAAAGGACACCGATATATCATCATGGACAATTCAGAGACAAACAATCAGGACTCGTTCAGTAACCCTTTGAACTGGAAATCACTAGGCTTTTTCTCCGCGGAGGACTACCTGATCTATCTGTTCAAAAAGACAGAAAAAATTACCGCCGCGCTCTACCTCGTCTCCGGACTCCTAAAGGACGATGAGCCGATCAAGTGGGAACTTCGTGATAGGGGTATAGATCTATTATCTTCGTCCTTCACAGCATCTAGTGCTGTTCCTGGTGACAAGAGTGTAGTTATCCAGTCGATCTTTACTGCCGCGCTCGAGACTTTGTCGTTATTGAATGTAGCGAAGATTTCCAACCTTATTTCGGAGATGAATCACCAGCTTCTGGTGCGCGAGATCGATCTCGTTGTTGGCATGCTCCGTGATCGACTAGCACAGAGTGCTGAAAAGGCAGGTTACGTTCTCTCAGAGTCATTCTTTAAGACACCAGATTTGTTCGCGTCGGGTTTCAGGATGGATAATAGAGGAAATACTGGTCATGGGTCGAGAGATTCCAAAGGGCAAATGTCCAATACCCAATACCCAATTGCCAATAAAACTGCCACGTCTATTCAAGGCCATGTTTCTGTTCAACAGAAGAAAACCAATAGACAGGAGGTGATCTTGAATATTCTGGGAACGCGAAGTGAACTGACTATAAAGGACTTCGCCAAGGTGATCAAGGACTGTAGTGAGAAGACTATACAACGCGAACTTATCGATTTGTTAAATAGGGGAATCATCAAGAAAGAAGGTGAGAGGAGATGGAGTAGATATTCCCTAAAATGAACAATATTCCTGCCTGCCGGCAGGCGAGGCAATGACGCAATGTCCACTGAATATTGTGTCATTGGACGTTGAACATTCTCTTGATTGACTAATAGCACGAAATCAGCTAATATGGCTCTATTACTACACGAAGCCACAAAAGCATGAGAAAACATGGATTTGAGGCCTTTTTTAGTAAATAAATATAGTATAGTTAGTAATGTTATCCACACATCACCCTTTTGCATAGTGTGTACATTATGAGCTATAATGTTTTGCAACGAGTGTGTTACAAGTTTCGTACTTATAATACCCTCGTCCCAAAGCATAACAGCAGAGGGGATCCTACCTCGCGAAAGCTTCGTAGGATAGACACGAACTTTGAAAACTAAATAATATCTAGTTAGATAAGTTCGTATTTAGTGTACCCACAAAATCTCGTACTTCGGCGTGTCGATAGCGTTGAGGTGGGAGAAGTGGCATGAGTTAGATTATCAGTTAGCTTACTAGCCGCATCAATCTTTCCTTCGAATTATAAATAAATGGAGAGGCATGCGTAAAATTATAAAAAATGAAAAAAATAATGATCGCGACAGGCGTTGCTGTATTGGCAGTTGCTATGATCGCTTCAGCACAAGGTTACGCTTTTAAGACCAACCTAACAGTCGGTTCTACTGGCGCTGATGTTGTTGCTCTTCAGACATGGTTGATTAGTAGTGGTTACAGTATTCCTTCAGTTGTTGCAAAGACAGCAGCTCCAGGATACTTCGGTTCTCAGACAAAGACAGCAGTCCAGGCTTACCAGACAGCAAACAAGATTCCTTCAACAGGTTTCGTTGGTCCTTTGACCCTCGCATCTTTGAATGGTAGTGCAGTTGCAACTCCTGCAGCAGGAACAGTTTGTCCTACAGGCATGATTTGTACTCTAATAGGTGCTGGTAACACACTTCCTGCAACAACAGTCACTGGCACAGTAGCAGGAATTTCAACACCTGGCATAGCAGGAACTTTGGCTTTCTCAATCTGGACTACCCCTTCAGGCGTTACAGCTTACAAGGGTCAGTCATACGATGTAGTAGGCTACAAGCTTCAGGCAAATGCTTCCGACATGGCAGTTACCAATTTCTCTATTGACTTCAATACTCGCATTTGGCTCTACGCAAATTCGATCACGATCAAGGATGAGACAGGTACAGTTGTCGGTTCAGTTAATAACTTGAATGTTTCCAACTTCAGTGAACTTACTGTTGGTTCAGATTATAGAATCACAGTCCCGGTTAATCTCGTTGTCAAGGCAACTCAGAGCAAATACTTGACAGTCAATGTAGGATTCAACGCAGTCTCAGATCGCTCAAGCGGTCCGATTGTTGTTACCGAGGCCCAGGTTCGTGCAGTTGACGGCACAGGTATCACAGATACACAAACACGTGGTACAGGCGCAGTCCTCGGTGCAGAAGGTACTGATTACCGCACATTCACCTACCAGGGTTCAAACGTCGGACAACTTGTCGTAACAACCGATGCAAGTTCACCAGCTACTGGTCTCATACAAGTTTCTACAGCTTCTCAAACTCAGAATGTAGTCCTCGGTATCTTCGATATCAAGGTACAAAATGAGCCAGGTACACTTCAGTCTTTGAACGTAACGATCAATAAGGTCGGATCGACCGGAGTTACGGCTGATAGAGCTCTTGCTAATGTTCAGTTGAAGGTAAATGGTCTTACATATTCAGCTAGCACTATCGGTACAACGACGTCATTTACAAATTTGAACATCCCATTGAAGGCTGATGTTTATGTTCCTATGACGATCACAGCTACGATCGTTCAGGATACTAATGGCATTGTTGATAACACAACGTTGCAGGTGTCATTGCCTACAGCAGGCTTACTTGGTGCAACCACGTTCAATCCTTCAGTTATCGACGCTACATACAATAGTGTTCCAAATAGCTCAGAGACAACTCTTACTGCCAATGCTCAGTCATTCACTGCTACAGGTGTGAATGCATCGAATATGGCTTCAACAGTTGTTTCTCCTAAGACTTGCGATACTACGTTGGCAACTTGTACACAGATCTACAAGTTTGTTTACAGCCTAACGGCCGGAAACAACCCGATCTACGTGTCAACGAATGCTAATGCAGCCATTGCTGTCAATTCGACGAACTTCAGTGGTAACTTTGCAACTACTACGAAGGACTTCTCTGATAGCGATTCAAGTCAGGATGATCCAAATGGTCTATTCTTCTACGTTGGTCCAGGTGCAACAAAGACTTTCACTGCTACATTCCAGGCTTCAGGAGCCGCATCAGCCGGTGGCACAGTCTCTGTTTCCAGGCTTAACTATGGAACATCAAGTGCATTGCCTGCCGCTAATAGTCTACAATCTTCACAGATTACGACTCTCTTAAAGGCAGTTATGTTCCAATAATAGTATAGGTCAATCTCCTCCCAACGGGTTACAAAGTTGGAACAAAAGCCACTCGAAAGAGTGGTTTTTGTGTTTGATAATATTGATAACTTTATGTTGTGATTATATGTTGTATGTCTCATGTCTATGTAAGTTTAAGTTCCAATAGGTTATAATTAGTGCATGTATAATTATATTGTGAGCAAAACTGGCAAATCCGTTCTCGCATTGTCAGTCGTGTGTACATTATTCACGTCTGTACAGATGGCCTCTGCCCAATCGATCTGTGTTAACTTAGCGCACGACCTTTCTTTTGGTCTGAACGACTCTGCCTCGGATAATTCCGTATCAATGATTCAGACTTACCTAAAGTCTTCGAATTATTTAGCGGCCACACCAAACGGATATTTTGGTTTGCTGACTTTATCAGCTGTAAAAAAATATCAGACTAATAATGGTATTTCTCCTACAGGTTATGTTGGTTCTCAGACTCGAGCATCGATCAATCAAAAAACCTGCTTGAGTGGAATAGTTAATAATAATCCAGCCACGTCATCTGCTAATCAGGCATCAGTTTCACCAATTGTCGGAGTTCCTGCCATTTCGAATACTGGTATTAAATCACCTGCTACTGGTCAGGCACTTTCAATAGGAAGCTCTACAATGATACGATGGGATAAAACTATTGCTGGTGGTTATAATATTAGTTTAGAGCGACCTGGAGGAGCTGGGGCAGGTTTCATTGCTCTAAGTCAATTGCCAGGCAGTAATGGGAATCAATATCTCTGGAAGGTTGGTAATATATATTCATCTATAACAAATTCATACCAAGATCTCCCTATCGGAACGTACCGAATACGTATACAGGGTAACAACACAGGATCTACTCCAAATGACGATGTAAGTGGCTGGTTCACTGTTATAGCTCCGCAATTTAGTGTCACGTCAATCGCGCCGGCTTCTGCTTATGCTGACGATGCAACTTCGGTGGTGTTACTAGGTTCAGGATTTTCTAGGTCTACAAATATATATTTTGATTCCAATTATTCAAATCTGCAGGCGACTAGTAGATACGTTTCTCCAGATGGAACGGTGATAGTTTTTACAGTTCCAACTAGTGTGACATCAGGTTCCCATACGTTGTTTATAAATAATGCACAAAGTTCGTTGCCGGTAACGTTGTCGTTCGTCGTATCTAGTGCACAGTAGTTTAGTTTGCTAAAAATCTGAACATGAATAAAAATATTTTCAAAAAAAGTGGCTACCTAGCAATGAATATGATCGTTGCCACTATTCTTACCGGTACACTCATGAATCATGTCCTGGCGGCGAATATACCAAATTTGACTATTACCGACAACGTATCTTTAGTCAGGGTTGATGTTGCTGGGGCAGGTCAAAACGCGGTAGTCACGTTCAATTACCCAAACCTTTATTCTACAAACCAAACGACCACGTTGTACACGTCCATAGATATCGGTCATACCGATGCAAATGGTTCATTCAGTGTTTCTGTTGCTCCTAATTCATATGGTCTGAGTGGTGGAGTATCAGTGTATGTATCTGTAGATGGGGCCATCTCGTCCAAGGTTTCCTGGCCAACAACGTCTAATATATCCACACAGACGGGAGCCTTATCTCTATCTAAACAAAATGTCACCATCGTTCAAGGTCAAAGTGTGAACATTTATGCTGATAACACAGCGAATGCCTTGGTAGTTGCGGGAAATTCCAATCCTAATATTGTTTCAACATCGATCCAGACAAACAGCAATTCTGTGTTAATGACAGGATTGAATATAGGAGTGTCTACAGTGTCTATCTGCGCATCATCAGTCGGTTGTGGTACTGTTAATATATCCGTTAAGTCTCCAAGTCAAACGGTTACATTCAATCAGTCTCCGGCTTATGTTGTGGTTGGGCAACCTACACAGATGATTGGAATATATGGCCCCGGTTCCTATAATGCATTAACTAATACAAATAAGGATATAGTGTCGGCCAGCATTAATGGAACAAACCTTGTGCTCCAAGGTTTGACTGTTGGTCAGTCTACTGTATCTGTATGTGCAACTGGTTATATGTGTGGGTCTATCATTGTAAACTCTCTGAGCTCTGGAAGTGCCGTGCCTACTCAGAACACTATTCTTGCTCCAGTGTCTTCTGGATTCAACCAACCTCCACAACTTTCCTCGATATCTATGTCTTCAAATGACGTACTAGGATTATTTTTTGGAGCCGGTAGCACTATAAGCGTAAATTTTGGTACGAACGAGACGGTGACAAATGTACAGGTAAAAATCGGCGGGTATCAAACAGCTGTAACCCAGGGAACTGATGGTGTATACTATGCAACGTATAAACCCACTGGTAGCGATGCTCTGCCTTTGCCAGTTGTAATTTCTTTTACCAATCTAAAGGGTGTTGTGGGTCAGTACTATTTCTGGATGGGGAATTCATCAAAATTGCCATCAAGCCCACGATCTGTTCAAGTTGTGAATCAGCAACCTGCATTAAGCGCTTCCTTCACTCGTTATCTATATCCTGGAATGACGGCACTAGGAGTGTCAGATCCTGATGTCTTGGCTCTGCAACATAGGTTGAAATCAGACGGAGTATATTCAGGACCTATAACAGGATATTTTGGTTCGCAAACAAAGGAGGGTGTACAGGCATATCAGAAGAAAAATGGACTTGACGCTGTTGGAATAGTTGGTCCTTCAACAAGGGAACTATTGAACAAAGGAATATAATTCGACTCTATGAATATTAAGAATATTGCAAAATATATAACATTGTCAGCGATTTTTCTTATTCCTATTTTTCCCATAGTCGTAATATCATCCTTCGTTGTACCATATATTACAGGACAAGCATTTTATTTTCGGATACTTGTAGAAATTGCATTTGCATCGTGGTTGATTCTAGCTTTGTTTGATTTTAAATACCGACCTAGGTTTACGCCACTTACTATTACTATTAGTATTTTTGTTGTTTTGTCGCTAGTTGCTGATCTGATCGGCATAGATCCAATGAGGAGTTTTTGGTCCAATTTTGATCGAATGGACGGTTGGATTACTATCATCCATCTTTGGGCATTTTATTTGGTCATTAAAAGCATGTTCAATGCTGGTGATGTAAATGAGATGTGGAATAGATGGATAAATTTTTCGTTATTTATAGCGATGATTGTTGGTGTGCACGGATTGTTTCAAAGCGTTGGTTGGATGCAAATGCACTTTGATACTACGCGCATAGATTCATCTTTTGGTAATCCGACCTTTCTCGCTGCGTACCTTCTTTTCCATGTTTTTCTAGCGGCTTATATGTATGTTACTGTTTGGCAACGAAAGCCTCGTTTGATTTTGCAGCTTTCTATATATGTAATAGCAATACTTCTTTTCGTCTATAATATTTTTGAAACTGGTACTAGAGGTTCATTTCTTGGGTTGGTGCTGGGTTCAATAGTAGCAATTGCCGCTTTTTCTATATTTGGGCCACGTCTCTTTAGGCGGTGGCGCATCATATGCGGATGTGTTATAGGACTCGCTATTATTGTTGGTGGAGTGTTCTGGTTCAATCGCGCAAATCCGATCATTCAACGAAGTGCAGTTCTGTCACGTTTTGCAGCTATCTCATGGACGGCAAGCGATCAGTCGAGACAGTATATATGGCCCATTGCTTTGATGGGTATTTCGGAAAGGCCTGTTCTCGGTTGGGGACAAGGAAACTTCGTTTACTTATTTCAGAAATACTATAATCCCAACATGTATGCTGTAGAGCAGTGGGTCGACAGTGCACATAATATCTTTTTGGATCAGCTTTCATCTTTTGGAGTTGTAGGTTTACTTTCATACCTCGCTATATATGTACTATTGATGATAGCTCTTTGGAAATCACGACTTTTGTTAGCTGGAAAATATATTTTAACAGGTCTATTGATTGGGTATATAGTTCATAATTTGTTTGTATTTGATACATTATCTAGCTACCTATTCTTTTTTGTTGTACTTGCTATGGTAGATTCCTTCAGTGTTTATGACCAGTCGCAGAATGCTAATAGGAGGATAGTATCAAAGGATATTATAATTTATTTCTTTGTGCCAGTTATCATCATATTCTTTATAGGAGTTGTTTACTGTTTGAATATAAGACCGCTATTGGCAAACAAATATTTGAGTCTTGCCAATGAGTCCTGCTCCCAACCAATTACCAGTATCGAATGGTTTATAAAGTCAATATCTGTAAGTAATGTTATGTCTAGTCAATATATTCTTTCGCAACTTATATCATGTACGGATAATGTTCTTAGTAATCCTATGGCCACCGGACAAACAAAGCAGTTATTGATCGATCTTGTCTCCAAACAAATAGATGTACAGATATTAAATACACCAAATGATGCTTACGTGTATTTTATAAGTGGGCCATTTTTGAAAAGGATCGGGAGATTTGCCGATGCTGAAGCGTTGCTTGGAAAGGCGCTCTCATTGGCACCTGAAGAGCAGGTAATAAGTTTTGAGCTAGCGTCAGTGTATTTGTTTGAGAATAAACTTGATCAGGCGATCAGTGTCCTTAAACAGTCTTACGAATTAGCTCCAGGATATGCAAAAGCAGCGACTGCATATGCTGTTACGCTTGCATTGGCTGGTCATGAAGATGATGCGGCTCATGTGTTGGGGGCGGATTTTGATTTGGTAAAGAAAGCAAAGACATACATGTTATCAGGAAAACTATCGCAAGCAGTGTCGATTTATCAGGACATAATCACCCCTTCACAAAGTATAAGCGCTCTTATTCAACAGGCGCGTATACAATATGCAGCCGGTAATACTGCACGGGCGATTGAGATATTACGATCGATAGAGGCCTATTATCCACAGGCAAAAGATGAAATAGAAGCGGCAATAAGAGAGGTTCAGCCGTAGACATTTGGTTTGGAAATGTGCAGTTTTTGATGTAGTATAGACGTTACAGATGCAAAAATAACACTCCTTTATGCCCCAAACCCACGAAAACCACAGAGAGCTAGTGATGCGTCTAGGTGGATGGGATCAAATATTGTCTTGTTGACAATGACTTGACAATAGAAATCAGTTTGGTGAATGCGTTTGTTGGATATAGTGACTAATATCTGCTATAGTCTATTTATATTTTGTTCAAGACATTCTATAAGTGCACTTACGTTTTAGTAAAAGTATGTAATATACGGCTCAAAATCACATGTTTATAGAACGACAAATCCACAAAAAAGTACGTATTAATATTGAAAATCTGCAAAAACTTGCGAAAGTGGCTGGGGTAAGTAAATCAGCGGTTATTGGAAAAAATTTAACACCGAATTTTACGGACTATATCTGGGGTGGTGATATTATAAGGTAAAATCATTTTACTATTTTCTTCAGTTTTATGCCCCAAACCCACGAAAACCACAGAGAGCTAGTGATGCGTATAGCCAAGACTGATTTCAAGCTACGTTACCACGGGAGTGTACTGGGCTATGTGTGGGTCGTCTTGAAGCCGCTACTCATGTTCACGATCTTGAACTTT
>CAILTI010000024.1 GCA_903837075.1 uncultured bacterium | reverse complement strand
GACGGCCTTCATGCGCACCTGAGTCAGGACTGAGCTCTTTGATAGGGGGAATAGAATGAGACGGATAATAACTGTAAAGATGATAACCGCCAATCCTACATCTATACCTGGAAGTATATCCATGATACCGATGAGGCCATTGTAAAGGGGCAAGAAGATGTAGTTATGGAACATGATGCATCAATACTACCTCAATAATCCCGCTTTTACAAAGATATCGCGAACATCTTTCTCCAATTGGCTCTGAGTCACCGTGAGAGCGGTGCTTTTACCAAAAACAACCACGTAATGATTCGGAGCCACTATCTTATAGAACGGTTTTATAGCCTCATATATTTTCCTCCTCATTCTATTCCTATCCACGGCTTTCTTGGAAACTTTGCTCGGTATACTGGCCGCGATGTGTGTAGGAGTGACCAAAGGCGTCCTTTTCCCGACATTACCGCTGACAGAATCGGGACTGACCGCGGGACTAGTCGCAGGCACGACCCTCAACATGAAAAGGGTAGAGTGATAAGCTCTCCCTTTTTCCATAACAGAGTTGAATTGTTCCTTAGTAAGCCTAACTGAACGAGGTAGCATATAGGACTATGTGCTTAGACGGCAACACGAGTGCGACCTTTGCTGCGTCGGCGAGCCAATACTTTGCGGCCAGAAGTAGTCTTCATGCGTACTCGAAAACCGTGGGATTTGGCACGCTTCCTCTTTTTTGGATTGTATGTGAATGACATGCAGACTACTGTACCTTATCTTACTGATAAATTCAAGTGGTATGAAGGTAACCTCCCACACCCCTTGAGTCTCGAGGATATTTTGTGACAAAAAGAGGTGTGGGAGGTTACTTATCCCTCATTCATTAAAACCTATAAAAAATTACAACCTTTATGTAGGAAAAAACCCACTAAAATAGTTGTCCACAACTTATCAACATATTTTATCTTCCTCCACAAGTATGCAGAATTATAAACAGGTATATACTTAAAGAAAAAATTTACCTATGCAAGACTATTCAAAAATGTGGCAAACAGCGCTAGTAGAGATAGAGACGATAGTGTCTCAGGCCAATTTTTCTACATGGTTCAAAGAAACCAAGATCCTTAAGGAGACTGAAGGCGTAGTATATCTAGGGGTTCCGAACTCATTTACTCAAGAATGGATGGTAAAGAAGTTCCACAACAACATTCTACGCATATTGAGGCAGATGAATGAAGGTATCAGGGCTCTCGAATACGTTATAACCAAGGAAAATGAGAAGTCCAAGGTCAATGACGCCAAAAAGAAGGTTGTCGCAACCCCGACAATGCCTATGCCACTACAAGATTTCTATATAAACAAAGAAGATAACCTGAATCCACGTTATACGTTCGATAATTTTGTCATAGGACCATTCAACGAGCTCGCCCATGCTGCTTCACAGGCCATCATCAAGAACCCAGGCATGGTTTACAACCCACTATTCGTCTACGGATCGACCGGTAGAGGCAAAACTCATCTCATCCAGGCAGTAGGGAACCAGATCAAGAAAGTTCACCCGAACAAAAGGGTCTTCTACCTCACCTCAGAGAGGTTTGGTTCTGAGTTCTTCGTAGCTATACAGGAGAACAAAGTTCAACCATTCAAGGATAAGTATAGAAAATATGACGTGATGATCATGGATGATGTCCAATTCTTCTCACACAAAGAAAAATTCCAGGAAGAGTTGTTCCACTTCTTCAATACCTTCCATGATACAGGAAGACAACTCGTATTTTCTTCTGATCGTCACCCGAACATCATCCCTGGTCTCGAATCTCGCTTGAGAGGCAGATTCAGTGTCGGTATGATCGTAGATATACCTGAACCAGATCGCGAGTCTAGGATGGCCATAGTTCGAACGAAGTGCGGTGTTCACAACATCACCCTATCAACAGATGTCGTCGAATATCTTTCTGGATCGATCGATGACAATATCCGCGAGATAGAAGGTATCGTCAATGTGATCGCTTGCCAGACACAACTCCGCAACAGGGAACTCAATATAAACGAGATCAAGGATATATTGAAGAATAGTGCCAAACCCAAAAAGACTGTTTCTATCAAAGATATCGTGAAGGTCGTCTCTGATTTCTACAATGTCGACGAAGATAGTATATACAACAAAACCCGCAGAAAAGAGGTAGTTAAGCCACGCCAAGTCGTCATGTATATGCTCCGTGAGGACTTTAACATCTCTTTCCCTTCGATAGGGGACAAGCTGGGCGGTCGCGATCACACCACAGTCATCCACTCGTATGAAAAAGTGAAAGAGGATCTGAAGACTAGTCCGGTTCTGTTACAAGAGATCAATCAACTACGTTCGATGTTATAAAAATTTTGCATGGTAATAAGTCTGTGGATAAGTTGTTGATTGCGAGTATACAAATATTTCATCAAATTACTAACTATAATTTTTCAACAGGATAAATAATTTGTGATAGATAATATACATTCAATATTAGCCTTGGAAATAATTATCAACATATTCACCCCCCTAATAACATGAAATTTGAAATTAACTTTAAAAAACTAAAAGAAGCAGTTGGCCTAGTCGAGAGGATAACTGGCAAACATATGACGCTACCAGTTCTCTCTTGTGTACTGATAGAGGCTGATGATAACGTTGCTATTTTCAAGGCAACTAACCTAGATATCGGAGTGGAGATATCTGTACCTATCAAAACAACCACGAAAGGTGTTGTGGCAGTGCCGGGGCATATATTGTCATCATTCATTTCCCAGATCCAAGAAGACAACCAGATAGTGAAGGTCGAAGTCATATCAGGAAATCTACACATCCAAGCAAACAAGTCCAAAGGGGTCATCAAAACATTACCTATAGAGGACTTTCCTACGATTCCGACAGTGGCTGATGCTACGGAGATGTCATTCGCCAGTGAGATATTCATAAAAGGCCTAAAATCAGTCTGGTACAGCGCTTCTGTGTCGAGTGTGAAGCCGGAGCTGTCTAGTGTCTATATATACAAGGACGGGGATTATATCGTCTTTGCGGCCACGGACTCATTCCGTCTAGCAGAAAAGAGGATAAAGGTTCCTTTGGCTGTAAAGATCAACGAGATACTGCTTCCGTTCAAGAATATTGCCGACGTGACGAGGATCATAGAGAGTATGGGAGAAAATCTCAAAGCAAAAATGGGCAAGAATCTGATCTCTTTTGAGGCCAATGGTATCTACGTTGTTTCCCGCATCATCGACGGAACATTCCCAGATTACAAACAGATCATTCCCAAAGGTTATGTAACGGAGGTTATAACTTTGAAACAAGATTTCTTGAACGCGTTGAAGATATCAAACATTTTTTCTGACAAATTCAATCAAGTGCACATGATAGTAGATCCGAAAGGAAAGATTTTCGAAGTCCAAACGAAAAATTCTGACATTGGCGAGAACAAGACCAATATAGACGCGGCATTAACAGGGGAGAAGATGGAGATCAATTTCAATTACAAATACATAGCCGACTGTTTCCAGTCTATAGACGCAGACAGTATCTCCCTACAACTGAGCGGGATCAATAAACCTATGGTGATAAGGCCTATTTCCGGGGATCAGACCTTCATGTATCTAGTTATGCCGATGAATCGTTAGTCTATATGTTTGGTATTGGACACTTATTGAAGAAGATGCAAAACCGCCAAACGCGGGAATTTTTCATATGCGAGATCGTTAGAGGGGTGATCAAGGATGTTGTGAGAATCGATATTCCAGTGGGAAATATAGCAGTTAAAGAAACTACTGTTCACTTCTCGAATATCAGCCAGGCGGCCAGATCAGAACTTTTCATAAAGAAGCAGCAAATATTGAAGTTGATAAATGATAGACAGGATGCAGTAAAGATTACTGAAATAAAATAGGGAATTTGGCGGATTAATTAACTGTAAAGTTTAGAGTCGCCTCGCCTTTGTTGTAGGCGCTATCAAACACATTGACGGTTATGACATTGTCCGTGTCATTCACATTACCAACATCGGAAGGAATAAATGAAAAATTGAGAGGGTCGCGGTCAGCAGTCAGAACATATTTACCATTCAGATAAACATCAGTCTTTGTCGGGGTAAAAGAACCCGCGATACCTAGTTTGATGGGTAATAAACTTTGAGGATTGATAGGTGTAGAAGTGGCACTAGGGTAGACGAAGATGATCTTCGGAACTTTGTCGGCAGTATGGACGTCGTCAGTTTGGGTAGGGATGACGAAGTCACCTTTGGACTCTTTGAAATCTGGATGGAGTTTCTGATATTCAACTAACCATTTCCTGACACCGTACTCCCAGTATGGATATTGGGAATCTTGTGTAGGATCTGCGAGAGGTAGGCCGCGCGGATCATCTTTGTTAACCCACTGGAGTATAGTGTGAACACTATCATAGAGAACTTCCTGCTTCGTTTCTTGTGGAGTATATGCCGTCGCTACTTTACCAGAGATCTTGTCGATCGTGTATGACATACCACCTTGCCATATACCGCGCAAAACAGGCTTACCATCAGTGAGTGGTGATGGGGGAGGGACGAAGCCTTCTACAGGAAGATTCTTGACCGCCTGAGACATGAATGCGCCCCAGACTGGTGCGATGATGAGACCGGCGACATTGTGTTGCATCGGAGTGTTGTTATTCTTCCCAGCCCAGGCACCAACGACGAGATTGGGTGTATATCCTACAGCCCATACATCCCTATAGTCATTGGTAGTACCAGTTTTTATCGCTACCTGTCTGCCGACACTGTCTGCAACAGGCTTTAGGCTGGCCATGCGAACTTCATTATCTGATAGTATGTCTGATATTTGTCGGGCGATCTCAGGTTGCAGAGCCAGTGTCGGTGTCGTTGTGCCATTTTCCTCGAGTACAACATCCTTTTTATCAGTGACTTTCAATATAGATCTATAGGGAGTTCTCATTCCGTCATTGGCGAAAACACCGTACGCGCTCGTTAGGTCTAGTAGAGAGACTTCACCACCACCGAGAACTAGTGTCAGTCCATACCTGTTCGGATCTTTGAGGCTCGTGATACCCATCTCCTCGGCAGTTTGGATAGATTCTGGTATTCCGGCTAGATAGAGGGCTTTGACGGCGGGAATGTTCCTAGATTGGGCTAGGGATTTCCGGACGGTTAATGGACCTTCGAATATGTTGTCGTATTCATTTGGTGAATAACACGTCTTGCTCGTATCGGTGATGCCCTCAGTCTTCGGTTTTCCTTCGACGGTACAATAGTTCGAAAATTCGGTTTGCACGTCGAATAATATCGTCTCTGGAGTGTAGCCTTTCTTGAAAAGGGTAGAATATACGAAAGGTTTGAAAGTTGATCCTGGCTGCCTCTTTGCTAAGGCGATATTGTAGTTCCCGTCGATCGAGGCATCAAAATAGTCTCTCGAGCCTACCATGGTCAGGATATCTCCATTCTTCGGGTCTATGGCGACCATCGCCGTGTTGCTGGCATTGAAATTGGACGTGAGTGATGGGCCGAATTTCTTTACAACATCCTCAGCGGTCTGTTGCATAGTGTAGTCCAGTGTAGTTATAACCTTGAGACCGCCGCTATCAACCTCGTCCTCACCGTATTTTTGCGTCAGGTATTCCTTCACGAACATGACGAAATGTGGGGCGCGGATACTGGAGTCATTCTTTGAGAGGAATTGAACCTTCTCAGCTTTTGCGACGGTGTATTCATCATTGGAAATGAATCCCAAGTCGCGCATTCTCTGTAATACGACGACGTGTCTAGTGTCCAGGGATTCTCGATGCGTTCCATAAGGAGAAAAATATGTCGGTGCTTGGGGTATTGCGGCCAGATATGCTGATTGTGCTAGAGAAAGGTCGCTGGCGGGTCTACCGAAATATGCTCTACTGGCCTCTTCTATACCGTATAGCGTTCCGCCATAGGGTGTCTCATTGAGGTACGTTTCGAGGATCTGATCCTTGCTCATGATCTTGGTTAGCTTTATTGCCAATACCCACTCTTTGATCTTGCGGGTTATCGTCTTGTCTGTTGTTAATAGTGAATTCTTGACGACTTGTTGTGTGATCGTCGAAGCCCCCTGGTCATATCCGCCAGATGCGATGTCAGCGAGGATAGCGCGCATGATGGACAACGGCTCGATGCCGATATTGTTATAGAAATTCGAATCCTCTATAGCGATCGCCGCCTTCTGTGCTAGAGGAGTGATAGCGGAGAGGGGAATGTATGAAAGCTTGGCATTCTTGCCGGTGTCATAGAGGAGGACAGTGCCAGTCCGGTCGTATATCTTGGTTGATTCGGCGATCTTTCTAGCCTGGAAGGAATTCAGGTCGGGCATCTTTAGAGTTGCAACCCAGAGACCACCGGCACCAATCGCGATGAATACGAGCGATGCCACTATCGCGAATAGTCTAAATATATGACGAGATTTCTTTCTCTTTGACATTTAGATGTCCATTATAGCAGAGATTTACACCTCCCATTTGTCTCCGAAAGGATTGATCTCTTCTTCGTCGAGAGTTGCTTCCTCGCCAGCGCCGTCTTCGGAGTCTTCTTCAGCGAGCAATGGATCAACCTCCGGTTTCTCCTCGATGATACCGATCACATCATCGTGAATATCTATCTCCGGTGCTTTCCTAATATTGGCGACAGGGAGAGCGGCTAGTTCATCAGCATCTTCAGATACTGGTTTGGCTGGCTGCTTAACTTTCTTGTTCGGACGAACTACTGGACGAACGGCCGAACGGGTTGATTTTGTGTGAGGCATACTCAGATTTTTAATTATAATGGCTTTGTATGTAATTTGTAACAAAACCGTATTAAATTTGCAAGAAAGGTTGGGTGTGGATAACAATGAAGTCTGGAAAGTCCGCGGTGTGAAGGCTGCTAATTTCTCAGCGATCTCATCATCGCGGAATGTGTGAGGCCGACGGCGATAGCGTCGTATTCATCATCGATAGCATCTTTCTTCGGTAGTGAAACGAGTAGGCGGACCATTTTCTGTATTCTAGATTTGTCGCTAGTGCCGTCACCAGTTATAGACATCTTGACTTGCATCGGACTGTATTCAGAAATACTGAGACCACTATTCAATGCCTCGTATATGATGATGCCACGAGCCTCCGAGACGCGCATGGCAGTCTTCTGATTCTTGGTGATGAATAGTGTTTCGATAGATAGGGTGGTTGGGGAATATTTAGCTATCGTCGCCTTTATCTCTAGACCGATCGAATGCAGTCTGTCATAGATAGTATCTTTGGAAGATGTCTGGAAGCATGTGGAATGTACAACGACCTCCTTGCCTTTGTCAGGCTTTTCGATAATGGCGATGCCGACACGGTCGTAACCGGGGTCGATGCCGAGAATGATTGTTGATGCAGAGCGCATGGTGATTCCTGTTTCCGTGCTTCGTTATTACTCCGCATTCGTGAATACATCCTGAACCTCTTCATTTTCTTCGAGTTCTTCGACGAGTTTCGTCAATGCCTCTATGTCCGCATCTTCTAGCGGCATCGTCGTTGTTGCTGTCCATGTGCCATTTGCCTTGGCGAATGCCCATGAGGCACTGCCAGGGGAGGCTAGTTCGTATCCATTCAGGCTCAGTATGTGTTTGATCTCTTGTGCGGCTTTGTTCCTGTTGTCAGTCAAAGCTTCTACGAGTATGGCGATACCACCAGGACCGTAAGTTTCATAGATGATAGATTCCATGGCGGCACTATTGTCCGTGGCACCTTTCTTGACTGCGCGGTCGACCGTGTCATTCGGCATGTTGTCTTTGCGGGCTTTGTCTATAGCGGCTATGAGTCCAGGGGACTTCAAGTTGCCGTTGGCCTTTTTCGACTCCACTGTCAGTAGGCGTACTATTTTACCGAAATTCTTGCTCTTTTGAGCATCATTCTTGGCCTTGAGGTGCTTGATCTTGGAAAATTTATTGTGTCCGGACATGGTGATTTTGATTAATTTTAATAATAACGGATAGGTGACGAAAATACAAACGGATCACAGCAACTTATTGGCACCCTTTACCCCGAGATGATCGTAAGCTTTATTGGTGGCAATCCTACCTCGTGAAGTACGTTCTAGAAGGCCGAGTTGTATCAAGTACGGCTCGTAGACCTCTTCGATAGTAGCCTGTTCCTCAGAGAGGGCGGCTGCGATAGTGTTCAGCCCTACAGGGCCGCCGCCAAATTTGTTCACGATAACTTTCAGTATGTCACGGTCTGCGGCAGTTAGACCTATCGTGTCGACACCTAACATTTCCAAAGCTTTCGTTACGATATCCTTGGAGAGATGGCTTTTGTTGATCTGTGCATAATCACGACAACGCTTCAGGTGGTAGTTGGCAGTGCGGGGAGTGAATCTAGATCTAACGGCGATCTCCATAACGGCCGAGTTTTCTATCTCAGTACCCAATATTTTCGCTGATCTGGTGACGATGTCGGCGATCTCCTTATCAGAATAGAATTCTAGTTTGAATACTCCGCCGGAGAATCTGGATCGTAGTGGGGCCGAGATCATAGCGATGCGTGTCGTGGCGGCGATCAGTGTGAATGGAGGCAGATCTAGTTGTATGGTGCGCGCGGATGGCCCTTTGCCAATGATGATGTCGAGCTTGCCTGTTTCCATAGCAGGGTAGAGGATCTCTTCTATGGCCTTATTCAACCTATGTATTTCGTCTATGAATAGGATGTCACCGGAAGAGAGGTTGGTGAGTATGGATGCTAGGTCACCAACTTTCAGAATAGCTGGTCCCGAGGTCACTCTCATCTGCGCACCAGTTTCCTTGGCTATGAGGTGTGCCAGAGTCGTCTTTCCTAGTCCAGGTGGGCCATAGAAAAGGATGTGTTCCGGAGGATGTTCACGTTCCTTGGCGGCAGTTAACAAGATGTGGAGATTGTTCTTGATATTTTGTTGACCTATGTATTCATCCCAACGTAAAGGGCGCAGGGTTTGGTCTAGAAATCCCAAATCCTTTGAATCCTTATCATCTTTGGATGGCTTCTTATTGTCTATTGACATTTGATTGTGTACATGCTAGTATAGTAGGGCGCTAATAATGTGTCGAGAGAATTGAAATAATCATGGGTTTATTGGAGATTCTGGGTCGGATTTGTGAATTAGATTTTGGATTTAAGAATGGACATAGACTATTTGTGTTTCTTCTTAAATCTTAAATCTTATTTCTCAAATCTGATCGTATTCGAACACAGGAATCTCTAAGCAATGGCCTTCCCAGGTTTGGGTATGGTTCTAAGGACGTTCTGGTCGCTAGCGCTTGTCGCTAGTATACTGTAATCATCCTCGGGACTATACCTCGCTTATCGCATCACGCGACGAGATTTTGCTTAGAGATTCATGCGTTTGAAATCCCTTTTGTTCTGCTACTAAAGTCATACTACTCTTTCGAGTGTTATAAAAGCAAACTAGTTATCCACAGTTTGACGAGATCGGGGATATGATTTTCGATTTACAAAAAAACTTCTGACAAAATATCGCAGTTTTCTCAAACGATACCCCGTATCTCTAGTCTTCTATGGCGATAACTCTCTCAAGTTCTGAGAGGGAAGTGATACCTTTCAATATTTTCAGCACACCATCTTGTTTCATCGTCAAGATTCCCTGACCTTTGGCGGCGGCCCATATCTCACGTTCACTCGGGTTGCTCTCCACGGCATTCTCTACTTTTTCGTCAGTCAATACAGCTTCATAGATACCTATTCGGCCTTTATAGCCAGTTTTGTTACATTTCTCACAACCTACAGCGACCCACATCTTGGAGCGTTCTGTCGGAACGAGAGTTTTGTCTTCGATAGTATTGATCACTGTTTCTATCTCTTTCTGCACATCTCCTTCGACGGGGGTTTCTTTCTTGCAGAACTCACATAATTTACGCGTTAGTCTCTGTGCCATCGCTACGCGCAATGCCGAAGTGATAACTTTCGAGTTTACTCCGAGGTCGATCAGGCGTGGGAATGTTCCTGCGGCGTCATTGGTGTGTAGGGTAGAGAAGACTAGGTGTCCCGTCAACGCAGAGTTGATGGCGATATCGGCCGTCTCGTTGTCTCGTATTTCACCGACCATGATGATGTCTGGATCCTGTCGTACTGCGGCACGGAGCCCTTCGAGGAAGTTATAGCCTTTGGTATTGACCTGGGTCTGAACTATTCCTGGTAGGTGGTATTCGATAGGGTCTTCGATCGTGATGATCTTTACCTGTGGGTTGTGTATTTTCTTTAGGAAAGCATACAGAGTCGTCGTTTTTCCTGAGCCTGTCGGGCCGGTTGTTAGGATCATGCCATCTGGACGATCCATCTCCTTGAGTAGGATACCGAGTAGCTTCTCATGTATGCCTAGAGACTCCAGTGGAACGTCGATGGACTTTGGGTTGAGTATACGCATGACGACGGACTCGTTGTATGCGCCGGGCAATATGGAGACACGGACTTCTACTTCACCGATAGGGAGTCGTATACTGAATCTGCCGTCTTGGGAATCTTTCTTGATATTCAGTTTCATCCCAGAAATGAGTTTGATGCGAGAGAGGAGCAGAGCGTAAGTTTCGTTGTCGAAGTGGATGAGTTCCTGGAGCACTCCATCTAGGCGATATCTGAGCTGAACGTACAATTCTTCTGGTTCGAAGTGTATATCTGATGCGTCTATAGCCAATGCGCCAGCAACTGCCGTTTCTAGTATCCTAGAAACTCGGTAGCTTTTTTTGGCCGACATGGTACTTTCCAGTATGGAAATGATCGTTGGTAAACTTTTTGCTTGGTCGATGATAGCGGTGATCTCGTCACTAGATATCTCCAATGATCCAGCCTTGCTCTCATAGGCGAATGACATGTCCTTGTATGTTTTCCACGCTTTCTCTAGGCTCTGTGTCGAACAAATATATAGTTCTGGTACGTAACCTTTGGTTGTTAGTGTTTCCAATACAGCGACTACCTTCTCGTCCTGCGGATTCCTAGCGGCAACTTTGATCTTCTTGTCCACCAATGTATATGCGGCCACCAGTGCTGCGCGTGCAGTGTTCTCATCGACTAGTCTTAGGGCATCTGGACTCACAGGGGTTACCATCAGGTTCACGTATTCGACGGCGTACTTTCCACTAAGGATCTGAACGAGATCTTCCTCTTCCTTGTGGAGGAGGTCTGTCATCTTTCTATTTTGTTTGTCTTCGTCGAATATGAGTGTCATGGAAACATTATATCACGTCTGATATAGTTACCACATGAAAATTTTCAGATCTCATTCGTTGGAAGAAACGCGAGAGCTCGCCACTGGGTGGTTACAATCGTTAGCGGCTCGCCCTTTTGGGGAGAGTAGTGGCGCCATAGTCGTCGGTATGTCTGGCCATCTCGGGGCGGGGAAGACCGCTTTTGTGAAGATCGTCGCCAAGCTACTCGGTGTGAAGGAGGAAGTGACTAGCCCAACTTTCGTCATTATGAAGATATATGAGTTAGATCAAGATTCTCAATTCTCCATTTCCAATTCTGCTTGCCCCTGGAAACGTCTCGTCCACATCGATGCGTATAGATTGGAACGCAGAGAGGAGTTGGAGGTGCTAAATTTCGACCAATTGGTCGCTGATGCCAGTAACCTCATCATGATCGAGTGGCCAGAGAATGTAGAATTGGACAAAGTACTGCCAGATCACGTGAAGATGAAGTTCGAAGTGGTGGAGGGGGAGTATAGAATGACGACAATTGAGTAGGAATGGCTTATTTTGGCCACATATATGCAGAATGGATTACTACATGTAATATGGCACTTTACAAATAGTCATGATTTGTGTAAACTACTAGTATGAATAAGACATATTTCCAAAGGAAAATATATTCGGACATCAAGGAACATTTGAAGAGTGATGATGTCACGGTATTAACTGGTATGCGACGAACTGGTAAGACTACTCTCGTGGAGCACCTACTTTCGGAAATCGAGTCTAGCAACAAGATCTTTTTAGATCTCGAGAAGATCAGTAACCAAGAGATATTCGCAGATAAGAACTATGACAATATCATCATAAATCTGGAACAACGTGGTATGACACAAAAAGAGAGAATGTATGTAGCGATAGATGAAATTCAGACAACACCAAATATTGCTAGTGTGATCAAATATCTCCATGATCATTACAATATTAAGTTTATTCTTACCGGCTCCAGCTCTTACTATTTGAAGAATCTGTTTACGGAGTCCCTTTCTGGAAGGAAGAGACTTTTTGAGCTCTATCCTCTAGATTTTGGAGAGTTTCTGACATTCAAGAACGTCACTTATATACCTTTAGAAAATCTAGATAAACCTGGATCGTTCAACGTATCTGAGTACGATAGACTGAAGGCGTATTATGAGGAATATATCGAATTTGGAGGTTTTCCGAAAGTAGTCCTTGCACAGTCTGCTGAAGAGAAGAGAAGTATACTCGACGACATAATCAGTTCCTATATAAATATCGATATAAAAAGTATTGCGGATTTTAGGGATAGTTCGGCCATCATAAGTATAGCCAAGATGCTAACTGGTAGAATAGGAAGCAAACTTGACTATTCAAAGATATCTCGACTGACGGGACTATCTCGTCCAACTGTTCAGAATTACATTTACTTGTTTGAGCGAACGTATCTCATTTCTCTAGTCCCAGTCTTTACTGAGAACCAAGATAGGGAGATAGTGAAGGCTCAGAAGGTGTATTTTTCCGATAGTGGACTAGCAGGAATACTGAACACTATTGATAGTGGTGCAAAATTTGAGAATGCTGTATTCAATCAGCTTCGACACAAGGGAAAGATACAGTACTTCTCTCTAAAGAACGGTAGAGAGATAGATTTTATCGTCAATGAGAAACTTGCTCTGGAGACAAAGGAGACACCCATCGAATCAGACGCAAAGACACTTAGAGATCTATCAAAGAAAGCCTCAGTCGAATCATCTAAACTAGTCGGAAGGTACCAGACACCAAATTTTTCTGATTATCTATGGGGAGGAAGTATTGTGTAGTAACTCCAAAATGGATTTGGACAAAGTACTGCCAGATCACGAGAAACTGAAGTTCGAAGTGGTGGAGGGGGAGTACAGAATAAGGGACTAGGGACGAGGGATTAGTGATTAGTGATTAGTGATTAGTGATTAGTGATTAGTGAATAGAAGAGGCATGAAGAGAAAAGATAAGCAAATAATATTTTGAGAACATAAAAAGGGCCATGAGGCCCTTTTTTGTTATAAGCTGAACAATTTATTATTGCCAAGTTACATCCATACATATAGCCCATTGATTATCGGTAGAGCGCTCTGTTGCTAGTGTCCAATCTGTTCCGTTGTTATCACCATAAAGCCAAGTATTAGAACCCCTGTCAGAAGATTTTAAGGCACAGTATGTATGGACACCGATTAGTTTATTTCTGTTGTCACCGACACCACTATATTGGTAAAGCTTAAAATTTAGATCAACACATATCGGTGTGCCATTAGCATTGATTCCTTTCAAAACCTTGCTTCCTGTGCAAGTTACACCCGTAAAACTTCCACCACTTGAAGGGGCGGCCCACCCCACTGTTCCAGAGGTGTCTTTGGCAGTAAGAACAGAGCCAGCTGTGACACTTCCAGGAGCTAAGGTTGGATTGAATATGAAGTTTGCTAGAGTCAGGAAACCAGTTTTCGTTTGAGAGTATATGTTTAATGCAGTACCACCACCAACATTGATCGGAGCATCAACGTTTCCATTTGGTGCCGCTGCTGATGGTGCTGTCCAAGTACCCGTTGCTAGAGCCGACAGAGCGAATGCGCCGAGAGCTAGACCAGTTATCGTTGCTATTTTTGATACAAAAGGATATTTTTTCATGATTTGTAAGATAGTTGATAAATGTTATTTTGCTTTTAATTGACTGATTGCTTCTTTGAGGGCGCTTGCTCTCACCGCTTCTGTCATGGGTTTCACGTTTGATAATTGGCCGACAGCACTCTTTATCTGTTCTGGGGTTGCTGGTTCTAATCCCCTGAGCGCTGCAATTGCCTGATTACGCATCATAGTCTTCTGGTCCACAACTGGTCGTTGTGTCATGATAGGGGATACATAATTCGTCGGTGTTATTGATTGTGAATATAACACAGTCGCAGCCATCATAAGCACGATCGCCAGGATAAAGAGAAGCACTTTCATCTGCTTGTGCTCTTCATGACCGAGTGGTGTGCCGAGGAGAACTGGTGTGTTGAGAAGATTTTTCGCCATTTCAACAATATTATAGCATCAATCTGAATTGCAGATGCAATATTAAATGTGGATAAGAATTGGTATTTTCTTACGACACATACATCTTAGTGGTACAATAGCTATATGTCCAAATCCGTAAATCAACCAAAGAAGCGCCTAGTACTCCTAGATTCTCATGCTATTTTGCACCGTGCGTACCACGCATTGCCTGATTTTGCCACCGCCAAGGGGGAGCCGACGGGGGCTCTGTATGGCCTTTCCACGATGCTGATCAAGATCATCGAAGAATTGAAACCTGACTACGTGGTCGCTTGTTACGACATGGCCGCGCCGACATACCGTCACGAAGCATACAAGGACTACAAAGCTGGCAGACAGAAAGCCGAAGATGACCTCATTGCCCAGATCAAGAGGTCGTATGACGTATATCAGGCATTGGGTATACCGATATATGAGAAGGAGGGCTTCGAGGCGGATGATATGTTGGGGACGATAGTGGAGCAAGTTATCAATAAACCCAATACCCTAAACCCTATACCCTTGGAGATCATCATCGCCTCTGGTGACATGGACACATTACAATTAGTGAAAGGTGAAGAGGTTAGAGTATATACATTGAAAAAGGGAATAAAGGACACCATTATCTACGATGAAAAGGCAGTTAGAGACAGATTCGGCTTTGGACCAGAACTTATTCCAGATTACAAAGGTTTGCGTGGTGATCCATCAGACAATATCGTTGGTGTAAAAGGTGTTGGCGAGAAGACGGCTACCATACTCATAACGACATTCGGGACGATCGAGAATATGTTCAAGGAACTCGAGGCAGGCCACGAGGAAGTATTCGAGAAGGCGGGTATAACGCCGAGGATCATCCAGTTATTGAAAGATAACAGAGAAGAAGCGGAATTCAGCAAGATGTTAGCCACGATACGTCATGATGCACCGATCAAGTTCGTTCTTCCTGACAAAACCTTCAAGGAAGGTCTGGATGTGAAGAAAGCCAATGCGCTATGGACAGAACTAGAGTTCAGGACGCTCACTCAGCGACTGGAGAAGGTTGTTTCAGGTTCTGTGACCCACCCTTTTGGGGGGAGTAGTTCCTCTCCTCAAACCCCGCAAGGGGGAATCGGAGAGAAACTCTCCCCCCAAGCGGGTGGTAAGAAGTCTGTAGACCACGCTGAAGACACGAATCAATCATTACTTTTTAGCGACATTCCAACAGACGAACTGGAAAAGACCGCTGTCGCCCTATGGATCGTGAATTCCGACATAACCAATCCGAAACTGGAAGACATGAAGAACTATACGGGCGAGAATGATTTTGCAGCGGCAAAAGCGAAGATATTTGCCGAACTAGATGAAAAAGGCTTGAGGAAACTATATGAGGAGATCGAGATGCCACTCATTCCGATCTGTCACAAGATGAAGGAAAGGGGAGTGAAGATAGACAGAATGATTCTGCAGAGACTTTCGAAGGAATATCACACCACACTCTCTGCTCTCGAGGAAAAAATATGGAAGGCCGCAGGGACGGAATTTAACGTGAATTCTCCGAAACAGTTGGGCGAAATACTATTCGACAAGCTCGGTTTGGCGGCCAAGAATATGAAGAAAACAGCCGGAGGTGCCAGATCGACACGAGAATCAGAATTGGAGAAATTGCGAGATCTGCATCCGATCGTTCCAAATATATTTGAATATAGGGAACTCCAGAAATTGCTCTCAACATACATAGATGCCATCCCGCCTCTTCTGGACGGAGACGACAGACTGCATGCCAATTTTATCTCTGCAGGAACGACGACGGGTAGGATGGCTTCACAGGACCCCAACTTGCAGAACATTCCCATAAAAACAGAACACGGAAAGAAGGTTCGTGACGCATTCATCGCAGACCAGGGATTCGTTCTGGGTGCCTTCGACTATTCTCAGATGGAACTCCGCATCGCCGCCTTCCTTTCGAATGATGAGAAATTGATCGGTATTTTCCAGAGAGGCGAGGATGTCCACTCTTCAGTCGCAGCATTCGTCTTCAAGGTTCCGCAAGACCAAGTCACTAGCGACATGCGTCGTCAGGCCAAGGTGATAAATTTCGGTATCATGTACGGTATGGGTGTACTGGCACTGAAACAGAACCTAGGTTCGACTCGTGAAGAAGCTCAAAATTATCTGAATCAATACTTCGCGACTTTCTCTGGGTTGGCGGCATATTTAGACAAGGTAAAGTCGGAGACGGCTAGAAAGGGCTACACGGAAACATTTTTCGGGCGACGTAGATATTTCGAAGGCATCAAGTCCCATATACCATATATTCGGGCAGGGGCGGAACGTATGGCGATCAATGCACCTATCCAGGGTACCGAGGCTGACGTGATCAAGCTCGCGATGATCAAGATAGATGCCTATATAAGGAAAAATCATTTACAAAATGACGTCTTCTTGCTATTACAGGTGCACGATGAGCTCGTTTACGAGATGAGGGGAAGTGTGGCGGCCGTGGTTGCACCGGAAATAGAGAAGATCATGGAGTCAGTGATCGATCCAAAGGAAACTTACGGAGTTGTTCTCAGTGCCGAGACGTCTGTGGGAAAGAATTGGGGAGAGTTAAAGTAATGACCAATGTTCAATAACCAATGAATGTTCAATTTTCGATAATCAATATACAATATGCTTTATGTATTCTACGGAACAGATGTAGCGAGATCACATGAGAAAGCCCACAAGCTTATCGACTCTCTGCGTGCCAAAAAACCTGATGCGTCATATGTGCCGATCAATGGTGATAGTTGGCGAACTCCAGTTATAGAAGAGCACCTCGGTGGGCAAGGGCTATTTTCCAATAAGTACATCGTCTTTCTAGATCGTGTGACCGAAAATGCCGAAGCCAAGGAAGGAATAGATGAATTCCTCCCAGCCATGGCCGAATCAAGCAATATTTTCGTTATGTTGGAGGGCAAGTCCAATGTCGAATCAAGAAAGGCGATAGAAAAGTCCGCGGAAAAGGTTGTGGTGACAGATCTGCCCGTTGTTGCAAGGTCATTCGGCGGTGGAGCTGGTGCAAAAGGGGAATTCAACATATTTTCTCTAGCTGATGCCGTCGGGAGTCGTGATAGGGCAAAGTCCTGGATGATCTATAGGCAAGCTGTTGACCAGGGGATCGAGTCGGAAAGTATTCTCGGCACCTTGTTCTGGCAAGTGAAGTCTATGGTCGTAGCGGCAGGAGGTAAAAGTTCTACAGACACTGGTCTCAGTCCATTTGTCTTTAGTAAATCCAAAAAATATGCGACCAACTACGAAGGTGCTGCGCTCGGAAAACTACTGACTAGGATCGTCACTTTGTATCATAATGGTCACAGGGGAGTGGTAGATCTAGAACTCGGCACAGAGAAGCTTTTGCTAGAGTTATAATTCCGTGTTATTCTGACGAGCGAAGATGCGTGAATGTTCGTACATTCACAGTATCTGAGTCGATGTCAGAACAAAGGGTATTTATACCCTTTGTAAGTTTCAAAGTCATTCAATTGACTGAATGCGCCCATATCTTCGCTTCGCTCGATATAGGCGCTGCGCTCGGATTTATAACGAGCGTAGGAACGCTCGTTTAAAATCCTCACTTGCGCCCATAGCTCAGCTGGTAGAGCAACTCCCTTTTAAGGAGTGGGTCGTTGGTTCGACTCCAACTGGGCGCACAGATGATTTTCAATCAAATATAGATAGTTTCCAATTTAAATAATATGAAAACAAAAGATTATTGGCTTACATGTTTTAAGATTTTTACAACGATGTCCGTATTGCTTATAGTATTCGGAGTAGTGTTCACAGCACTTTGGTCTGAAATAATTATTATTAGTCCTGTTATTAATAACTAACATAACAATGAAACACATAAACAATGGGGATTTTGTCGCATACTCTTTTTACATTATTATTCTTGCTGTTAGTATTTTCATCCCTACAATTTCATTACATGCGCAAAATGGAACCGAGGCAACTGGATGTGTAAGGGTGGTCGGTGGTGTAGTTGGCGTTAACTATAATGACTGCAAGGTAGTATCGCAATGCGAGTTTTATACAAAAAATGGAAACATTCCTTGGGAACAAGGATGTTATTTCATGGTCGCGATAACGAATAAAGATAAAGCTACATGTAATCTTTTGAATTCAGATTCAGCAAAACAAGCATGTTTTTACCGTATCGATAATCCTGTCATAGTTCCTACTGGAGACAAAAGTGATAAAGATCCAATAGAAGTAAATCAAACAGGAGATACTAAAGAGCCTATTGCACCATTGGACGGAGTAAAAAGTTCCATAAAATATGTTATTGGGACTGACATCAATAAACCTGAATCAAAAGAATCCATAAATCCAACATTGGGTACGAAGGCTCCAATTGAGGGAGTAAAAGAATCAACCGGAGTAGTTATCGTTACAAGTTCAGAAAAACCGTATATCTTTAGCACTTCAACAACAATCCAACCTGGAGTTAAGAATCCTATATTAATTTATGGCGATAAGATTTCGGCTGATAAGATAGAGACTCTGATCAAGGATTCAGTAAAAGTAGAAACTGATAACTCGGTAAAGATAGCCAATGAGAAGATTTTCTCCGGTGATAAGGAAATAAAAATTATGCCAGATAAGGCTACGGACACCGTCTTAAAAGGAGAAACGGGCACAAAGGTTGAAAATATAAAATTAATAACCACAAATGGAGCATCTGTTGATCCAAAGTATGAATTTGATACGACAAAAGATGTTAAACTATTTGGACTATTTAGAACAAAAATGTCTGTAAAAGTGGAAGTTAATGCAGACAATGGCAACATTGAAAAAACACAGAAACCTTGGTGGAGTTTCCTATCTACAAGATATTAGTCTTCTACTCAACAAGAAGATAGTCGGATATTTTTAACGCCCTATGTGCTTAAATAGGAATCTTTTGTTGTCTACACGGGGAATGTCAGACCCAAGCTAAAATGACATCTGTTGTAGTTTGAATTAATGTGTTCTGGTTTTATGCGTTTGGCGTCTACTAATCTCAATTGGGAGAGTATTGCCATGCGATTAACTCCATCTCCCAGGTCAATTGGCATATAGTATTTACCGGTCTTCGTACGTGTAGTAAGTGGAACTGCCCAGAAAACGATATTATTGAATTTTCGGAACACGATTACTGGTCTGCCGAATAACTCACCTTTGCCATCCTGCTCAAACCCTATGTTGGTCCCGAGATGTGTGAACCAGATGTCACGTTCGTGGAAAAACAGACGATCCTCCTTTTCGTCGGTGTTTGCCTTCTTATCGTGCCAAGTTTGAAAATCTTTTTTCATTGCGTGTAAGTATATTACCCAGTAGGTGATTCTGCTGAATCAGCTGATAATATTAAAAACACTAGCCAAGCACCGCTTACCACGACCTCACGATTTCAAATGGCGGGTAGCCAGAAATGCTGAGAACATTTGACATTACATATCGTAATGATAGTGTCAGCGTGGATACTCAAAACAGGACACTGACAAGTAAAGATCGGTGTCTACAAACAAAAGGAAGTATAGAAATGAAAAAGAAGATTATGGTTCTCGATGCATTTACGAATGGGCACGAGGCGGCACGGGCCTTTATTCACAGGCAAGTTTGGGCAGAGACGGATTGTGAGATCGTCTTTTGTGGAACTCACGCTAATGTGTTTAGCCGGCTTGCTGACGGACCAGCATACGCGGTCGTTCCGATTCGAAACTCGATCGCTGGCGAAGTCATGGAAGTGACTAGGCATCTGGACGGGTTTCGAGAGATCGGATATGACTGGCAGGAACGTGATCGGTTCGACCTTCAGATCAATCATTACCTTTTGGCACCTCGACACATTAGTAGGGCCGAAGAGCTTGAGCGCGTAATGTCGCACGAGAAAGCAATCCAGCAGTGCGGCAAATATCTCGATTCGATCGGGATCACCCCAGACAGGCGCAGCAAGAGTGATTCGACTGGTAATGCAGCGAAAGCCGTTGCCAAACTTGGACCTAACGTGAAGATTGGAGCCATCGCTCCCAAGGCGGCAGCTGAGGAATACGGACTGAGGATATTGGCCGAAGGTATTCAAGATGTTCCGGATAACAAGACAACGTTCGTGCTCCTTCAGAACGAGTCTATAGTTAGACGAGTTACTGTCGGCATCATCGGGATCAATGGTCTATTCGGTCAGATGCTCAAGGAGTTCTTTGAGCAGATCGGCTGTTCGGTCATTGGGTCCGATGAGAAGAAGTCTACTGGCCTATCTAATGATCAAGTTGTTGAGCGGTCCGAAGTTGTTGTCTTCTCTGTCCCTATAAAGGATACACCAGGGGTGATTCGTTCGGTACTGCCTTGGGTTCGAGAAGATCAGCTTTTGATGGATGTCACGTCCGTTAAGCAGCCCGCTATTCAGGCGATGCTCGAAAGCAAAGCTCAGGTTGTGGGGCTTCATCCCATGTTTCGTCCCGAAGTGTCATTCGACGGGCAAACTGTGGTGGCGTGCCCAGCACGTTTGACTACACTTGCATGGAAGACTTGGGTTGTTAACATGCTTGCGGCTACCGGAGCAAAGATCAAGTGGAGTACAGCATCAGAACATGATAGTTACATGACCACGGTGCAAGTAGTTCCTCATCTGGGGAATTTGGTAAGCGCCCTTCTTATCACAGAGGCGGGAATATCAGTGAGTAAGAGTATGGATTTTACAAGTCCTTTTTATAGAGTGGCACTTTCGGCAATGGGTAGGCTTGTTAGTCAAAGCCCCGA
The DNA here is from genome assembly GCA_903837075.1 of uncultured bacterium. Lineage (GTDB taxonomy): Bacteria > Patescibacteriota > Minisyncoccia > Phycocordibacterales > PALSA-1337 > C7867-002. The sequence continues at coordinate 14,468 of CAILTI010000024.1, read as the reverse complement.
TCTATATACGTCTATCGTGATGGAAAATCCCGAGACAGTGGATATGCTTGCGAGAAGGATTGCGATCGAACAACGCCTGCTGCGAATGATTCTCGATAGGGATCAAGCAGCCTTCGAAGAGTTGTTTACAAAGGCTCGTGATCATTTTGGTACAGAGGTCACGAAAGAGGCGAACGAGCTATTCATGAGGATATTGTCTGTCTTGGGCACGCTCTATGGGAAAAACTCTGTGACTCTGGAATTTACCAAGACACAAAGTCGGCCGGGGCTTTTGGAAAGGATTTCCAGAGTGTTCAGTCAGCGACAAATCAATCTAACAGGTATCAACTCTGTAGCGCTTGATGGGCATCGCTTGCAGTTCACGCTCAGCTTCGAACAGTCACGCGCCTCCGATGAGATCCGTAGGGCACTTGAGGAAATCGAAAACTGGCAGGAACCTATAGTCAAAGTCCTGAATTGACATATTCTGGACTTATAAATAGATAACCACAGCCTCCTCCAGAAGTTCTTCTGGGGGAGTTTTTATTTGTAGTGTTAGATTTCAAGGTTGAATTCGCCTATGAGGCCTTGACAGGAATCGAAAGATATGACAGTCTACTGGCAGGTTTGCACCATGAAAAATTCATATCAAATTCTAGGGGTATTCCCAAACGCTAGCATAGCGGACATCAAGGATGCGTACCGGAAACTTTCGGTAATATGGCATCCAGACAGAAACGAGAGTCCGGAAGCTGGGCATACATTTGCCTCGATTTCGGAAGCTTACAGTGTCCTCTCTGACCCGCGAAAGCGACAAGAATTGGACGAAAAGATTTCCAAGGGCCAAGTTGATGATATCAATGAGGTCGTGGAGCGAGTCGTAGATTCATATCTCGATTCGTTGGTTCAGTAAAGTAGTCAACAAACAAAAAAACGAAAGCAAAAAATGAAGAGATTAAGTATGGTAGCGCGTGAACTTCGTGAACAAGTCGAGGAGGTCACGGATCCCAAGGACCCGACCAGGCTTCCACAATACACCGCTTGGTTGCGATACGGTATCGATTCGATCGTGCCGTTGCTCCTCAATGATCCAACGATGGCCGCCCTGGCACTTCACAATCAGATCAGGTTCGATGATCACGTGGTCATGAACAGGATCGTAGACGGTGATGTTGCCGACAAGGGACATTGGCCGCTCTTGAAGCGGGCAATCCAGATGCGCCCCGCTGCGCATGAGGTCGTCAGGATTCTCGAACAAAAGGGGCTCGAAGTGGTATTGGTGACCGCTGTGGTTGCCAACTTCAAGTTCGATAAATATGTAGGCGCACAACGTGTGGCGCTAGAAGAGGAGATGGTAAATGAATGATCGAAACGACGAAAACAGAAGAGATCAGCTAACCACCGTGTTGAAGTACCAGGGTGCAGTGGCTGCTGAAGGGCATCTTACTGAGATTGCCCATACGGAAGGGGACGAAGCCGTCATGCGAGTCGCACAACACATGTCTGCTACCGAAGTTGCGCAAGTAACCTCGGAGGCAGATGTGGTGAAACCGTCGCTTCTCCATACGGCCATCACTCCTGAGCAGTTCAGCGGAGTCTTCCGGCGCGTAGGCGTCAGGTGGAGTGCTGCGGAACAGGAGGATTGCCCTCTCGAAACTCTTCGGGAGTTCCAAGAGGAGCTGAAGCAGTTCTTCTGCGCCTTTATTCTTCTCAATGAAGGTGAAGTGCGCAGGAATGAATTGATGAGGGTTGTCCTGGATGAGCAGAACGGGATCGAGGCGCTGGTTTTCAGTTTTGTCCACGAAAAGGACTTGCCTGAATTCATCGCCACTGACGGGGCCATGAGTGATCATGGTGACTGGCGTGAAGTGCTCAATGTCTTGCACTACAGCTTCGCAGACGAATGGAGGAAGTTCAAAATGCTGGTGCCACAGGATTACAACGGGCGCCATTATAATAACTTCATCCATGATGTCGCCGCGGGAATATATGCGACGGCCGTGTCTGAAGGGGTGGCCAAACGACAAGAAGTTGAAAAGGTGGATGATCTATTCACTCCACTGGAGTAAACTTCCAAACACACAGCCTCCCTGGGTAAATCTCTGGGAGGCTGTATTTCTGAAAGGAAGGTTATGGAATTACAAATTCGAGATAAGAGAAATCCATTCACCCAAGCACTCTCGTTCCTCTTTAGGAATGAGAAGGATGTAGATGTGCTGAAGCGCAAACTACGAAAGGAAATGATACCTCTCGTTACTCAGGTCGCCATTAAAATTGGTGGTATAGGCACAGAAGGAGCGGTGCGGAATCGGTCTCTGGAAATGTTTACGGGAATGATCAGTATGCATCTTGCACAGATCACGGTTGGGAAGCAGGGTGACCTGATATCCGAATGGGCTGATATTGTGAAGGGAGCTGATCTAGCGCTGTTATTCCGAAAGGGGTACACGGTACTGAATGAGTATATTCCTTTCGAGGACAATTCAGTTTCATTTGGTGATTGGGTCGCGAATATCCGATCAAGGTCATTGAAGGGTGCATTCTTCATGAAAGTGGAATATCTCGAAAAACATTCCACGAGCCGTGATAAGGAGGGGTTCTGGACTGGCTATGCCCACCTGAACCACATGTATATTCTGAAGGAGCAGTTCGAATATGCTCTCTGGTTAGTCCGACAGGCCAAAGCCGAACAGAATGTTATCGAAGATCGGACGTTGTATATGGATTCGGAGACCGTCGTGAGCCGCATCCTTATCAATATTTTTCTCTCTGGTAGAGTTTCTATGGCGATGGACTACCGGCGAGTAAAGCGAGTGATCGATCTGGCTCACGGCAAGAAGCACTGGTTGGTGGAGGCGATGAAACGCTATGAACGTTTCCTACTCACTGTTCCAGAGTCGTTCCGTTCATCTATCCTTACTGAAGGAAGAAGCTTGCATGGAAGACAGCGGATGTTCTGGGAGATGGTAGAGGGATGGTCCACAAAGAGGCTTACTCACGATCAGGCTATCGATGATCTGTGTATGTATGTAGCCATCAATCCTCCAGGCTTGCAGCAGCGGATGTTCGATGCAGATAGGAACAACCTCAAGGAGCACGAAATAGAATAGTTGTCACAGACCGAGGGTAAGCCAGTTGGCGAGCCTTCGGTCTTTTATTTTTCCTGATTCTGATCGATCAGGCGTTCTTTAGTATCGGTAATTCCTGAATCAATTTGTTTGATCTGAGAATCAGATTGCTTCTCCGGTGGCAACATCTCCGAAAGGGAAGACATCACGGCTTCTGAGCCTGTCTTCATGGCATTGTGAATTCTAGAAAAATCTTCACGATCTTCAGGTGATAGTTTATCTCCATTTTTTCTCATATTTAGTATCGTAGAAAATCTCTCTATGCCTTCGATAGTGTCAGGTACTATAGGTTTTCCGATTCGAACTTCGACTTTCGGACGTAGTTCCCGAATGATCTGACCAATTCCCGGGTCACCCATTCCAAATGCCTTTTTTGATTTTATATCTATGGCAACCGGCACGAGCACAGCGTCAGGTGTGATTTGTCCTAGATAAACACCACCACTACCACCTTTGTTCGGTAATTTCCAGGTTTTGTTATTATATGTAGTGTCAAAATATGCAGCGATAACTATAGCATTGCCTTCCTCGAGGGCACCCTTCATACTTTCAAAATTTTGAGGATTGAAAACCGCTTTACCGTCACCACTACCACCACCAGTGAAGTCAACAGAAAATGAATTTTCGACGCCGCCGATGTGCCTACCGATGAAGCCGCCAGGATTTTGTGAAAATGTCTCATGCGTTGACGACTCGGCAACTTTCAATCTGGGGAACTTGTCGGCCAGAGCGGCGATGGCTATAGGCACATCATAGTCAGACATATGGGTCGTAAGGAAAATCACACGCTTTCCTGGCGGTATTTCATCTAGGTGCTCTAGCCCTGATGTTTCTAGACGAAATAAGGCCGGAATAAGCTTTTTGACTCTTTCGGCTAGAGCAGTAGGCTCCACATTTTCTGCGGATTTCTCATTAGAAACAATATAATTATTTTCTATACCCATTTTATGATTTTATAGCTGATAAAACTTACTTCTTCTCCTTATCTATTAACTTCTCCAACTCCATCTCGGTCTTTTATTTTTCCTGATTCTGATTGATCAGGCGCTTTAGTTCTATCCCGAGCATTTTTAGTTTCTCTTCATTCTGTACACGGAGATGTTTCAGTCTATCTACTTCCATCTGGATGAGTTTGGCTTCATTTTCGAGTTTGGTAATATCTTTCTTTTTGGACTCTATCTCCATGTTTTTTCTTTCTAGATCCTTCATTTTCTGTTCGATGGCGAGATGTTCCTTGTCTAGTTCATTTTTCAGACTCTTGAAAGCTTGATCTGATGCGGTGTTGTGAGTATCCATGGTATTTATTTGATTATTTTATAATGGTAGATCGAACGCTAACCAGCCAGCTCCTGTGATGAGTAGAGAGATGGCCATGACCAAGAGCAGTATATAGTAGTTTACACCATCTGAGAGGAAAGCTCTACTCCTGAATTTTACGATCAGACACATAACCATATCGACGATGATGACCAGTGCGGCAACCTGAGTCCATAGTCCGATGAGGAGCAAGACACCCGCGACACCTTCTATGAGTCCGACAAACTTCTGGGGTATTCTGGCTTCCGGATCTCGGAATGTCCTGTATGCATAGGCGATGAATATGATACTGAGAATGAAGCGGATGAGGAGGGATGAGAATCGGCTGTATGAAAGGAGGGTAGGAAATGCTGATAGCATATGATTGTGTAATTATGATAATGTACCAATTATAGGTCAAATGATCGTTGATGGCCAATAGACCAGATAAATACCCGATGAACAAAACAATTCATAAAATCTATCTACTTCTAGACAATATCCGCAGTGTTCACAATGTCGGCTCTATTTTCCGCACAGCAGACGGTGCAGGAGTGTCCAAGATATATTGTGTCGAGACGACGCCCGTGCCAGTGGATAGGTTTGGTAGAAAGAGGCGAGATTTCGCCAAGGTTTCGCTAGGTGCCGAGCAGACGGTTGGTTGGGAACATCTGGGGGAAGGGGAGGTAGTGAAAACTATCAGGAAATTGAAGAAAGAAGGATTCGTCGTGATCGCCGTGGAACAGGACGAGAATGCTGTCGGACTGGCTGAGCTCCAGACGGAGAAAATTGCCAAAAAGAACATCCTCTATATTTTCGGTAATGAAGTCGGGGGCGTTTCTCCAGAGATCATGAAACTGGCAGATATGATAGTCGAAATACCGATGAACGGAACCAAGGAGTCGCTCAATGTTTCTGTCACTGCAGGAATCATACTTTTCAGGTAAGGATCGATCGTCTATCGGTTTATTATTTCGTAGACTATTTTTGATGTACATCACATAGGTGCGTCCCTCTGCCACCAACGACTATACGGATGATAGTTCCTTTGCAGCCAGTTTTCCTGCACCTTTCGCCAGTTCTCTGATAAGCCATGTGCTGCTCTTGAAATCTACCTTTTTCTCCAGACACATTCCTGTAGTCAGACATAGAATCTCCACCAAAATCTATACCATGCGAGAGGGTTAGTCTTATAGCGGAAAATAGTTTTGATAGTTCTCTCTCATTCAGTGACTTCACAGTTCGGAGAGGGTGGATGCCCGCGCGCCATAGAGACTCATCGGCATATATATTGCCTATTCCAGCGATGATATTCTGATCGAGGAGGACTAGCTTGATCTTGCCAGTCGGTCGTAGTTGGATACGGGTACAGAATTTTGCCAGTGTGAACAGATCGTCTAGTGGCTCGGGCCCTATACCAACTAGATGCTCGGACTCGTGAATGGTCCCCGTATCTACTAGAGTTACCTTGGCAAATCTACGCGTATCTGACAGTGCCAAGTGGTGACTATTGCTGAATGTTAGAACGAAGCGCACACGACGATTGTAAGGGTCTTTCAAACTTTCTGGTGATATCGGTTTCCAGGGGTCGGCTATCGTGGCAGGGGATCTGCCATTATCGAACTTATACTTGCCATACAGTAGATGACCAGTCATCTTCATGTGCACTAGGATGGTTTTGTTACCAGAGATATTGATCAGGATATTTTTCGCGCGCCTTTCGATAGAGAGCACCTTTTTCCCCGTGACGGTTTTGGCGAAGTATTTGAAAAACAGCGGATCTTTGATCGTTTCTGATCCTTTGTAATACAGGCTGTCATAATTGGACCATGCGGTAGATATCTCGAGGCCTACTATGTGTTTCCGGAGGCCATCTACGGTCGTTTGGACTTCTGGTAATTCGGGCATGAAAGTAATGTAGCACACACCCAAAATATATGTCATCTGGAGATATTGTTCTCCCCACTGTCCACTCTGAGGGAGGGATCAAATATCTGTTATAATATATTCATGCGACATTATCTCGGAATATTTCTTGCAGTGACATTGCTCGTGATACCGTGGTTCTCTTTCACGTATCCACAGGAAATGAGTGTAGCCATATCCGCTATATCTAGTTTCGGAGAACAACTGGCCGCGGTCATCACTTCCCACAATCCGAAAACTGTAGCTGATATTCAGTCCAGATATTCTGAGGCTAGCAAGAAGGATTCTGACAAGAAAGTGCGGATAATGATCGTACCAGGACATGAACCGAATTATGGTGGTGCGGAATTTGGATTGATCAAAGAAAGAGAATTGAATGTTGAGCTCGGTCAATATCTGGAACAATTCCTCGCCAGTAACAGTCATTATGAGGTCTATATTTCGAGAAGTAAGGATGCGTGGAGTGCCAATCTCGCCGCGTATTTCAAGAACAATTGGACCGATATCATCGCCTGGGTGAAGGCCAATCGTGCTGAGATGTCGCACCTCATCACTGTTGGGACAGTGAAAAAACCTGTAGCGACGGTCATTCATAACAAAGCACCTACTGACGTTGCGCACCGTCTCTTTGGCATCACCAAGTGGGCGAATGAGAATGATATCGATATCATGATACATATCCATTTCAATGATCATTCTGGTCATTCGAAAAATACTCCTGGCGATCATTCCGGTTTCGCTATATATATTCCAGAGAAACAATATGGCAATAGCACGACTACGCTGGCTGTCGCCAATACGATCTTCAAGAGGCTTGAAAAGTACAACCCTGTTAGTGATCTTCCTGGTGAGTCTACTGGTATAGTCGAGGAGCCGGATCTCATCGCTATAGGTGCCGCTAATACTTCGAATGCGGCAAGTATGCTGATCGAGTATGGCTACATATATGAAGCGCAATTGGTGAATCCGGCCCTTCGTAGTAGCGCTCTCAAAGATCTCGCTTTTCAGACGTATCTCGGATTGCAGGATTTCTTTGATGTGAATAGTGTTGCAGGTACATTCTCATATGGCACTCTCCTCATACCGCATCAGTGGAATAATATCGTGACGAAAAACGACGGGGCATCCTCTCCAGATATATATGCACTCCAGACGGCGTTAGTTATGGACGGGACATATCCACCGGGGGATAAGTCGTTGAATGATTGTCCACGCAGCGGCGCCATCGGTCCATGTACGGTATCTGCTCTAGCAGCATTTCAGAAGAGGTATGGGATAACTGATGAGAAGGGTATTATAGGTTCAAAAACGAGGTCGGTCCTGAATGGCAAGTTTGGATTGGATGCGATAATTTAGACAAGGATAGACCTTGTCGTGAGCTCTTCTTCTGCTACCTTGGCATCTGACCAAGGAATTTTCGTATTGTTCGCTCCCATGATGTAAGGATCAGTACCTTTGCCAGTGATGAGGATGGCATCACCAGTCTGGGCACGCTTTATGGCCTCGCGTATCGCTTCGCGACGATCCATGATGATAGATGGAATAGTTACGGTGATACCTTTCCTCACGTCATCGATGATCTTTTTCGGATCTTCATCATAAGGATCTTCGTTAGTTAGTATGATCTCATCACAATATTTCTCTGCGATACGACCCATCTCGCCTCGTTTCCAAGTATCTCTGCCGCCTCCAGTACCTCCGAGGATACAGATATTTCTAGAAGTTTGGAAGACTTGGTAGAACTTCTCTAGAGAGTCGGGTGTGTGTGCATAATCCACGACGACAGAGAAATCTTGCTTTCTATCAGCACTGTCAACGATGATCTTCTGTACCCGTCCAGGAATGTCTGTGAAGTTCTCTATGGCGCGAGAGATCTCGTTGTCGGAAATACCTTGACTGTGTGCGGCCGCAGCCGCAGCCAAGATATTATAGAGATTGAATAGACCAGATAGGTGAGAGTGGATGGTACGGCCACCCATGGTGAAATCCAGGCCTTCTTTTTTGATGATGTAAGGATCAGCATCATGGATACTGTACGAGATCTTCTTCTCGGCAGGGCAAGCCATGAACTTGTCCGACTCGGGATCGTCAGCATTCACGATGATCGATCTCTCTATCTTTTTCGAGTGTGCCATATTTTGTGCTACACGGAGCTTTGATGCCAGATAGTTTTCGTATGAACCGTGCGCTTCTATGTGTTCAGGAGAAATATTGGTAAATACCAGAACATCCAGTTCGATGAATCGGTGTCTGTATAGGAGTGCGCCTTGGGATGTCATTTCGATCACGATGTAATGACATCCAGCATTGACTGCTTGGCGGATCAGCTTCTGCACGGAAAACCTGCCCGGCATACTCATTTTGTAGAGGTTGGGTTGAGATCGTTCGTCGATCTTGAATCGGATCGTATTCGAAAGCGCAGTTTTATAACCAGCCCCTTCAAAGATGGCATTTATGATTTCCACTGTGGAGCTCTTGCCCTTCGTTCCTGTAACGGCGATCACCCTGATCTGTCTCGAAGGGAAGCGGTACCATATAGCAGCGAGTAAGGATAGTGTCCAATGATAAATAGGCTGGAAGAAATTGAATATTTTCTCCGGTATGATGTTCCGCTTGATCTTGCCTAGGAATGTATCTAGCATATTGTTCTGTTAGCTTAACATTTTTAGTGCTGCTTTTACCTTGGCGCCAGTATCTTCTATCTTCTTGTCTATCTTCTTCAATGCCTCTCTGGACTCGTCAGCATCATAGCCGAGAGCCTTCAGGGCTTCGAGGGCGTCCATATCACTAGATAGGCCGGCAGTAAACTCTGAGTCCATACTCATACCAAATGAACCGATCTTGTCCCTGAGTTCGATCACGATCTTTTCTGCTGTTTTCTTGCCGATTCCGGAGACCTTGACTAGGTGTGTTGTTGAGCCGCTCCTGATGGCGTTGGCGAGAGTGTCACTGGTCACGATCGATAGGATATTGAGTGCAGACTTCGGTCCGATACTGGAAACGGAGATGAGTAGTTCAAAGAAATCCTTTTCCTTCTTTGATGGGAAACCGTATAGGTCCATAGCATCATCTCGAACTACCATATATATCCATAGGGAAGTGGGGCTGTCTCTTTTTAGACTATGGATCGTGTCGGCGGTCAGGAATACCTTGTAACCGATGCCACCAGTCTCTATGATGGCGTATTTCACGTCTATATGGGTTACTAGGCCTTTTATGCTGGCGATCATGGGTACATGATACATTAGAACTGGTCTAATTTCTATTTGGTATAGATAATACTTATGGGGCAACCTCCCACAGCTCTTGAGTCTCGAGGATATTTTGTGACTGATATACCAGCGCATTTTCCAAAGGATGAGTGAATCCTTGGAGCGAGTCCTTTGTGAAAATGCTGGTATATTGGAAACAAAGCCGCAGAGACGAAAAGAGCTGTGGGAGGTTGCCCTCTAGATCGGGTATTACATTACCGCGGAGACACTTTACTTTTCTGTTGCGGCATGTTAAGTTATCGACACATACACATATGGCTATTACTTCATCAGCAAAGAAAGCCCTACGAGCCTCAAAAAAGAAGCGAGTTTTCAATCTGCGCCGCAAAGCCACGATAGATGATCAGCTAAAGTCGTTTCGTAAGGCTGTGATCGGTAAGGACAAGGTAGAAGCCAACAAACTCGTCTCTCCTCTATATCAGGCATTGGATAAGGCAGTAAAGACTGGTTATATCAAGGCCAACACCTCTTCTCGTCTCAAATCTCGCGCCATGTCTTCTCTGAAGAAGCTAGGCTAATCAATCCCTATAATTTTTTTCGCTTTGTTCTGCGCGCCCCCTAGGGACGCTTTTTTGTATTAAATATCGGAACATAAATGCTATGATCATGATATGTATAAAAACGAAGGAAAGTATTGTTCGCACTGTGATCCGTACGAAGAGAGTCCGCGACATTTTCTAGAGAAAATGGGAAATGTCGGCATCGTGAGACTGGTATCGAGACCGGTTCATTTTATCGAGTCTAGGTATATCAGCATTATCGATAAGCTATCGAATCATATAGAGCACAGTTTACTCCATATGTTATTGATGATACGTATCATGGGGCAACGGAAAATAGTCGAAACTGACAAAATATCGAACAGAACGATGGTTCTGCTCCATGAATCGAAAAATAGAGGTTTAGATGTATCCGTATTAACCTTTTTTGGATTAACGAGCTCCATTTTTTCTATAACGTTCTCTAATAGAAAAATATATTTCAAGATCCTGCCATGTAACAAAAGACTATTTAACTTTGACGATAAATATGAGTTCAAGAAGGTGTTGTCAAAGAACGGCATACCCAACCCATCGGGCCAGTCATTTGTGAACTATGATCAAGCGGTGGATTATGTGATCGAAAAGATCAATTTTCCCGTGGTAGTAAAACCTTTGTCAGGATCCCTCAGCAAGCATACGACGGTAGGGGTCGCATCGAGAGAAGAATTGAGACGAGCTGTCGCAATATCACAGATCCTCAAAAAGGATTTTGTAGTTGAGAGATTTATCTCGGGAGATATATATCGTATCACTGTTGTTGGTGGTAAATTTGTCGCTAGTTGTATGAGAGAAGCACCGAATATCATCGGAGACGGTAAACACGATATAGCCGAATTGATAGAGTTGAAGAATGCCGACGCGAAACGTGGCGATATTGATCAGAATAGCTTTACTTTACATAAAATCGCTCTTACGAAGAGTACTCTAGCGTTTCTGGATGAACAGGGGATATCGCTCAATACTGTCCCCCTATCAAATAGGAAAATATATTTGAACAAGAAAATCACTCTGGCGACAGGTGCTGACATACATGATGTAACTCATATCACTCATGTTGATAATGTAGAGATGTTCGAGCGGATCGCTCATCTATGTGGCGCAGACCTCATCGGTATTGATTTCATTTGTCCTGATATCAGTCAATCATGGAAACATCAGGTCTGCGGGGTCATCGAAGCAAACAGTCTCCCGTACATAGATATGCACCATGTGCCATCTACTGGCGTATCGAGAAATGTATCTGGAGCGATACTAGATCTCCTCCAGAATAGGGATGGGTAATGAGCTCGCTATTTACTATCACCATACCTCGTGCTATACTACTGGCAGATCTATGGACGATAGACACAACAATAACTGACATATCTTCGGAAAGGGGATGTGTTAAAAATGAAAGGAAAGGCACGTATAAAAGCATGTGAATTTGGTTGTGGTACAGGTCAGCACGTAGTCGACTTCGACAAGTCTCCTGAGGTACCGGAGGGTTGGACAATATTGCCGGATTCCGAACAACTACCCAATAGGGTGCGCGGGATGGTCACGGTTACTACCAACACGGTCAGGTTTCATTGGGACGATTGTCAGAATGATGGTTGCATCAAAGGTAAGGATCTTCGAAAGAAGCTCGAGAGGCAATGGGTCTATGGCGATCAGCTACTCAACTTCTACCTCGCCAATTCGCAGTTCATTCCCGAGGAATGGAAAAATCAACGTATCTATTTCTGGGGCGTGATCTATCGTAGTGGCTGTGGCGGTTTCTATGTTCGTCATCTCTGGTGGGATGCGCGCGGCCAGAAGTGGAGTTGGAACTACGGCTGGTTCGAAGACTACTGGCGTAACAACCAACCGGCCGCGGTGTCTCCGTTGGGGTGCTTCATTCCTGAACATTGTGTTTCTTGTACAGATTGATCTGTGTTGTCACGGCCCCGATGTGCTATCGGGGTCATTTTTTAAAACTCTTTCTATGGATCATTTATCGAGATGATCTATTGTGGAAGTTTTTGGTAGAATTGACTAGTTACATATGCTAAAATTCGAGCATGGAAAAACAAAACCTAGAAACAATTGAAAACTCATATTCTGTGCCTCTTGCGACTAAGGCTAAGACAAATGAGGGAATAGAAACAAAGATAGAAACTGTAAATGAGTTAGAACAAATTTTATCTTTTGCACAAAAGAAATTGGCTGATTCTGTTATACGCGGTGACGCGGTGATAGAAAAAGCAAAAAGAGAGGTTGTCGAAAGTTCTGATGATGTCGCTGGCGGAGTAGAAAGAGTTTTGCAAGTAGAAGACTGTGGAGGCAAAGCCGACCACAATTTGGGAGCAAAAGTTTATGAAGCGGTCAAATCATGGTTTGTCTATGCTCATAACACGGAAAAATGCTACAAATGCGGGTATTGCATTCTTTCATCAAGAAGTGATCTAAGCAAGGAAGGTGTCGGGGGAATAGAATCGTTTATCAACAAAGAAATTGGCGATGTGCCAGCAGAAATTGCTGTGGCGATGAGAGACATTCCTGTATCAATCAATAACTATTTCGGGGACCCCGGAATTCAATGGGAGGACACTCTTTCAAAGTTGAAAAAACTTGAGGAGTCAGGACATAGTGGACCGGTGGGTATAATTTCAAAATCGTCATTTTCGAAAGAGAGGGCTCAACAGTTGAAAGATATCAAGTGTAAGGTCGTAATGTTGCAAAGCGTTTCTAATCTGCCAACAAAGATTGAACCGGTCAGCCATGAGAAAAGAATTGAGAGTTTGAGAAATTTAGTGGAAGCTGGAGTGCCAGCTATCGCTTATTTACGACCTCTCATTCCTGGATACAATGCTTTCAAAGACATTATCAGATCCACACTAGATAGTGTAGCTCAAAGCGGCTGTAAAATTCTCTGTTATAGCGGATTGAGGGGAACATCCGATGTGCTTAAACTCCTTGAAAAAACTACCGGTGAAAAAATCAAACCGCCAGAAGGCTATTCAAATTGGCAAAAGGATCACAAACTCATAGATGACGAATTGCAAAAATACATAGAGGAATATGGTAAACAGCTCGGCTTGAAAGTTTTTAGAAAAACAAGTTGCGCGGTTAGCTATGCATTGGGGCTAGACAGTGACTATAATTGTCACTGGGCAATGCCCGAAAAATACAGCTGTGATGATTGCGAAATGGCGGCAAAATGTTCAAAAGCGGCTTCAGATTGGAAACCGGAAAAAGCTCAGCTGGCACTCGATGTTGTGGGTGGAGAAGGAGAAATAGAATACTCGGAGAAGAAAGGAGTTTGTAAATTGAAAGATGTTTGCACTAGCGCTTGTACCCATTGCTCCCTTAAAGGAGGGATGAGTTTAAAACTTAAAGGCAAGAGAACTCTTGGGGAGTTAAGTTTGGCTCGTTGGCTTTCCGGTATACCCACTTCGGCTGATGGAGTTATAGACACACCGCGTATTTTTGCGCTTAATGTAAAAAAGGAAGTACCTGTGCCGGAAGAAAAACCAAAACAGGAACATTTTCATCGTAATCCGAACGAATCAGCTTGCCCGCAAGGATGCGCTTATTGTATTGTCGACTTGAATCAAGAAAGAAAAGAAGATTACGGAGAACATCTGGAATACTTCATGAATTCTTTTGTCGCTTTCAATATCCCATTGAAGAATAGAGAAAAACACATAGAGCAATTACGAAATTTTGATTTTGAACTACTGCGGGGCGATACTGTCGGTTTTCAAGGGGCATCCGAGCCACTTTTGTTTCCCAAAGAACTTGATTTTATCTGTGAAAAAGCCAGAGAATTCGGTTTCAAGGTTGCCATTTGCACCAAGGCGATTATCACCGAAGAAAAATCCAGACAGTTGTTCGAAAAATACGGTGATGTTTTGAAAGTGGAAGTATCCTATGCAAAATTGTCAGAACTTGAACGGACTGATAAATTCAGAATAGTGACCATAAGAAATTTGATCGGAGCCGGTTTTGACCCGCTCGTAGTTATTCAGCCATTTATTTACGGAATTACCGACAAGCGAATAGATGTACTTATGACGGAGCTTCAAAACGCTGGTGCGAAGGATGTTTGTGTTAATGGTTTTCGGTATTCAAAGAGTATGGAAGGTTGGGCAAAAGAAGTTTTGAGCGATGAGTGGCTAAAAAAATATCAAGAGCACGAAGGGGTAGAATGGTTACCTGATAGAGATACGATCGTTGAAACAATTGAGCGGGCGGGATTTAGTTATAAAAAAATTGGAGAGTGGATCAAGAAAGGGGAAAAGTCCGGAATAAATTCTCTATCTGAATCTGAAATCGCCGACGAGATTGAAAAAGTAAAAAAGCTG
>CAILTI010000023.1 GCA_903837075.1 uncultured bacterium | reverse complement strand
GCCGGCCCCAAGATTAGGTATCGTTGAGACCCGTGAGAGATGATCACGTTGATAGGCTTTAGGTGTACGCACCGTAAGGTGTTGAGCTGTGAAGTACTAATCCGTCGATCCCGTTAGGAACTCTGAATGTCGCTATGTGTTTTATTTATTACATTGCATTATAGGAGTCGCGTTTGCGATTCCGACTTGATTTGAGATATGGATGACTTAGGGACTAGTGGTTAGTGATTAGTGGTTAGTAGCACAGATTCTGTGATTACTAGTCACTAGGCACTAGCTACCAATCACTAATAGTTTGAATCTTGCGTTCTGGTGATTTGGCGCTATGGAAACACCCGTTCCCATTCCGAACACGGCAGTGAAACGTAGTTGCGGCGATGATAGTCCTTCGGGGCGAAAGTAGCTTGTCGCCAGAACAGAAGATTTAAAAATATACGAACTAGCTCACGAAAGCTGGTCATTTTTGGTACGCAAATGACCGACATGTGTATAGCATGTGTATAACATGTGAATAACTACCCCTGTACGCCTCCAAGCAATAGTGTTATATTGGTATGAATATTTATGGACAGAAGCCACATTTTTTTAATGGAACAACTCTATTCTAGTTTAACTAGAAATATTCCCGATCGTCGATTTGGACACATCTTCAATTATGATTATGTGTTTTTTTTTAATTATCATTACTAATCATTCCCATTATGAAAAAGTTCAATACGTTTCTGTCGATATGTTTGTGCCTTTCCATGATTCTGGGGAATCTGAACTCGTCGACCGCTCTGGCCTTCGAGAATACTGATAATATTCTGGTCAGCGATCCGCCACCACCACCATCAGTGACACAGAAGAGAGAGAAAAGAGCGGCGAATCTGAAACAAGCAGGGGTTAAACATGAGAATTATGCGGCCGGAGAGATATTGGTAAAATACAAGAATAGTAAGATCGATTTACAGACCGCTGCCGGTAGAACTATTGCTTCAAAGCTCGTCACGTCGAAATCATTGGAGAATAAAGAAGACCTGAGAAGAAGTAATGTTTCCGTTTTGAAAATTAAAGATGCGAAAACGGTAGAAGAGAAAGTTGTAGAATTGAAGTCTGATCCGAACGTAGAATATGCTGAGCCAAATTATTTACGTTATCCAACAGGGAATGGGGCTTACGACACTTACGACGATACTTATAAAGCGAATCTATGGGGACTTGATAATACAGGGCAAATGGTCAATGGGGTTTCGGGAACGAATGATGCCGATATCGATGCACCGGAAACTTGGATGATAACCGATGTTCCGACCCCCTCTCAGGTTATCGTAGCGATCATCGATACTGGTGTAGAGTACGATCATCCGGATCTGATCAACAATATGTGGGATGGTACGAATTGTAAGGATGAGAATGGTGCTCCGTTGACAGGTTGTAAACATGGTTATGATTTTGAGGATAATGATATCGATCCAGTTCCTACATATTCCCCTCATGGAACCGAGATCGCTGGAATCATTGCCGCTGCTAAGAATAATAAGGGTGTGATCGGTGTTGCGCCAAACGCAAGGATAATGGCGATAAAATTTGGTTTTGATGTGGCAAGTGAGGTAAAGGCTATTGATTTCGCTATTCAGAATGGAGCCAAGATCATCAACGCTAGCTTCACGGGAACGGTATTTTCACAATCAGAGTTCGATGCAATCAGTCGTTTTAGGAGTTCTGGAGGTATTTTCATAGCGGCGGCGGGTAACAACTCAGGTAATAATGAAGTTGCTCACCAATATCCTTCAGACATCAATTTGGGTAACATCATTTCGGTGGCGGCGACGGATCAGAATGATACATTAGCTTCTTTTTCAAATTATAGTGCAATTTCAGTTGATGTTGGTGCTCCGGGGACGAATATTTACACAACATCGACATCTAGTAATGATGCTGGCGCTCCAGTGAAGGATATCTTCACAACGTCGACATCTAGTGACATTTCCTTTGATACATATACTTTTTCGAATGGTACATCGATGGCGGCGCCATATGTTGCCGGTCTCGCCGCTCTGATCATAGGATACAATTCTAGCCTTACACCATCCCGAGTTATAAGTACGATTTTGACAACAGGTGATAGCTTACCAACTTTATCCGGTAAGACGGTATCTGGAAAAAGGATCAATGCCTATGCGGCGATCCTATCCATCGATGCTTCAAAAGAAATTTCATCATTCGCTATTGCTGGTCAGGTTGGATCGACGACGATCAATGAAGCTGATCATACAATACTTTTAATAATGCCATTCGCGACTGACCTTTCCACTCTCGCTCCGAATATTACGATCTTCGGATCATCCGTCAGTCCACTTTCAAATCAAGCTCGAGATTTCACTAACTCTGTAATATATACAGTTACTGCGGCGGATACTTCAACTACATCTTATGCAGTGAATGTAACCACAACTGGGAATCCAGATATTACCGCCGTCGCCAATGACAAGAACGCTCTAGATGATAGTTTTATAATAGGGGAGAATGCGGACTTGTCACATATCACCGTAGCCCTCACCGATCCATTGCCAGCAGTCGGATCTGTCAGTTCATCTACGATCACGTGGACGGCAAGTAGTACTAGCTACATTTCGAATGATGGTCAGACAGTCGTTAGGCCAGTCTTCGGTAGTTCTGACGTGACTGTGACCCTGACCGCAACGATCACCAAAGGATTGATCACTGATAGCAAAATATTTACATCGATAGTGCTCGCGGAGACAGTAGATGGAAATATAGCTATAGCGCAGGCCGTAATAGATCAGATCGCTGCTCTACCGACAGTGGCAAACTTGGTGCTAACTGACAGTACAGCTGTGGCGAACGCTAGTTCATCATATTCGGCGCTGACAGGGGTACAGAAAGCACTAGTTACGAACTTCGCTGTATTGACGGCCGCTCACACCCAGATATCAGCCCTCTCAACTGCTTCAACTACTGTAGCGGAATTAGAAACGGCTGTTGCAACAGACCTGACCATCGGAACGAATCTAACAGCGGCCATCACGGCAGCAACGACAACTCATACAGCTCTACTCGCAGTCGCCGCTGGAGGGGCCAAAACAGCCTTGGTAGATAGATATAACGCAGTAGTTGGAACAGTGGCGAATGCCACCATAGCTGCTGACAAGATCGCCCTGATAGATAGTCTGATAAAAGGGGAGAATGCGGACTTGTCACATATCACCGTAGCCCTCACCAATCCATTGCCAGTGACCGGCCCGAATGGCTCGGCCATATCATGGGTATCTTCTAGTACGGCAGTTGTGAGTAATGATGGTCAGACGGTAAATAGGCCGATCTACGCACAGGGAGATACGACAGTCACTCTAACTGCCACGATCAGTGTAGGAATCCCGACGATGTGTGACGGTAGTTGTGAGGGGACTGCTTCTACGACGAAAGTATTTACATTGACGGTAGTAAGATCGGCAGGAATCACAGCGTTCAGCTTCCCAGAAGGCACAGGTGTCATAACGGGAACAGATATCGAGGTGTCTATGGCTTACGGAACCGTCCTGACTGCTCTCGTTCCTACTATAGAAATTTCTGCAGGTACTGTCAGTCCAGCCAGTGGAGTGGCTAGAGACTTTACAGGATCTGTCACCTATACGGTTACGGCTCCAGATAGTTCGACCAAGAACTATACAGTGACGGTCTCTGTCAGAGCAAACACATCGGCAGATATGCTCTCGTTTAGTTCCAGAAATCCGATAGCTAGTGGTGTCATCAGTGGCAATAATATCACCATGACTCTACCTTTCGGTTCTGGTTTGGCTGATCTTCCAATATCTATCACACTTCCAGATGGCGCATCAGTAAATCCGATGGCTGGTAATGCAACATTCGTTGAGGGGGTGGCTAGTATTTACACAGTTACAGCCCAGGATGCTTCGACAACCAAGGAGTATCATGTCACTGTAAGGGTGGCTTCCAATACTGCCAAGGATATCACTTCATTCGATCTCGAAGCATTGAGTCCGAAGGTTACAGGGCTCATCAGTGGAACGAATATCGGCCTCAGTGTGCCGTATGCTACGAATGTCACTGCTCTCGTTCCAACTATCGGAATTACGGGAGCTTCGAGCAGTCCAGCGAATGGTGTAGCGGTTGATCTTAGTGGCCCGGTAACTTACACGGTCACTGCCGCTGACGGCTCTACGAAAGTTTACACCGTAACGGTAACAGTTCTGCCCGAAACCACACCACCTATTATCACTCTCGTTGGTACCAATCCGATGAGTCTGACTGTCGGTGGATCATTCACCGATCCTGGCGCCACGGCGAATGACAACGTAGATGGTTCGGTTATCGTCATTATCACTGGTTCAGTTGATACAAATACGGTGGGTGCTTACACGATCACCTATACGGCAACTGATAGTGCCAATAATAAAGCTACAGCTACACGTATAGTTAATGTTCTTCCGGCTCCGATCATGTCATCTGGTGGAAATCCGACAACGACAACACCACCAGCACAAACACCCGCTACAACGGGCACTGCAACGACGACCGCCACGACTACACCAGGCGTAACCAAGCTGGCGTCTGCCAGTGGAGACTACACCTTCGATAAGTATGATTTTTCTCTGATGATGTCCAGTTGGGGTAAGATGGGGGCGAATAATTCTGATTACAATAAAGATGGAAAGGTTGATGAGTATGACTTCGCATTATTAATGGCTAATTGGACAAAGTAAATCTGAAACATGAAAAATATCAAACTACAGCTCATATTGTCAGCGGCTATCTGCCTATCAACTATCGGTATCGTTGGTACGGTATTTGCTGCGGCGGCTTCGGTCTCTGTTTCGCCTGCTAGTCTCACGAAGTCGGCCGGGGATATTTTCAAGGTGTCTCTCGGACTCGATGCCGCCGGTAACAATGTTTATGCAGTTCAGGGTACATTGGTATTCAAAAACTTGTCCTGCCAAAGCATAACTGTAGCAGAGGGTCTCATGAGTCAGTCTGTTCCGACATGTTCGAAACCATATTTTTTGATCGGTATCCCGAAAGGCACCACATCGACCAAGACTCTGATGTCAGTCTCGGTCAAGGCCGAGGCCGCCGGTCTCGCCTCTGTCATTTCGACCAGTACTGATGTTATAGGTGAGGGTGTGTCAGTTGCCTCAGCGGTAGTCGGGGGAAATTACACGATCATCGCCGCCTCGGATCTGCTAGTAGAACCTACGGTTACTCCAGATAGGAAGCCTGCGGCTGTTACGGAAATAGAGCCTGGGTATTCACGTTATCCAGCTGATGAAGAAACTACAAAGTCATTGGCTCCAAAGGCGGCAAGTGCCGTGGCGACAAAGGCGGTAGTGAAACCTGCTCTGAATGTGCAGACAGCGGCCGTGGCCGAGGCCAGTGGATCGAACAGTGCCTGGTTATGGATCGTGATCTTGATCATCGTTGCCGTGATTTCCGGAATTGCCTGGTGGGTATATAAACGACTGAGAGATACGAGATCCGAATAAGGAAATTCATTTAAATCCCGAGATGGTACTCGAGGTCTATTTATGCGATAATTGGACCAGCTCATCGAGCTTGGTTATTTAGCCGTAGTTCTGATGTTTATTTTATTAATTTTATCCAATTATCATGGAACCAAACAATTCTGAACCAGTCATCGCACCTATCACACCTATCACGCCAGTTACTCCTATAGCCCCGATCAGTGTCCCACCGATCGATGTCCCTAGCTCATTTGAGTCAGTTGCATCGTCCCAATCTCTCGAAGGGGTGGGTGCATTACTCAGATCTTCATGGGATTTCTTCAAGGCATATTGGAATATCTTGATGCCGCTCGCAGTTGTACCTTCTATCATCATGGTTGCCGGATCTTTATTAGCGATGACCGGAGAAAGTATGCTCTTGGTCAGTTTGTTAGTTTTGCTAGTGGGTGTGGTGTTCTCTATAGCTATGGCACCAACGATCATCGATGCTATACAAAAGATAGATAGCGGTAATGCTGGAAGTGTAAAATTGTGGCCACAGTACAAGATCGGCTTCACTTTCTTCTGGGTTGTTGTTGGTCTCGGAATCTTGCAGGTGCTCATCATCATGGGCTCCAGTGTATTTGTATTCGTTCCAAGTATCATCATTGGTAATTTCCTGTGCGTGTTTCTATTTGCCAGAGTTCTCGATGGCCACAGAGGATTTGCCGCATTTACAGAATCTTTCAGTCTGGTTCGGGGAAGGTGGTGGGGAGTTTTTGGTAGAATATTGTCATTCGCGTTGGTCTATCTGATATTGATGGCCATCCTTATTTTGATAGACCTAGCAGTGGCAGCTGTTTTCGGTCAAACCTCGACCACAACATCCATCATCTCTCTCGCGCTGAATCTGGTACTTACTGTAGTGATGGGTCCATTGGCTCTCATATTTAACTACAAACTATACCTCTCACTCAAGGCCAGCCGCGCGGCGATGGTTTCGACTATAGCATTCAAGAGGTGGTTAATAGCTTTCCTCGTTGTGGGTATCTTCGTCGCCATCTTGCTTCCATTCATCGGTGTCGTCGCTGTAGCGGGCTTGGGACAGACTCAAGTTAACAATGAGGCGATGCGTGCACGGTTGAATACTCTACGCGGTCAGATGAATCAATCCTCCGCATCGAGTACCAGCACTCTCCAGGCAACATCGTCGCCTCAGTAAGTCAGAGCATAATTAAATGGGGGATGTGGAACATAGACTTCGTCCCCTAAACCACCCAATGTCTTCCTGGTCAAAAAATAGAAAATCACTTTACGGCGGTATCGTCATCGTCTTTTTGGCAGTAGTGGTAGTGTTGCCGATATTCTTGCATTATTACAAAGCACCGACATGTTTCGATGGTGTGAGAAATGGTAGTGAGCAAGGAGTTGACTGTGGAGGATCGTGCAGCAAACTTTGTCAGAGCTCTTTCCTATCAGCGGATGTAGCATGGACTAGGTTCGAAGAAGTCGCACCGTCGCTCTACAATGTGGCGGCATATATAGTCAATCAGAACACCACTGGTGAAGCGAAGAATGCACCATACAGGTTCATGTTGTATGACAAGGATGGCCTGATCATTACAGACCAGTCTGGCGTCGTGACATTACCACCACATAGGAATACTCTGGCTTTCCAGGGTGCAGTCAATGTCGGTGCACGTATACCAGCCAGGGCTCTATTCGAATTCACATCAGCGCCGAATTGGCTGAAGAGGGTAGATCCACTAGCCAAAATATCTATAGGTAGTAAGGATTATACCGAAGATGCGAGCGGTTCGTCACTCATGGTCACTCTGAAGAATAATGATATTTATCCGCTAGCTAATGTCAGTGTCTACGTCGTTCTATATAACAAAGATGGCAATGCTCTCGGTTTCTCCAAAACCTCGATAGATGAGATACCAGCGAATGGTTCATCTGTCGCACCATTCACATGGCCACGCAGCAGAGATGGAAAAGTTATTTCTATAGATGTTCTACCTGTGCAGGAGTAGGGAAGTGTTGACAAGGGCGCCTAGTAATAATGTTCCTCTCGCACCTGCGAAACTCGTGCTTTATGAAACATATCTGTAAAAGAAATTTTTTTACAGATATGTTTCTGGGGCGCTCGAGCAGGTCCTCGGTGCGTTCTGAACATGATTACTAGGCGCGCGTGACAAGACACGACAAGGGTAGACCTTGTCCTAAAGTACTCTGCCTTGTAAACTATCTCCATGGATAAGATAGTCAGTTCGGAATACCGTCTGCAGAACGAAAAGTCACGAAGCCGCATAGATTGGTGGCTTTTTTGTGCCATCATACCGATCTTGGCCGCGGGCTTGGTAACTATGCATTCGTTCACGGATGATAACTCGTTCGCACAGCACCAGATGGTGGGCATCGTCGTGGCTCTCGTTGCCTTTTTTGTAATAAGCTTTATCGATATGCGATTCTTGCGCTCGACCTGGGTATCAGTTACTTTGTTCATCGCATCAGTCTCATTGTTGGGGGCGCTATTTTTCTTGGGCAAAGTTTCACATGGAGCGCAGAGCTGGTTTTCCATAGGTTCATTCTCTATCCAACCATCAGACTTTGCGAAGGTTGCACTCATCATCATACTGGCCAAATACTTTTCTAGGAGACACATAGAGATCGCCAATGTTCGTCACATCCTCGTATCAGGTTTTTACGCATTCATCATATTTGCCTTGGTATTGGTTAATCCAGATCTCGGATCAGCCATGATCATCGCATTCGTCTGGCTAGGCATGACGATGGTTTCGGGAATTTCCAAGAAGCATCTTTTTGCCATGATCGCTATCGGAGTACTGATCTTCACTATATTGTGGAATTTTGGTTTCAAGGAATACCAGAAAGATCGAATCAGGAGTTTCATCCATCCTCTGTCAGATATCCGCGGCGCTGGCTACAATGCATATCAGTCGACGATCGCTGTTGGTTCAGGAGAAATATGGGGAAAAGGTGTCGGATATGGCACGCAGTCACGACTAAAATTCTTGCCGGAATATCAGACGGACTTTATCTTCGCTGCATTCTCTGAGGAGTGGGGGTTTGTTGGTATCGTCATTCTGTTCACTCTTTACGGAATTATCATCTGGCGAATCATCAAGAACGCCATGAATGGTGCGACGAATTTTGAGATCCTATTTGGTGCTGGTGTAGCGGTGTATTTCATCGTGCATATCGGCATCAATGTTGGTATGAATATGCAGCTATTACCAGTTACAGGAACACCATTACCTTTCATGAGTTATGGGGGCACACACATGCTAGCGGAGTTTCTCTCATTGGGAATCTTGATGGCGATGAGGAAGTATTCTAGAACAGCGCACAAGGATCTCACCAAGAATGAGTTCATAGGACCACAATAGTATGCAAATAAACTACTAAATTCTAGTTATACAGTCCCTCTATCATCCACAACATTTTATCTATACCAAACTTGACGGTAACTCTCTCTTTCAGGGCGGTGCCGTATTTCTTGCGCTCATCGGGATGTTCGATCATGAATGAAAGGGCGTGTGAAAGTTCACGGGAATTCTTTGACTGGATCAAGATGCCAGACTTCATATCTTCCACGATCTCGGGAATACCTCCGACAGTTGTCGCTACGACAGGTAGGGAAGCACAGCCAGCTTCGAGGATAGTGTATGGTAAGCCTTCCTTGATAGATGGTAGGACGAATACAGCGAAGGCTTTGAGATAGTCGGAAGCATTGTCGACGAAGCCCCCTAGGAAAATATGTTTTTCCAGATTTCGCTCCTTGATAGCTAGTTGCAGACTATCTTTCTCTTGGCCGTCTCCCAGAATGACGATGATAGCGTTCGTTCTTTGTTCGACGACCACAGACATGGCCTCGACGAGATATGGTAACCCCTTGTTGGGATGAAGTTCCGCTATACATCCGATCACTGTCTTCTTGTTGTATTCACCTAGCTCCATACCTATCAGTTTACTGATGAACTGCTTGGCACCGTCTACCGACATGAATGTTGGAGGTTTGATGCCGAGAGGGATCAGTGTCAACTTGTTCTTGACCCATGGGAAATACAATGCCTGGGAGCGATCTTTCTCCGAAAGTAGTATCGTCGTGCTGGATAGTAGCATCGTGATCCATGAGAAGAATGCTATCGGTGCTCGCTCATAGAATGGTCGACTCTCGTTCCATGTCCAGCCGTGTACTGTAGTGATGATCTTTTTGACACGGAGTAGCCGTCCAGCTAGTGCACCGAGACCGGCGGCTTTCGGACTGTGTAGGTGCAGGATATCTGGCCTCTTGTTCTTTATGATAGTGAATAGCTCCTTGAATGATCCGGCATCTTTGCCAGGTGAAATATCGCGACCTAGAGTAGCGATGGAAAATGTGTAAATACCAGCTTTCTCTAGCTTGTCCATCAATATTCCGTTCCCACCGACAGCCACCCAGACGTCATGACCTTTGTCTTTCATAGCCGTTGCTAGATCGAATACATGCCTCTGCGCACCGCCCCAATTGGATTTGGTGATGACATATAGGATTTTCATACCTTAAAGTTAGCATTTTAGCGGTTTTTCGGCAATCTGTACACTAACCCAGTGCAATGTTCCCTGGCTTGAACATCTGCCGCTGCGAACATTCGTTCGCGTTCTAGATTCGCAAATTTGCTCTTGCCCTATTCATTGAGCGCATTCTATGTTATATTTTATACATGAATACGCCACTGATCATCGCCTTCGGATCCCAAATCAACGGCAAAAAGACCGACATGTCAGATCATGATTTTGGTGTACTTAAGGACGCGCCGTATTCTCTTTCAGAAAGGGTAGGTATTGCTGAATATTTGGCAAAGAAATTTGATATAAACGAAGACAAGATCGATCTAGTAGATCTATCATCAGCCTCGCCTCTACTCAAGTTTGAAGTTGCGCGCAATGGTCAACTTGTTGATGGAAACTACGATGAGTTTATCAGATTCAAGGTCAGGGCATTCAAAGAATATGTGGACACTGCCAAGTTTCGTCGTTTACGTGAGAAAATAATGATGAAAAAATATGCTTAAAAATCTGATTCAAAAAAAGCTGGAACAAATGTCTATATTATTGAAAGAGTTGAAAGAACTCGTTCTAATACCATTTCCAGAATTCAAGTCATCATTTAAAAATATTCGATCTGCGGAGAGAAATTTTCAGCTAATTATAGAACTTGCAAGCGATATCAATGCTCAGATTGTTACGGAAATGGGTGCTCAAACCCCTGATACTTATAAGGAATCTTTCAAAAGGATGGCCGATCTGAAAATTCTAGATGAAGAGGCTTTGCCAGAATATATCAAAAGTTCGAATTTGAGAAATATATTGATACATGAATATGATTTTGACGAGGATAATTTTATCTTCTATAAATCTGCAAAGGGTTTCGTGCAACTATACGAAACATATATCCGTACGATTCAGGGATATCTGGGAAACAAGGTGGAATAATGATTTTGTAGGCAGCATGTAGCGCTAGCTGAACTATTGAAATATTCTCGATTCCGTGTTAGCGTTCTAACCATGATATCGGTCACAAATTCCAGGATTGGCGGGATGCTCGTTATCGGAGACCTTATAGCGTACGCATTTTCTCTAGTTTTAACACTGACTGTTCGTTACGGTCAGATCCCATCGAGACAGCTGTTGTCTACGCATATTCTGCCATTCTCGATACTCATCGTGATATTCATCATGATCAATTTTATCGCTGGACTTTATGACAAACAGCTCACCGTCATGCATGATCGTAGTCAAGGTCTATTGCTACGAGTGCAGATAGTGAATATCGCTATAGGTATAGCATTCTTCTATTTTGCGCCGGGTATGATCGCACCAAAGGCAAATCTATTTATTTACTTCGTAATAGCGACGAGTGCACTTTTCTTGTGGCGCGTAGTCATGTTCCCAGTAGTGAGTTCCTCGAGGAAACAGTCAGCAATATTGGTTGGTAATGGGGAAGATGCGGATGATCTCTATACGCACGTGAATGGTAATGGTAGGTATGGTCTAGTATTTCGAGAGCATGTCAAACCGGTAGAAACGTCGGCAAATCCGATCAGAGAGACAGTCAGACTCATAACAGAAGCTGTGAAGAGGACAGATTCATCTATCATCGTTGTTGATTTCCACGACAGGGTAGTCGAAGCCGCCATGCCGTTCCTGTACTCGATGATTTTTTCTGGCATACAGATCATCGACGCGAGCAAGATGTATGAGAATATCTTTGATCGGATCCCGCTGTCTATGGTAGGGGAAAGGTGGTTGGTGGAGAACTCTGGAACTTCATTGGGTAATAGGCGAGTTTACGATACTTTGAAAAGAGTCATCGATATCGTCATCGCATTCTTCGGTGGCATCATATCGCTCATCATATATCCATTTGTTTACGTTGCTATAAAACTCGAAGATAAGGGGCCGATGTTCATCACCCAAGATCGTGTCGGTAAGAATGGCAAAATAGTGAAGTTGGTAAAATTTCGTAGTATGTCGGGTAATGATGAGGGACGATATGGATCGACAGGAACGACTTCACATGTAGTGACTCGTGTCGGTAAGTTTCTCCGATCGACACGTATAGATGAACTCCCACAACTCTGGATCGTGCTGACTGGTCAGATGTCATTGGTTGGACCTAGGTCAGAGCTGCCTTCACTCGTCGATGTATATGAAAAGGAGATCCCATATTACAATGCGCGACATCTAGTGAAACCAGGTCTCTCTGGTTGGGCGCAGATATATCATGACCGACATCCACATCATGCCGTTGATACAGAAGATACCAAGGACAAATTGTCTTATGATCTGTATTACATAAAGAATAGATCTCTCGCTCTCGATATAAAGATAGGGTTACGTACATTACAAATACTAGTGAAGAGGGTAGGGAAATAGTTGCAGAATTTCTGGAAATAGCTATACTAACCCACATGCTTAAACATAGAGCCCGAGCAGTGTTCGTCCTCATCATAGCCGCTGCAGTTGGCTATTTCGTATATGCGTCCAATGGGACTGATGCGAAGCACGCTTTCCATCTCGGACTCGATCTATCAGGAGGAACACACCTAGTCTATCAGGCAGACGTTTCCAAGGTTGCGGCCACAGATGTTGGTGACGCTATGACATCACTCCGTGATCTAGTGGAGAGACGCGTCAATGTATTCGGGGTCAGTGAACCACTAGTACAGACAGAACAAGATAAGGCGTTGTCATCGGAGGGCAACGCGTACAAGCTGATCGTAGAGTTGCCAGGCATCACGAACGTAGATGACGCTGTGAAGTCCATAGGTGCCACACCATTACTCGAGTTCAAACTAGTTACAGCAGATGAGATGAGCACCTTCGCTTCTTCGACGGATGCACTGAATAGTACGAGTACTGACATCACGACCAGTCCTGCATATCTCGCCTTGTTCAAGTCAACAGGTTTGACTGGAGGCATGGTAGGGAAGGCCAGTGTAGAGTTCAATCAAACAACCAATCAGCCACTAGTTGGACTGACATTTACATCAGACGGAAGAGATCTGTTCGCGACTATTACCAAGGCACATATCGGTGATTTTCTCGGAATATTCCTAGATGGTAAGCTCATATCTGCACCGGTTATACGAGATGCTATATTGGACGGCAAAGGACAGATCAGCGGAACCTTCACTATCGAAGAAGTCCAGTCATTGGTGCGCAATCTGAATTTCGGCGCATTGCCAGTACCTATAACATTGCTTTCTTCACAGACGATCGGACCATCTCTAGGTCAGGAAGCGGTCAATGGCGGCATCAAGGCTGGTATAGTGGCCTTCATCATCATTGCCCTATTCTTGATCATTTGGTACAGATTGCCAGGATTCATCGCCACGATCGCCCTCGCAGTCTATGTGACATTGAGCTTGGCGATATTCAAACTAGGTGTTTCTCCGATAGTGATCATATTCTGTATCATTCTCATGTTCATGGCGATGAGATATCACTGGGGTTGGGGATTGGCAGCTATCGTTTTCTATGGACTCATGACGATGATCGATGGAGTTTTGTCACCAGTAACATTGACGGCTACAGGTATCGCTGGATTCATCCTTTCTATCGGTATGGCCGTAGATGCTAACATTCTGATATTCGAGCGCATGAAAGAAGAGCTCGCCCGCGGCCGCGGCATTTCCGATGCCAT
>CAILTI010000022.1 GCA_903837075.1 uncultured bacterium | reverse complement strand
TCCTGCCTAGTTTCCTAGGTCTTAAAAGCCCCAAAAAGGGAACATTTCAATCATAACATGTTATGGGTTAAAGAATTGACGAGTCTATATAAGCATGCTATAGTCACATAAGGTAATGTTGTTCTAAACAGCAGAAAAAATGGAAAAATTGTGATAAATATATGAAAAAGAAACTTATGGTTTTGTTAGTATCAATGCCAGATACCGTCAGTGATACGTGCGAAAGCTTTGAGGGGGCGGAGGTTGTGACACACCAGTCGGTGTCGGTATATTCTGCGATCGCTAAGATCGACGAGACAAAGTATGATCTCGTGATTGTAAATAATGCATGTCAAGATGGCAGTGCTCATCTTCTGTTCTCGCATGCCAGGCTGCATGATCCGACACTGCGTGTCATCGGAGTGAGTCATGATCCAGTAATGCGCGCACTAATGAAAGACGAGGGTTTTACATGTTCTCTCGATTTTCGTCGAGTAGATGAAGCGGCTCTAGAACAGCTCAAGGTGTTAACCGAGGACCTTTAGACCTTCATGAGACTGACCTTTACAGGCTTTCTTGCGAAGGTCTTTCTCTTTGTCAAAATCCGGTTGGTAGAATGTAAAAAACCCCGAGTATCGACTCGGGGTTGTATCATAAGCGAAGAAGATCACCTCATACCGTATTTGATCAGATTGAACTGTCTCTGTGCCGCTTCATAGTACAGCGGATTGGACGACAGTCGTCGGAGATCGGTGAGATCTTTTTTCGACCACCGAATCGTAGAGAGATCTATGAGTATCGATGGTGCACCACTCCAGAAAAAGTCCAAACTAGTGGAAGAGGGAATATCGAGTTTGCCTTGGTCGGCGAGGAGGCGTAGAACGACAGAGCGCTTGGCCATCTCGGCTTTGCACATATCCAGCTTGGCATACCACAGACTCACTGCAGCCCACGTCGGCCTCGAGTAAGGGTCGTTATCATACGTGAACCACGGTTGCGAAAAGTTCTCGTAGATCGTGACAACCTCTTCTGGAGAATAGCTCTCGAGTGCTCTCAGTTGACCATTGTCTCCCGACAGTCTCTTGGCCACGTCCTTTTTCAGATTGGCGCCGTTCTTCACACCCAATATCTGGAGTTCTGTATCTTCCATATATTCGGGGGTACTGGTCGCCGCGTCGTACATGAGTTCAAAGAGTTGTTTCTCAGGCTTGGTGTATGCACTCGAAGCAACCTTGCGAGAACGAGACTTGGTCATGTTGCCGGCAACGGAATTGTCGAAGTACCTATTGTTGCCATAGTGAACGAGGCAATTCACGATGATGGAAGCTGTGCCTTTGGGGACCTTTCTGGCATTGTAGGCATCGTCAATGGCGTTACTGACCTCTATCGAAGAAGGTCTGTAGACATACGTTGATTGGGCGCGAACATAGCTAACCGCAGTACAGACGGAGAGCGCAAGAGCGCCCATTATCATGATTCTATTTTTCATTAACTATTCCTTTCTTTGTTTTGACAAAGGTCTGGATTGACCTGTCTGCCGATTTTATACCACTCTTCGTCATGGTTAGCAAGGTCTAGGGTTGACCATTACACCGTTACAATGTAATGTGGTGGGGGAGAGTTCTGAAACTAAAAATCAGGAGAAAGGAAATCAGATGATCACAAACTACGAATTCATGGTAGGTGGTGCCATTCTCATCATCATAATATTACGGCTAGAGCACAAAATGCGCAGAATGTTCCAGAGGCGCTGTGAGATCGACGGTTGTGGATGCCTCCGAATGCACCAGACGAATTACATCGAGGAGAATTGTGACGTCTCAAGTTCATCGTTCAGGGGACGCTATGTTAGCACGTATATATTCTCGCGTTGCAGGAAATGCGGACGTCTCCGGTACAGGAGCGAATCACGTTTCATCTCCTCCTGGGCGTGGTGGTGGAGGAAAACATTCAAACCGCAAGATTTCAAAAGTCCAGACGACCTGTTCGATGAGGCGGGACTATCGAGGCCTCGGCAAATCATTGGTCTACAGGTTTCTCGGGGGAATCGTTCGGCGAGATTATTTCGTCCTGTTATCGATCAACTCCGCAAATAGTTCGGTCGGTTTTTCACGGCACTCGTCATCGGGTGCCTTTTTGTTGTTTATATTGGTGAAATTAATTTCATCGAACAAAAAACAAACGTGATTTCTTCCATTTGCGGCGTATTTATGGCATGATGGACACATGCCAAAAAATACAATAAATCACATGGATTCCCGCCTTCCTACCAACAAGCTTGATCCAGGTCGCGGAAATAATAGCGGTCAAAAACCAGATAATTCTTCAAAGAATGCCAAGAAGCCCGGCACGCCCAAGATGAGTTTCCTGAATATCATCGCCATCGTAATATTGGGATTTCTATTGATGTCCGGTATTTACGCACAGCTCGTATCTAGATCTACGAACGTTACAGCGATCTCTATCACATCGATCGCACAGGATGTTCAAAAAGGAAAGGTAACTTCACTAGATATCCAAGGCGACACCATCATCGCGATATATGCAGACAAGTCGACAAAGACAGCTCAGAAGGAGATAGACGCTTCTGTAACGGAAAGTTTGTCGAGACTCGGAGTGTCGCCAGCAGTGCTAGCTTCTACTACCATCACAGTGGAGAGTCCGAGCGGATTTTGGTATTGGGTAGGCCAGTTGGCACCATTCCTGGCACCGCTCCTATTCCTCATTATATTTATCTGGATAATGACTAGACAAGTTCGTGGTGCTGGTATGCAGGCTATGACCTTCGGTCAGTCCAAGGCGCGTATCACTATGCCCAATGACACAAAGCAAAAAGTTACTTTCAAAGACGTCGCTGGCGCCAAGGAAGCCAAACAAGAACTTTCTGAGATCGTAGACTTCCTGAAAAATCCCAAGAAGTTCATCGACATAGGTGCGGAGATACCGAAGGGCGTGATACTCATGGGTGCACCGGGATGTGGAAAAACTTTGCTAGCTCGCGCTGTTGCCGGCGAGGCCAATGTAGCGTTCTATTCGATCTCCGGGTCAGAATTCGTGGAAATGTTCGTCGGCGTCGGTGCTTCTCGTGTGAGAGATCTATTCAAGACGGCCAAGGCCTCGGCACCATCCATCGTTTTCGTTGATGAGATAGATGCTGTCGGTAGGACACGCGGTTCAGGCATGGGTGGCGGTAATGATGAGAGGGAACAAACATTGAATCAAATACTCGTAGAGATGGACGGCTTCGAACCAAATGAAAAGGTGATCGTCATGGCGGCGACCAATAGGCCAGATGTTCTGGATCCGGCATTGCTCCGACCAGGGAGATTTGACCGACGTGTAGTTATCGATCTGCCTGATAGGGCGGATAGGGAAGAGATATTGAAGATCCATGCTAAAAAGAAACAGTTGGCTGAGGATGTGAATATAAAGGTCGTCGCCGAAAGAACTCCTGGATTCTCTGGTGCAGATCTGGCATCACTCATGAACGAGGCGGCCATCTTGGCGGCGAGAGAGAATAGAACGAAGATCGGTCAGTTCGATCTCATCCGCTCGATAGAGAAGGTGATGCTCGGTCCAGAGAGACGCAGTCATGTGTTGTCGGTCAAAGAAAAGGAGATCACTGCCTATCATGAGGCTGGGCACGCTATCGTTTCCTCAGTACTACCGAACGCAGATCCTGTGCACAAGATCTCGATCATCTCTAGGGGTCGAGCGGCTGGATATACATTGAAATTGCCATTCGAGGAACGAAGGTTGCAATCTAGGCGTGAATTCCTAGATGATATCGCGGTATCTCTCGGCGGCTATGTTGCAGAGCGCATCATTTTCGGCGATATGACAACTGGCGCTTCCAATGATCTACAGGTCGCTACGGCTCTGGCACGTGACATGGTTACTAGATATGGAATGTCAGAAAAGATCGGACCAGTCGCGCTCGAGAGTGCTCAGGGAAGGGTCATGTTCGGTATGGGTGTTTCTGATAGGGAATATTCAGAAAAAGTTGCCGCTGAGATAGATGGAGAAGTGACTCGTATCATGACAGAGGCGAGAGCTCTCGCGGAAAAGACTTTGGGTGAACACAAGAAGGCCTTCGAGACTGTGGCAAAGAGGCTCGTCGAGACGGAGACTATAGAGCGTGAAGAGTATGAAACTCTGGTAGCTGAGCAGGGTATAGTCTTGAAGAAGAAGGAAGTGATCTCGCCTGAAGTTGGGAAGTAGGGGAATTTACTAGTGTAATAAAGGAACTATAGAATTGTATAATGACATGAATGTCGATAATGAGGTAGAATACTGGGCAGGCTATCTGAAGATACCAAAAAGATGTTTTCGTAAGCCCTATATCAAAAGTAGCTCATTTCATGATATAACATACGTACATGGTTTTGGGCACGGGACTTGCAATATTCTTCATTATGGCAAAGAATTGTACTTGTTCGTGAAGTCCGGCTTGAAATACATGCGAATACATTCCCGTCCTTAGCTCAATTGGTAGAGCAAACGACTTATACTCGTTCGGTTCCTGGTTCGAGTCCAGGAGGACGGACATTGATTTGTACTAGGTGTGAACAATCTATTCTACCACCACTCGCAGTCATGCTATAATATTCGCATATGAATCCCTCCGTCTTTGAAGGACAGGAAAAGCTAGCAAATCCAGAAGCAGAACTTTCACGTCTACATGAGGCGGCTTTGACACGATCAGAGGAAGCAAAGGCACGTGGACTGGAGATGGCACCACATGAAGCGGCCCATGAAGTCGTGAAGCAGTACGCAGCTACAGAACTGAATGAAGTGTTGCATCAGGATTACGCTATGCAGGCGAAGGAGACAGGGGAGATAGTCCTACAGCTCAGTCCCGAGGTTCATGACAAACAGATCGAGGGGTTGATCGGTATGCTCCAAGAAAAAGGTGTGAGAAACACATTGAATGTTGTGGAGAAAATGAACAATCCGCATCTCCTGGATGATTTCCATAGATTTCTCATACAGTTCATCGCTTCCGGATATCCCGTAACTGGTCTCCGCGAAAAAGATGAATTGTGGAAACCTTTACACATGACTCTTTTCGAAGTTAGTCTCCCAGAACTCAGTGAAGATGATAAAAGGAAGCAGCTCAAGGAGCTAGTCTCTGGTATGCAGCAGTTCTATGCTGGCATGTTATCGATATTGGATAGCAAGAGTTCTGCGGGTAATGCTGGTGCTGGTT
Organism: uncultured bacterium; assembly: GCA_903837075.1. Taxonomy (GTDB): domain Bacteria; phylum Patescibacteriota; class Minisyncoccia; order Phycocordibacterales; family PALSA-1337; genus C7867-002. The sequence goes on along the minus strand of CAILTI010000022.1, from coordinate 4,893 downwards.
GGTTCTCGATCGAGATCGCCAAGGCGAATGGTAGTGAGCAATTCGTATTCTATGTCTCTGTACCAACTGTACGTAAGGAACTTTTCGAGAAGCAGGTATTGGCGATATTCCATGGCGCACATATACACGAGCATGCCGATGATTACAATATATTCAATGAAAAGGGAGTCGCCGTAGCTTCATATGCTGAATTGTCGAAACACCCTTTGTATCCACTGAGATCATACGAAGAGTTCGACGTCGATCCACTGAATGCTATGCTGAATGCTTTTTCCAAGGTTGACAAGGACGGTGAAGGTGCGGCTATACAGTTCATGATCGGTAACAAACAGGATGCGTACTCCAAGGAATGCGCGAAAGCGATCGAGAAGATCCGTAAAGGTGCGAAGGTTGACCATGCTCTGAAGGAGATAGATCGCGGTGTTGTCGGTATGATCTTCAAGGATCTCTCGAATTCATTTAAAAGTCAGGAAAAGAGAGACAAAGAAAAAGAAGATCTAGCGAAACGCGCTCAGGCTGTGGATCAGACGGCTATCGAACAGTTCACGAACAAGCTGAAAAGTCCTTTTATCTCTGTAAACATACGCATCGTCGCCTCGGCGGCAACGAATATCGAGGCAGAGGGGATATTGCACGATCTCGAGTCCAGTTTCAATCAGTTGGAAAATGGTCATGGCAATGCAGTCAAATGGGAAAAGGTTTCCAATAGTAAACTGGCCGATGTTCTGGAGAAGTTTTCTCTACGAACATTCGATCCGAAGGAGCAGATGATACTCAGCCTAGAGGAGATGACCACTATCGCACACCTCCCAGCATCTAACGTCGGACGTGCAGCACCACAGTTGAAACAGACCAAAGCGGGCACGGCACCTGCACCATTCGATCTCGCTCAGAGTGGGACGTTGATGGGTATAAATCGTCACCGTGGAGTGGAACAGAATATATACATCACCGATGAGGATAGGATGAGGCACCTATATGTCATCGGTCAAACTGGTACAGGAAAAACGGCATTCATAAAGAACATGATCATCCAGGATATCAAGGCTGGTCACGGTGTTTGTTTCATCGATCCGCACGGTTCTGAAGTTGTAGATATATTGGCCAATGTTCCGGCTAACCGCCTAGAAGATGTGATCTATTTCGATCCGGCATCCATAGATAGGCCGATGGCACTCAACATGCTCGAATACGATCCTAGATCTCCAGAGCAGAAGACGTTCGTTGTGAATGAGATGTTCAGTATCTTCCAGAAGCTTTATGGCGGTGTCCCAGAATCGATGGGACCGATCTTTGAACAATATTTCCGCAACGCGACAGGACTAGTCGTCGAGGATCCAGAATCCGGATGCACATTGCTGGATGTTTCGCGTGTGATGTCGAACAAAGCTTTCCGAGACTTGAAGATTTCCAAATGCAAGAATCCCGTCATCGTCCAATTCTGGCGTGAGATCGCAGAGAAGGCTGGTGGGGAAGCATCTCTGGCGAACGTCGTGCCGTACATCACTTCAAAATTTGACGTCTTTCTAGCGAACGAGATCATGAGACCGATCATCGCTCAGGAGAAGTCTTCATTCAATATGCGTGACGTTATGGACAACAAGAAAATATTGATAGTCAATCTCGCCAAGGGTAGACTCGGTGATATCAACTCACATCTCATAGGTCTCATATTGGTCGGCAAGATCCTGATGGCCGCTCTGTCTCGTGTTGATTCATTCGATAAGGGGATGTCTGACTTTTTCCTGTATCTGGACGAATTCCAGAATATTACGACTGATTCGATCTCGACTATTCTGTCAGAGGCGAGAAAATATCGATTGTCTATGACGATAGCTCACCAGTTCATCGGCCAGTTGGATGAAAAGATCAAGAATGCTGTTTTTGGTAACGTGGGTTCTATGGCTGTGCTCCGAGTCGGTTTCGAAGATGCCGAATTCATCGAAAAGCAGTTTACTCCAGTTTTCACTGTCAACGATCTCATCAATCTGGACAATTACAATGCATACGTGAAGCTGTTGTCCAATGGGAAAACGACCAAACCATTCAGTATCGCAACTATCTATCCTCCGAAGGGGAACGCTTCGCAAGTAGAAAAATTGAAAGAGTTGTCATTCCTCAAGTTTGGTAGACCGAGGGCGGATGTTGAGGCAGAGGTAATGAAGAAGTACACTTCGAAATAGTCGCCAGTGGTTAGTGGGCAGTGACTAGTGGTTAGTGATCGCAATCACCAATCACTCAAAATGTTCGGTAAGTTTGTTTTTCGCGACAGACTTTTTCAATATTGGAAATTCCTCGAGGTTGACATCTTTTTCTATGAGGTTCACAGCTTCAGTTCTGGCCGCTTCTACCATCTTCAGATTCTGTAGGGCTTCCATGGCGATATCAGAAACTCCCCATTGTTTGGAGCCTGATAGTTGACCTGCACCTCTCTGGGCGAGGTCTAGTTCTGCTAGTTCAAATCCGTTCTTGGCATTCTGTAGAGCCTTCAATCTGTCGATGGATTTTGCCGAATTTGTCTCGGTAAATGCATAGCAGTATGACTGATGAGTACTCCTCATCACGCGGCCTCTCAGCTGATGTAATTGCGCCAAACCGAATCTCTCTGCTCCTTCGATGATGATGATCGTTGCATTCGGGACATTCATGCCGACCTCCACGACCGATGTTGCGCACAGAATATGTATCTTTGAATCCTTGAAATGCATCATTGTCCTATCCTTCTCTTTCGGTGTCATCTTGCCATGCAATACGCCGATCTCGTATTCTGGGAATATCTTTTCTTTGAGTCTCTTGGCTTCTTCCTTGACTGACTTGGCGATAACTGCCGCTTCTTTGTCTGGATCTGGTTCGTCTATGCGTGGACAGATGACATACATCTGTCTCCCGGCTCTGAGCTCTCCGCGTATTTTCTCGTACGTGGCTTCTCGATCACCGGGCAGGACTAGTTCTGTCAGGATCGGCTTGCGGCCAGCAGGTGACTCGTCCAAGATCGTGAGATCGAGGTCTCCATACATAGTGAGTGCGAGAGTTCGTGGTATAGGCGTTGCGGTCATAGACAGGAGGTGGGGAGTTGCAGAGGGGCTAGGTGTTAGGGTATAGGGTTTAGTCTTGTCGTTGACCACTGGCTGATTTCCCATGTTTTTCTTCACCAATTTTGAGCGTTGTGAGGTGCCAAATCTATGTTGCTCATCGATGATGACGTACGCTAGGTTCTTGAATGCTACAGACTTCTGTATCAATGCATGCGTACCGATAACTACAGAGATCGATCCTTCTGCGACCCATTTCAATAATTGTGCGCGTGAGATATCTGTCCATCCTCGGGGGTTGACCTTCGAAGGGAATTTCTTGCAACCTGAACCTGTGATGAGTGCGATCTGTATCGGCATATAGGAAAAATATTGGATGAATGATTCGAAATGTTGTGTTGCGAGGATCTCTGTCGGGCACATGTAGGCGACTTGGAGTTGTTTTATAGAATCAGTAGAACCAAAAACTGAACCCTGTTGTTCCTCAGGGTCACGTCGCCGCTTGCTAGCGGCGCGTTCCTTCTCAGTCGCTGTCGCTCCTTCCGAAAGACCCTTCGTATCAACAGGGTTTAGTTTTTCTGTCTCACTCCGTGACACCATGACCGCGTAAGCTGTGGCGGCGGCGACGGCTGTTTTGCCCGATCCGACATCACCTTCGAGTAGTCTAGACATGGGGAAGTCACGGGCCATATCATTCAATATGGACTGGATAGCGCGGTTCTGTGCATTGGTTGCTAGGAATGGGAAGCGGCGAACGAACTCATTTACATTATTCACGCTCGTCTCGATCTTGTATGTTGGTTCTCGTTCGTACATCTTGCGAGCTTGCTGTTTGCCGAGCTGGATCAGGAATATTTCTTCGAATGAGAATCTCTTTCTAGCGGAAATAGCATCATCTTTCTTCTGGGGGGTGTGTATCCAGATGACGGCTGTCTTTATAGATGGCAAGCTGTATTTTCGGAGAATATCGTCTGGGAGAGGCTCCTCCAATGTTTCCAATATGCCGGATTTGAATATTTTCTGTATGGCATGATAGATCCACAGCGTCGTGATACCTCTAGATTCGGGGTACACAGGATACAGGGTATGCTTCTCACTATCATCTCCGAAAAGTGAATCACCCACACCGAGTGGTAACTTGTCTACTACTTCGATCTTTGGATTGGAAAAGTAGAGTTGGATTGGGGCATCCCGTCGTTGTGAGATCTTGCCTTCGATCCTGACTAACATGCCGTCGGTATACATCTTGGCGACGTAAGGTTGATTGAACCACACACAGTGGATGCGGCCAGTCTCATCTTCGACATAGCCATCAGCCATGGCGATCTTGGTACGGAATCCCTTGCTGGTCTTCAGTCCAGAAATCCGTCCATATACTACGGCCGTTTCGCCCTGTTGTAGAGTATCGATGGATCGCGCTTCTGCCGTATCGCCGTATCTCACAGGGAAGTGGTAGAGTAGGTCTTCTATGGTGTGTACACCGAGTTTATGAAGTGCGGACTTCTGGAGGGGTGTGATGCGGAAGTATTCGAAAAGGTTAGTATTCAAGTTGGCTGACATAAGCTAATTATATGTTTATAGCAGAGAAAAGCTAGTCGTAACTCATATCTTTTCGACCCTCTTTCTCAAAGTGGTAATTTGTGTAAGAATGGCATGGTGATCGGAATGGAGCCGTGTCAGAGTGGTCTAACGTACCTCTTTGCTAAAGAGGCAGGGGCTTTAAACCCCCTCGACGGTTCGAATCCGTCCGGCTCCGCAAAATAACGAGCGAACAGAGTGAGCGAGTATATTTTGCGAGAAGTGCATTTTAAGGAACGAAGTGACTATAAAATGCCTCCGCAATGATTCAAGCGGATTGTTT
>CAILTI010000021.1 GCA_903837075.1 uncultured bacterium | reverse complement strand
GTCGCAGTGTCTCCCTTGATGCTTGGAGGAGCTTCTGTGACTTTGAGATCTGCAGTAATTGGCATATTGAAACTCATTGGGGTATCTCTAAAAAGTAGCTGCTCGATGATACTGTTGGCTTTCAAAAATTTTCCTTGTGGACCAACCTGTTCTTCGGTCACCTTGAAACGCTTTGAAGGGTCTTCTGATTCACAGAACCACCATTCTCCACGGCTGGTATACAAGTATTTTACTTCTCGAGTCTCTATTTCAGCCTCCTCTACCTTCTCTGATACATGGAATGAGTATTCCATAACCTTTCCTGTCATGAGGTTTTTTAGTTTGGTAGCGTTAACTGGCTTGCGCTGTTGTTTACGAAAAACATGAGAAGAAACTACTTCGTAGGGCTGGCCATCGAGGACGATGAATTTCTTTTCGGTAACGTCGTTGTATTCTAGGAGTGACATGAATTGTTAGTTAATTGGTAAGAATGTGTCAGGATTGTATATCAGTATGTGCCTTTGCGCAAGGTTGCTTATGTAAGGCTATTTTTGTACTGTTACCATAGAAAAAGGAGATCAATGAAAAGTAAATTCAATGAACGCATTGTCCTCGTCGGTGGTGGTGGGGGAGTGTATCGTGTTGCTAAACATTTGAAGAATGTTCGCCCGAACATTACGACAATACAGACGGTTTTCGATAACGGTGGCCATTCGGCCAAGCTTCGCGATGAGCGTGGAGTGCTTCCTCCGGGTGATATTCGTCAGGCCATCTTGGCTTTGGCAGATGATTCGATTCAACCGATCCTTCGAGACTTATTGGCTTTTCGTTTCAGCGAACGAGGGGCTTCATCTTTGAATAATGCCACGGTTGGTAATATTCTGGTGACCGCACTGACTGAGATTACCGGGAACCTTCCAGCGGCAATCAATGCTATGTGTCAGCTCTACCAAGTTCGCGGCACGGTCTTACCGGTTAGTCTCGATGATGCTCATCTCGCTGTGACCTTGAGTGATGGCGCGGTTCTAAGGGGTGAAGGTCTTATCGATAATCGGTCCACAGACGATGATCGCACGATCAAATCCGCCCAGCTGGAACCGTCCGCACACATATATGCCAAGGCATATGAGGCTTTGGTGGCAGCAGGCAAGATTGTCTTTTGTCCGGGTGATTTCTGGACATCGCTTATACCGAACTTGCTCGTTGATGGTTTTGCTGACGCAGTACGAGAATCCAATGCTTTGACAATCATGGTCGTAAACATTATGACCAAAAAAGCAGAGACGCATGGATATACGTCTGGTATGTTTGTCGCTGAGCTTTGCCGTTACCTTGGTCGCCCAAGCATAGATGTTGCACTTTGCAATGCGACGCCCATTCCATCGTCGGTACAGGAGACATATAGTCAGGAATTGGCCTATCCGGTGGAGCTTGGTAATAACTCCAGTGCGAACATTTGGGTTGATGGCCCATTTGCAGACTGGTCAGGCGATATTGTTCGACATAACGATAAAGTTGTCTCGC
>CAILTI010000020.1 GCA_903837075.1 uncultured bacterium | reverse complement strand
GACGACACGATTCTGCTGAATCGTCTGCGGCTTTGTTCCCAATATACCAGCATTTTCACAAAGGACTCGCTCCAAGGATTCACTCATCCTTTGGAAAATGCGCTGGTATATTGGTCACAAAATATCCTCGAGACTCAAGAGATGTGAGTGGGTTACTACAAGAGACAATTCTATATCCCTTCTGCCTTCAACCCATCGATCAGTCTCTGCGCCTCTCTTGATAATTTCTTTGGCATGATCACATGAGTGATGATCAACAGATCTCCGCGTTTGCCACCTGTTCCAAATATTCCTCCCGTTGTCTCATACGGTACGCCCTTACCCCTGACTCTCAAGATCTCACCATGTGAAGTTCCGAGTGGTATTCTGAGCTCTATCTCACCTTCCAATGTTTTGAGCGTGATCACTCCGCCTGACAACGCCAGTGATAACCTGACCGGCAGATCCATGATCAGGTTCAATCCTTCCTTACGGATCGTCTCGTGTGGCTTTACCCAGACACGTACTATGAGATCGCCCTTGCCACCAGGACCTTCCTCTCCTCTACCTTGTACGCGGAGTCCCTGACCATTCTCGATACCTGGCGGAATGGTGATAGACAATTTTTCCGTATTTTTCTCTTTACTGACTGATATTTCCTTCTCCATGCCGAATATCGAATCCTTGAATGACAATTCCACATCGACAGTTATGTTCGAGCCTCTCTTCGGCCTGCGTTTGCCGCCTCCGAAGAATTCGCCGAATATATCGCCGAGATCGAACTCGACTCCGCCCTGCGAAAAGTTAAATCCTCCATTCTGGAATCCGGAAAAATCAAATCCCCCAAATCCCTGCCCTCCCTGGTAACCTCCTTGACCACCAGGTCCACCTGCACCAACTCCGTTCGCACCGAACATGTCGTATTGCTTCCTCTTGCTATCATCTGACAATACTGAATACGCCTCACTAGCCTCTTTGAATTTCTGTGAGGAAGTCGGGTCATTCTTGTTCTTGTCAGGATGATGTTCGTGTGCAAGTTTTCTGAACGCCTTTTTTATGTCGTCCTGTGATGCACCTTTATCTATTCCCAGTGTTTTGTAATAATCTTTCATATATATTATTGATCGCCGACCAACCACCTCCTGGGTGGTCGGCTTTTTCTGATCCGACAAGGTCTCGCCTTGTCATTTACTTCTTCTCTTTAAATTCAGCATCCTTGACATTATCCTGCCCTGAGCCCGTCGACGGACCTTCTGCACCTCCAGTAGGATTGGTGCCGGGACCACCAGGACCTGCGCCGGCCGAACCAGCCGCGCCGGAAGTTCCTGCGCCGCCCTCAGGTGGCTTTTGATTCATATATTGACCGATCTTCTGGATCTCTGTCGACAGAGCTTCGGTTGCTTTCTTGATAGCCGCCAGATCAGCTCCATCTTTTACGAGTTTCAAGTCAGCGACCTTATCCTCGATACCCTTTCTCACTTCGGCTGGAACCTTCTCACCTGCATCCTTCAATGCTTTTTCTGAAGTATAGATGAGCTGCTCTGCTATATTCTTCGCTTCTACTGCCGCATGTTTGGCTTTGTCTTCAGTTTCATGCTGTGCCGCCTCGGCCTTCATCTTCTCCACTTCTTCCTTCGAAAGTCCAGAGGATGCCGTGATCTTGATCGAGTTCGCCTTGCCTGTAGCCTTGTCCTTGGCGGTAACATTCAATATGCCATTGGCATCAACATCAAATGTAACCTCTACCTGTGGCATGCCGCGAGGCGAAGGTGGTATTCCGTCCAAGATGAATCTGCCCAGTGATTTGTTATCAGCTGACATAGCACGTTCACCCTGAGAGATATGGATCTCCACCGAAGTCTGATTGTCAGCTGCAGTTGAGAATATCTGTGAGCGTTGAGTAGGAACAGTAGTATTCTTCTCTATGAGTTTCGTAGCAACACCACCCAATGTCTCGATCCCGAGTGATAGTGGTATAACGTCGAGAAGCAACACATCTCGAACTTCACCACCCAATATCCCGCCTTGAATAGCGGCGCCCACCGCAACCACCTCGTCGGGATTCACTCCCATATGAGGATCTTTTCCGAAGAACTGTTTGACTGCATTTTGCATAGCTGGCATACGAGTTTGCCCTCCTACTAGAACTACTTCATTGATCTCACCAACCTTGAATGGTGATGCATCTATCGCTCGCTTGGTTATCATCATAGCGCGATCTATGAACTCCTTTGTCATCTCCTCTAGCATAGCGCGTGTCATAGTGACCAGGAGATGCTTCGGTCCATCAGCGCCAGAAGTAACGAACGGTATATTTATCTCCGTCTGCATCGCCGTCGAAAGTTCGATCTTGGCTTTCTCAGCTGCTTCATCTAGTCTCTGCAGAGCCAATGCGTCTGATTTCAGATCTATGCCATTCTCTTTCTTGAATGTATCCGCCAACCAATTCACGATCTTGGCGTCGATATCACGACCGCCGAGGTGTGAGTCACCGTCAGTGGACTTTACCTCTATAGTGTCTCCTCCAACATCTAGAACTGATATGTCGAAAGTACCGCCTCCAAAGTCAAAGACGGCGATCTTTTCATCTTTCTTTTTATTGAAGCCATAAGCTAGAGCTGCGGCCGTAGGTTCATTGATGATCCTCTTTACATCTAGTCCGGCGATCTTTCCAGCATCTCTGGTCGCCGCGCGCTGTGAATCATTGAAGTATGCTGGCACAGTGATGACTGCTTCAGTGATCTTCTCTCCGAGTCGTGTTTCTGCATCATTCTTCAATTTCTGAATGATCATGGCCGACACTTCCTCAGGTCGGAGCCACTTGCCTGATAGGTTAACTTCGATACCGCCAGTTGCGGACTTTCTCACGTCGAATGATACGTTCTTGATATCTTTCTGTACTTCTGGATCGTCAAAATTGTGACCCATGAAGCGCTTTACCTGAAATATTGTATTCTTTGGATTGGTGACTGCCTGACGCTTGGCCAGGAGGCCGACGAGCCTATCGCCTGTTTTGGATTGGGCGACGATCGAAGGTGTTGTACGCGCACCTTCAGCGTTCTCTAGGACTCTCGGTGTTCCTGCTTCCATGACGGCAACTGCCGAGAAAGTGGTTCCGAGGTCTATTCCGATGATTTTTGACATTGTATTTTTAGTAAGTTAATAATTTAATAATTGGGAATTGACAAATACTGATTCTGAACGATGCTCACGTCAAGGCTACTGCATTTTTCAGCCCCGTTGCCATGGTATGTGTAGCGGCGATGCAAATCGAATCATTCAGTGTCCTAATAGATTAGCGCACCCTCACCCATTACTGAACCCATTATCCAGGATAGCCTGTATAATAGGGTTTTTTATTCTGACAAGCGAAGATGTGTGAATATTTTTATATTCACAACATCTGAGTCGAAGTCAGAACAAACGAGTAAATACTCCGCAGCTTGCTGCGTAAAGAAGCAGAGCTTCCACTTAATACCTCGCCAGCTTGCTGCGAG
>CAILTI010000019.1 GCA_903837075.1 uncultured bacterium | reverse complement strand
GACGACACGATTCTGCTGAATCGTCTGCGGCTTTGTTCCCAATATACCAGCATTTTCACAAAGGACTCGCTCCAAGGATTCACTCATCCTTTGGAAAATGCGCTGGTATATTGGTCACAAAATATCCTCGAGACTCAAGAGGTGTGAGAGGTTACTTATAAAATACGGCTCTATATACATGATCGAGCCTCGACTCACTTCACCGCATCTACCGCCTTCAATAATTCCACGAAACTCACAGTATTCAAACTCTCGCGACCGACGAGTAGGCCATCAACCTTCCCGATCGAAACTATGTCCGCTGCATTTCTACTATTCACTGCCCCACCATATAGCACAGAGATCTTTACAGCCGATTCCTGGCTGAATACATCAGAAAAAACTTTCTTTACGAACAGAGACATTTCATATATCTGTTCAGGTACCATCGAGTCTTTCGCTCCTATGGCCCAGACAGGTTCGTATGCTAGCACGATATTTCCCGCAGCTTTCTTTGGAACATTTTCAAAACTGTTCCTTATCTGCTCTCTCAGTGCACCAAAATGCGTCGCCCCCACATCATCGCGAGACGATTCTCCAACACAGACGATGGGGGTCATACCCGCCTCGATCACTGCTCTGACCTTTTTTGAAACCATCTCATCCGTATCGCCGCGTTGTCGCTCTTCAGAGTGTCCGACGATCACGTATTCAACCCCGACATCATGCAACATCGCCGTGCTGATAAGGCCAGTGTATGCACCGCTCTCTGCAAAATATACAGATTGCGCACCTATACTGAAATGTCTAGCTTTTTTGCGTGGAATGAGTGGTACCAAGAAAACTGACGGAGGACAAATGATAGCTTCTGTATGCACCAACGTGAGGGCAGCACGCCTCACATTCCTGGCGATCTTCCTCGCTTCGTTCAATGTACCTGGGTTCATCTTCCAATTACCCACTATTAGTTTTTTATTCATAGACACATTATAGCATTTCTCCTATATCTCCTTCCAGGACATGAGCTCATACTGAGTAGTCGCCTGTGGGAATGACGGTGGTGGACTATAGAGGAGATCGCTATTGTAATTGATATTACGAATACCATAACCCGTATTATCACTATATGCGAAACCGTAACGAACGTTGGTGGCGATCATACCATTCAGTGTGAGCGAACTGCGACGTGAATAGTCGACATTATTGAATTTGCAATTCGCATTGTAGTAAAACCTACCAACGCGGCCATTTTCGGCCACTAGCGCGGCATTGATCTCTAGTGAGTTATCACTCATCATACCAACGTTCACATTACCCTGAGCGATGAGCCCGATAACGTCAGTACCGTCGTGGTTCGTGTACATGAGATCATCGTTGACTATGATATTCCCATACTTGGTCGGATCAGTAGAACCGATGATCCCGGCAACTATGACCATGCGAGCATTGCTGATAGTACCATTTACCCATACATGATCATCGACAAAGATGATCCCGTTAGCAGGTATGGGCCAAGAACCATCCGCATTCGTCCCGGCCATACGGGTTTCACTATAACTATTACCAGCTACAGTATATTTTATAGACCATGTTCCCCACTGATAGTATTGAGGGCCACTGAGCTGGCTCTGTGCCGTCCCGTCTGTACCGCAATTGGGCGGAGTTTCTTGGACTGCTGTAACCTTGTACATATCATAGCTCGTCACACCATTCGTCACCTTGAGAACGATGTGATAGCCGTTCTTGCCGGAGGCCGTCCACTCTTTGCCACTATCCTGAGCCGAAGTTTGTAACTGTGTCAGTCCTACTGTAAGCCCAGTAAAATCGATAGCTGGCACGGGGTACGATCTCCCTGCCAAGAAAACATCAGACCGCAGAGGCGAGGCTGTGGGTGATGCTGGGTCACCGGCTGGATATCCTAGACCAGGTACACACGTATGCACGCCCCAAGAATTGCTCGTCGTACAAGAGGATGAGTCAGGATCTGTGTATTTCTGCAAAGCGCTCGAAACGAGGTTATGCGCTACCCCATCAAAATGTATTCCTTTATTGGACTGGATAGGACCATACACCGTCGTACCAGAACCAAAGTTCATGTTGTCATTGGCAACGACAGCAAATTTGGCGAATGATGGTATGGCCATCCTCGCTTGTATAGTCCTCACCGTCGGCGGCGTTGATGATGCCGTGCCCTTGGAAACAATAGTAACTATAGTTGAACCAGTAAGCGGGGGCGTGATGGTCAGAGAATATGATCCTATAATATTTCCATCTTTATCATAGAACTCGTGTATGTACGGCCCCGACTCAGTTGTACCATCTCTATAGTCTGTCGGGTACTGAGCGAGGTGCCACCTGTAATAGTCGATACCAGCTTCAGCGATCTGAAATGCCTGTTCCCTGGCCTTCACATTGCGGATCTGTGCCAACATCGTCGCCCCCCAGTTCACCAGACCGACAGTCACAGTGAGAGTGACGGCCGCAAGAATGAGAGCTGTGATCAGTATATCGCCACGGCGGCCAGATGAGACATGAGATATGAGATATTTCTTGGTTCTCATAGATTTGTTTTCAGATTACGCAAACTGACCTGTACAGTATACGTCACTGGCGGAGGCATTTTGTCGACATCCACGTCGAGGACTAGCTGGATCTTTATGAGACTCACCTTGGTCGTTGTTACTGGTTGAGTTAGCGGCGAACTAGACCCAGTATAGTTGCTATCGAAATACTGGAAAAGCGGCGTGGAAGATCCATTGCGTACATTTGTTACGATCATACTCTTCAACGCGCTGGCTTGATTGTAGACAACAGGAATACCAGTGGGCTCTACCACACTCCTATATATACTCGAACTGCTCATAGCATAACTGATCTGCTCCGTTACACCATCACCATCTGAATCATTGAAAAAAGATACCGTGCTGGTTCCAGTCGCGATCAGCGAAAAGGCACCATTGGCACCCGGTTGCATACTTCGCAATTCCCTTAACATCGTTTTCAGGAGAACCTGAGTATCCTGGGCAGTGGTCAGAGATGCGGAAATATTCCTGGGATACATGATCATGTTGTATTCAAATAGCATAACAGCCAACATTATCGACATGAATATGCTGAGAGTAACTAGAACCTCTATGAGAGTCATGCCCCGTTGACGAGCTGCGGTGCGAAGAGCACGTCTCTTTCGTGATTGATCGTATAGCATATTTCCTATTTCGTATTTCATATTTTTTGACATTTCATTTCTCACAACTAATTCGCCACCATCGGTACTACACTCTCCTGCCAACCAGTATCAACCGTGACCGACGCAGTGTATACCGCATAACCCGATACAGAAACAGTCACATCATAGGTTCCAACAGATAATCCCTGGAACAATACTTGCCCTGGTGGTAGACAAGATGATGTGTAAGAAAATGATACATCCGAAACTGACGGCGTCGATGTTGCTGTCTCCGTTCTCAGGTATACCTTGTATCTAACAAAACGATCGTTATTGTGAATACTGTTTAACGTCGCACCTGGCACCGTATAATATGTGTCTGGTGTCCCGTCTGGACCTAGATATGTCCAACTAGCAGAAGTAGAAGTTGGATTTGTTGCGAACTGAAATTTCACACTATTTATCCCAGTTAAAAGCGGCTGATTGTTCGGTGACCAAGAGAGAGTATAGAAATTACTAGATGTTCCAATATCGAAAGTCGAAGACTCCAGCACCCCCGGAATAGTCGTATCATATAGTCCGTCAACTTCGCGGAGCAGAATATCCCCCGAAGACGTGGCTGTATCTACCTGATCATTACCAACAAAGTATCGATCTTTGGCCGTATATCTCACTTGCCCATCACCTCCCGACCAATCAGTCTGTGAAATATAGCCAGATCCAGTAGTCTTCGACGTATTCACCGAACCTTTTGATATCGAGACCACTGCCCCAGATACAGGTAAACGAGTTGTAGGATCGATAACCGATACCATGAGACTATTCGGAGACTTCGGCACTACGGTGAGTTGGATATCTTGGGCATTATTCGGATTCAAAGTAAGTGGACTGTTTGGATTCATACCAGCAATATCAGAAACCGTATCGGTCGGAGTCACCGTATAGGTATCCCATTCCATGTTATGCAATATACGTGACCCAGTACTGCCAGTCGTGAGATTCTGGTCATACTTGGGCAGACTTGCGCCGATCTGTTTCATGCCCTTCAAGTTAAAGTGATAGCTCGGAACCGCGACGCACAGCGGAGTGACACTCTTTACATCGAGAGAACTCAGTCGGTCTATAGCGAAGCTGGCCTGACTAGCTTGGCCATTCAGCACGGTGAAGTTCGGCTTGGTCGGATTGATATTACCTGGTGCCCCTATCGCGTACGTCCTATCAGTCGAATACCCCGGCTTTGACACTATGATCTGGTATGCGTTCACACCTTGTGGAATACCGATGATATTCAGGATGCCGCTGTTATTGGTCACGTCTGTGTTAGTGATAGTTGAAGTAGAAACACTCTGAACATAGACAGTAGCACCTTGGACCGGTTGGCCGTTGGCATCGAAGGCCTGGACGACTAGTGCACCACCATTGGCGGCATTCTGGAGGTTGGCTGGAGAGATCTGACCAGTTAATACCAGTGGATTGAAGTTCTTGCACAATGGGCAGCCTATCTCTATTTCGATCAGCTTGTCACTAGCCTGGACGGCAGATGTCGAGAGATTTACATTGCGTATGGTAGTCGTTGCAATAAATATGAAATTCCCTCTCGTCAGAGTCTGTGTCTTCGGCAAGACGCCGAGAGGAATACCGTTCGTGAGTCCAACATTCACATAGGGCATATTTCTGATGATCTCGAACTGTTCATCTGCCAGCTGTACAGCGATGATATTCGCCTGATTGACCAATGCCAATCTGAATAGATTTGTAAATAGTCCATATGCGGCCATTACAACCATCAGAAATACGGCCGTACCTATGAGTACTTCGATGAGAGTGAAACCTGTTTTATTATAATATTTGTACACCATCATGTATGTATTATCGTTGATTCATTTTATCAACACGAGAGATCAGGTGGCGACCGTGCCTAATTCACCGCCCCAACGAGAGAATATATCGGCTGGATCATCGATACTGCAAAGAATCCGACAGCGCCTCCGATGATCAGGATGAGGAATGGCTCGACGATAGTAGACATATCTTTCGTTTTTTGCTCCACTTCCGCCTCATAATAGTGAGCAACACCGAGGAGCATGTCTCCTGTTTTCCCAGTTTCTTCACCGACACCGATCATCTCTGCGAAAAATACTGGGTAAAGTTTCGTTTCTTCCTCAAAAACACTGGACATGACATCCCCTTTTTTGATCGCTTCAATAGCATTCTTCAAAACCGCCCGAAAATGCACATTTTGCACAACGTTCGAGGTGATCTCCAGCGATTCCACAACCTCAACTCCAGAACTTAGCAATGAAGACAGTGTTCGTGCCGTTCTAGCAGTGTTAACTTCCTGAACCAGTGGGCCGATGATCGGTATCATCAATACTAGTTTATGCATAATACTCTTGCCTGTCGGTCTTTTCGCCCATGCATATAGTAAACCTGACACCAGAACGATGGCGGCCAAAAGTAACAGACCTTGATGCTGGATGAGGTTACTGAGAACCAGTATCATACGTGTACTGAATGGCAACGCGACTCCTAGTTCTGTAAATGTTTCGAGGAGAGTCGGTATGACGAATATGAACATGAGTATAGCGATGATGATCATCGCAAAAAATATGATAGCTGGGTACATGAGAGCGCCCCTGATACGTTTCTCCAGAATATAGTTATTGTCCATCTGTGTTGAAACAACCTTTAGTGCCTCAGCCAGAGTTCCACTCTGCTCTCCGGCGTGAACCATCGAGATGAATAGGGATGAAAACACTTTCCCATTTTGTGCCATGGCTTCGGACAACGTTATTCCACGATTCACCTCACCGATCAGACTGGTCACAACTTTCTTCAGCTCTCTACTTCCCGTCTGTCTCTCTATGACCGCTAGTGCCCTCGAGAGCGCGAGTCCTGCCTCGAGCATCGATCCTAGATTTCTGGCAAAATTGATCTTGTCTATAGTTTTTACTTTGCCGCTGATCAAACCAAATGAAATATCAAATCCGGCACTCCTAGATGACCCCTTCTCACGGAACTGTATGATCTCCTCGCCATTTTCTCGTAAAATTTTATAAAGTTCATAACGATCTGCAGCGTTACGCTCACCTTTATATATCTCACCCGTCTTTTTTTTAGCTTTGTAAATGAAATGGCTCATAGGAAATGTAAAATTGACAAATTAAAATGGAAAATTACAATACATAATGCTCGGCGGTTTCATCTTGGATCACTCTGAAACGACACGCAACACCTCCTCTATCGTTGTCAGTCCCTGCACGCACTTGAATATCCCATCTTCTATCATCGTACTCATACCTTCCTTCTTGGCCTGGGCTTCGATATCTATAGAGGTTGATCTTTTCATCACTAGATCCTTGATGCTCGGCGTCATCTTGATAACTTCCTGAATACCGACTCGCCCCTTGAATCCGTCATCTTCTGGACCTTTGACTGGTCTATAAAATGAAATGTCGTCCCAGGTATCAGTTTCCTTCACTATTTTCTCATCTTTCAGTACTTTCAATACTCGATCCAACGAGACGAGTTTCGAAAGTTCAGCAAACTCATCCCTGGATAATTTGTATGCTTCCTTCGACTCAGTCAGATGTCTCACCAATCTCTGTCCGATGATAACGTCGATAGTTGATACGAGGAGAAAGGACTCGGCTTTCATATCCAAAAGTCTAGGTATAGCGCCTGCAGCACTGTTCGTGTGCAAAGTAGAGAACACCAGGTGGCCAGTTAGAGCGGCGTTGATGGCGAGCGAAGCAGTCTCATCATCGCGGACCTCTCCAACCATGATGATATCTGGATCTTGTCTAACTAGAGTTCGTATTCCTTGGGCAAAAGAGAAACCTATTTCTGGTTTGACTTGTGTTTGATTGATACGAGCCATCTGATACTCGATAGGATCCTCGATAGTGGAAATATTGACGTCGGGAGCATTCAGCATGTCGAGCATCGTATACAGAGTCGTGGTCTTCCCCGAACCAGTTGGGCCAGTAGTCAATATCATTCCTGTCGTTTTCTTCAATGCTGCATGTATACGCTCCAAACTTTCTCCATGAAAGTTGATACTTTCCAGAGTAAAACCGATAACATTCTCGCGCAACAACCTCATCACGGTCTTTTCACCATAGTAAGTCGGCAGGATCGATACGCGGAAAGAAACCCTCTCGCCGTTCACATCAACTCGGAATCTACCATCCTGAGGTAGACGTTTCTCGTCCAATTTCAGATTTGACAATACTTTGATCCTGGCAGTCACAGAAGGGCCGGCCTGTCTAGGTAGGACCATAGCATCGTGTAACCTGCCATCTATCCTGTATCTGACTAACACCTGATCATCCATCGGTTCTATGTGTACGTCTGATGCGTTCTGGATGATGGCATGCTTTATCAGCGTATCTACGATACGTATAACAGGTAGGTCCTCAGCGATCTTTTTCAGATCGTCCGCAGACGCCTCACCCCCCTTTTCATCTGAAACCAGATTGAGCGCCGCCACTTCCTTCTGGATAATATCGCCAAACTCGGCCTTGAGACTCTTCTGATATTGAACCAGGGTTTCTTTCAGCGAGTCTGCATCTGTCAGTCTCGGCAATATCTTGAGATTTACCTTCTTTTTTATGAAATCGATAGCAGACAGGTCATTTACATCCAGCATGGCCACTTCGAGAGTTGTATCCCCTTTCTTGAACGCAACGATGTTATGTGCACGCGCGATCGGCTCTGGTATGAGTGACAATGTCTCGAAAGGTATCCTCTTGTCATGTAGATCGACGAACGGGATCCCGAGAACGTATGCTTGCATACGTCTCAGATTGTTGCCGGTGATTTTGCCGTTCGTAACGAGAACATCTCCCAAGCCCCTGTTTTCTTCAGTGGTCTGTTTCACCGCCGCATCCAGGTCTTCTCTGGTTACCAATCCAGAATCGAGGATGAATTTGTAGAGCTGGGTATTTTCGATCAGCATATTGCCATTATTATACCATATGCTAGACTATATCTGTCAGTACTTGTTCGCCCGTCCGGCGGACTTGTTTGTTAAGATAGGTGTCATCCACCCCCGATTGGGGGCGCCACATCACATCTTCACATTTAAAAACTTAATATAACTTTTTGATTTCGCTCGGATCTTGTGTATGTTACCATCCACAGATCCTCGCTTATCAAAATAACAACTAAATATATGTTTGATCTAAAAGTGATAAATTCCGTAGTACAGCAACTCGAAGAAGAGCGTGGTATTCCACGTGAGAAAACTCTCGAGGCTATCGCTATGTCTCTCGCTACCGCTTACAAAAAAGAGTATGGCAAGAAAGGCCAGATCGTTCGAGCCTCATTTGATTCCAATACTGGATCAGTCGAATTTTGGCAGGTAAAGATCGTCGTCGATCGTGATCAGGTGATCATGGAAGGAGACGAGGAAATGGGCCACAAGGAGTTGAAAGATGCCGATATTGAGGATATCAAGATCCGTTTCAATCCAGAACAGCACATGCTCATAGAGGATGCTCGCAAAATCAAGAAAAATGCCGAGATCGGTGACGAACTAGTCTTCCCCCTCGAAGCCAAGGCTGATTTTGGACGCATCGCCGCGCAAACAGCCAAGCAGATCATCATCCAAAAGATCCGAGAAGCCGAGAAAGTCTCAGTTCTCGCCGAATATGGCCAGAAACAAGACCAGATCGTCGCAGGCATCGTCGAGAGGGTTGAGCGAGGTGTTGTATATATCGATATGGGACGCGCCGTCGGTGTCATCCCTTATGAGGAACAGATCCCTAGTGAGCGCTGGAAGACCGGTGATCGCATCCGCGCATATCTCTATGCCGTAGAAGAGACCCCGAAAGGCGTCGTCTTGAAACTCTCTCGTTCACATCCAAAATTCTTGGCAAAACTATTCGAAACAGAAGCTCCAGAGATCGCCGCTGGCACAGTTGAGATCAAAGCGATCGCTCGTGAGGCAGGTTCTCGTTCCAAGATCGCCGTCGTCTCACATGATCCACATATCGATCCGATCGGATCTATGGTTGGTCAGCGTGGTGTCCGTGTTTCTACAGTCACGAGTGAACTTTCTGGCGAAAAGATAGACATCATCGAATGGAATGCCGATTCTGCTCTATTCATCGAAGAAGCCCTCTCCCCTGCAGAAGTCGTTTCACTAGAACTCGACGACTCATCTCATCGCGCCGTTGTTACTGTTACCGAAGACGAACAGTCACTAGCGATCGGTAAGGGTGGACAGAATGTCCGTCTCGCCGCCAAGCTAACAGGCTGGAAGATAGATATCAAATCTGCTGGTGGAGATAACCTCGCCGAAGCAGATGGTACAGAGGATGAAGACGAGGAAACCGTCGCAGTCGAAGAGGTAAAGGAGGAAATAGCCGACAAAGCAGCCGATGTAGTCATAAAAGAAGCGGCCGAGAAGGTTGCCGAAGCAGAGATCAAGGAAGCGGACGCAAAGAAGCCGGCAAAAGAAAAGGCAATATAGACAATAGATATTGAGCAAGGACGACATCAACAGTAAAAAAGCGTAGCATCACTGCTACGCTTTTGTGTTTCGAGAATTACCTATGTATCAGATTTTCCCTGTACCCTTGAAGATGATAACTCTGGCTTCTTCTGGTTTGAGACTAGACAAGGCAATGTCGACATCTTCCATAGAAATCTTATCGAACCATTCGATCTGTTCCTTGTAATTCAACATAACGCCACCACAGTGTATGAATTGTGAAATTGCCTTGTAACAAAACTCCTTGGGATCTATCGGCATCATTTCAGCACCAGCCTTCAAACGAGACTTCATACTTGCCAGTCGCTCTGGTTGGCGGAGAGATGGATCCTTGAGAACATCGTGAAAGGCATCGATAATAGGCTGGATGTTTTCCTTCTTGGCGGTCGCATGAAATCCGAAATAACCGCCGCCAACACGAGTGTTCCAACGAGTAGAACATCCGTAAACCAATTGTCTCTCTTCCCTAACTATTTTCATCAGAGGAGAGGCTAGTCCGCCATGGCCGAACACAGCACTCAGTAATGTGCACATGTGCGAAACTTCGGTCATAGCTGTTGTCTCACCCTCATTTACTCTCAGGGGAAACAACATCTGTACGACTGAAGTTGAGAATTCTGTCTCACGTTCAGTAACTTCTGCTCGCCAAGTCGGCAAAGGCCCTAAGTAAGCGGGCCGTCGTCGTTCGGCAACGTTGTGATTCGGCAATTGGGCCGCTACATGTCCGAGAGCTTCGAGAAGCTCGCCGTCTGAGATATTACCGACACAGATAAAGACTGCACGTGAGCGATCATACCCTAGTCGATGGGCTTGACGAATCGTTTCTGTACTTATCGCTGCCAATGAGCTATCACTGCCGAGTACAGGTGAACCAAAAGGGTGTCCTGGATATAAGAGACCGGGAAGCTCATACGAAGCCCTCCCCAGAGCAGACCCCAAACTTCCATTGATTTCCTGATGTATAACTCTGCGTTCAGCCTCTATACCTTCATCTGTAAGTAATGGATTGGAAACCATATCAGTAATAACTGACAAAGCTTCACGCCACTGACTTTTGTGAACTACCCCATAATAGTTGGTGGCCTCATGATTGGTCCACGCATTGATGAGTCCGTTGTGAGGTATGAATTGTCCCTGGATGTCACTATAGCCACCCGGAAACTGCTTTGTCCCGCGAAATGGGACATGCTCAAACCAATGATGAAGTCCTGGGGCCCCGAAAGCCATATCGTCACCTGCCCCGGTGAAGATGAGCCAACCGAGACTAACCGTATTGACCATCTCAGGCATCCGCTGATGGTAAACGGGGATACCGTAGGGACCATCGAGTTTTTTTAGATCTATCATATATTTTGTTTTTTGATTATTTAGCTTTCATAGGAAGAGTGCGTCTCTTCTGACTACTTATTGAAATGTAAGATGATTTTACTATATGTCCATATCAGATAAACCCGAGTTCAATAATCAATTGCAACACTTTACCTTGTGGCCATTGGACTGTAGTACGGCTGTTAACTTTCTATACCGCTGTAGTTGACAGTCTTCTCCTAATCCAGGAATTATGTAGATCATTCTTAATCAAAATCTACGAGGTCTCTTACCTGTAAACGTAGAGCCACTGCAAATTTTCTGAGGTTATAGATAGTGATATTCTTCTCACCGCGCTCTATCATACCGACATAAGTACGGTGCATCTTGGCCAGTTTTCCGAGCTGTTCTTGTGAGATGCCCATCTTTTCCCTCTCCTCTCGGATCTTCTTGCCGATGAAAATAACGAATTGTTTGTCTAGATTTGCCATGCATCTATTCTACATATTATGGTTATCAATGTCTACAACATCATGACAGCCATTCGCTGTAAAATTACTGACTATTACTCTCTGTAACCTCATAAAGATAAATGTACAGATCAAAGGAGGCATGAGGGGTTTCTCTGTCTGCGCCTTGACCCAGTGCCATATTGTATAGTATAATACACACGAACATCGAGAAGACCTCTCGATAAAGGAGTACAAAATTATGAAATTGAAGAACGCACTGCAGGTGCTAGCACTGACTGCAGTACTCACGTGCTGCGGTTGTGTCGTCGGAACACGCAGCGGCTATGTAGCTGTCGGCCCTGGGCCAGTGTATTACGCCCCACCGCCGCCAGTATATTATGCCCCACCCCCCGTATACTATGGACCACCACCGGTAGTATATTACTACGAGCCGGGCCGTAGCCGGCATTATCGATAACAACATTGCTCGCCATGGCCGCACCCACACTGGATGCGGCCACTTTTTCATAATGAAGCATATTCATACCACGAAGCCTGGCCACACCAAATGCACGCCTGCTCCGCTTTTCTGGACAAAAAATAGCGACCAAGGAAGATCGCCAGTTGAGAACATGATTCTGACCTTTCTATTTTACTGAGTTTTGTTTCATACGATCCGTCGAAACATTACATGTATTACGATAACCTGTCAACCCTCCCAAATGGCGAAAAACCTGCTAGAATCGGCACTATTGTTATTAATTAATCGCAAGGGTCTAGAGGTTAGGGCCAAGGGGTTAGGGATTAGGGGTTAGGGTATAACGAACACAGTTTCTATACCCTATACCCTAAACCCTAAACCCTAAACCCTCGCCCCTATACCCTAAACCCTACAACATCATGTCAACCTCCATCATCTTCGCCCTCGTCACGTCAGTCATCGCTCTATTATATGGAGCATATCTTATCAACTCTATTCTCCAGAAGTCTGCGGGGAATGACAAAATGAAGGAGATCGCCGCCGCTATCCAAGCCGGCGCGAAAGCCTATCTCAATAGGCAATACCGCACGATCCTCATGATCGCTGTCGTTCTATTCATCATCCTCTGGTTGATCCTCGGCATAAAGATCGCACTAGGATTCCTAGTCGGTGCCGTACTATCCGCTCTCGCTGGATACATAGGTATGAATGTCTCCGTTAGAACCAACGTTCGCACAGCCGAAGCTGCTAGACATGGTCTCGCTCCAGCTCTCACCCTCGCTTTCAAAGGTGGTTCTGTGACAGGACTCCTGGTTGTCGGCTTGGCTCTGCTAGGTGTTACAGGTTTCTACGCCATCACCAAAGACGTCAGCTCACTCATCGGTCTCGCTTTTGGTGCATCTCTCATATCAGTTTTCGCCAGACTAGGCGGCGGTATCTTCACCAAAGCCGCTGACGTTGGAACTGACCTAGTAGGAAAGGTTGAAGCCGGTATCCCAGAAGATGATCCCAGAAATCCTGGCGTGATCGCAGACAATGTCGGTGACAATGTCGGTGACTGTGCTGGTATGGCTGCAGACCTATTCGAAACATACGCAGTCACAACTATCGCCGCTATGATGCTAGGCAATACGATATTCCAAGGCTTCGACGGTGCTCTCGTATATCCCCTCGCGTTGGGTGGTATCGCTATCATCGCCTCTATCATCGGTATGTGGTTCGTCCGTATGGGCAAATCACAGAATATCATGGGTGCCATGTACAAAGGCCTAGCCGTTGCAGGAGTCCTTTCAGCTATCGCTTTTTACCCTACTACAAACGTACTTATGAAGTTAAATGGCCAATTCAGTGTTGCAAATCTATTCGGATGTACACTGGTCGGCCTCATCGTAACGGCACTGCTCGTCGTTATCACTGAATATTACACTTCGACGAAATACGCCCCTGTACAATCCATCGCGCAAGCTAGTGTCTCTGGTCATGGTACGAATATCATCCAAGGATTGGCTATTTCCATGAAGTCCACCGCGTGGCCACTCATCACGATCGTTCTCGGCATCCTCGCGGCTTACCACTTCGCTGGTCTATACGGTATCGCCGTTGCCGCCATGTCCATGCTCTCGATGGCTGGTATCATCGTCGCTATCGACGCATATGGCCCTATCACTGACAATGCTGGAGGCATCGCCGAGATGGCCAATCTACCAAAGGAAGTCCGTGATGTTACAGATCCATTGGATGCAGTTGGCAATACGACAAAGGCTGTCACCAAGGGTTATGCTATCGGTTCCGCCGGTCTAGCCGCTCTAGTACTGTTCGCTTCATATACTGAAGCTGTCGGCACAGGCTATTCATTTAGCTTGAGTGATCCGAGGGTTATCGTCGGACTATTCATCGGCGGGCTATTACCTTACTACTTTGCCGCACTATCTATGGAAGCTGTCGGTAAGGCTGCTGGTAAAGTCGTCGATGAAGTACGCCGTCAGTTCCGTGAGATCAAAGGCATCATGCAAGGTACAGCCAAGCCTGACTATGCTCGCTGTGTCGACATCGTCACTTCTGCTGCTATAAAGGAGATGATCATCCCTGCTCTCATCCCAGTCTTGGCACCGATCGTTGTCGGATTTGTCCTCGGCCCAGTCGCACTCGGAGGTTTACTCGTCGGTTCTATAGTTACAGGCCTATTCGTAGCCATATCCATGACTTCTGGTGGCGGTGCATGGGACAACGCAAAGAAGCATATCGAAGGTGGTGCACATGGAGGCAAAGGTTCTCCAGCCCACAAGGCCGCCGTTACTGGTGACACTGTTGGTGACCCTTACAAGGACACCGCTGGTCCAGCCATCAACCCGATGATCAAGATATTGAATATCGTCGCCCTGCTCATCGTCGCCTTCCTCATCTAAATATTAACTCGACATTATGCTATGATTATAGGCACCACCACATGGTGCCTATAATAATTATATAAACATGAAAAAACAATACACATTACTCATGATCGTCGCCCTTATAGCCATTGTCACTGTTCCATCATTAACCAAAGCAGAAACTGAGAATTTGCCAAAACCAAATGCTCTCCATGCTTCTAGCACTCCCGCGAGGCCCGTTCCGAAAAAAGTCGGCCAAGAGATACTCAATAACCTCAAAGCAAAACAAGAAAACGCCAAGATCAATCAAGAATTGAGAAATAACAAACTGGAAGATCACGCGATCGCGACCGGAACACTAGGCAGGAATGCTTCTACCACTTGGTCAACTTCGACCATGCAACAGAGAGCGAATGCTATCAAACAACAAGAAAAACAGAATCTAGAAGACAAAACTCGTGGCTATATGGACAACGGTCGAGCTATGATTCTCAATATCTTTGAGCAACGCAAACACAATATCGTGAACGAACTCCAGAAGGCCGTTAACAACCTTCATAACGTCCGCGAACGTATAGGTTCCCGTATCGACAAGGTTGCATCCAGCACTGATCGTAATAACGCGACTAGTACGCGAGACATGGCCGAGGCTAGACGCCTACTCGTTATCGCAGATGCCAAAATATTGGCCGCACAGAATGCCGTTGACCAGATAAACAGTCTCACCGCTACCAGTACCGGTGCAACTACAGCATCATCCACCGCATCGTCGACTGTAGACTTGAACAAGCCTAGAATCCTG
Organism: uncultured bacterium; assembly: GCA_903837075.1. Classification (GTDB taxonomy): domain Bacteria; phylum Patescibacteriota; class Minisyncoccia; order Phycocordibacterales; family PALSA-1337; genus C7867-002. The sequence goes on along the minus strand of CAILTI010000019.1, from coordinate 16,961 downwards.
GCAGGCGTAGCACAGAAAGCCATCCGAGATGCCCAGAAATCACTGAACGATGTCGTCGTCGCTATCGCCAAGGCGATGGGACTCAAACTCGGCGATGATAAAGGTAAGAAAATTGAGAATGCTACTGCTACTTCTACTATTATCAACTAACTATATAAAATACTATGGACCCACAAACTAACCCTATCGCTCCATCTACACCGATCGCCACTCCACCAGTCACCCCTGCTCCAGTCACCCGCCCAACGATCATGCCCTCGATGGTCACTCCTTCACCAGTAACTACGCCCCCAGCAGCTAGCAGTCTCGCTACCACTAGTACGAAGAAAGTTGGCCCGGTGATCGCCATCTTCGTTGTCCTAGTCCTCATCATCGTTGCTGTCATATACCTTTTTGCCTCGAGATCAAACATGCAGCAACAAGTTCCTGTCGACAACGCCATCGCCTCACAGCTACCAGCCGCTGCGACTCAAGGCATCAACAACGAAAATTCCCAAACCGTTCAGCCGATAATGAATACGACTGACGATCTCCAGTCATTACAGAACGACCTTAACAATTCTACCGCCGGTATAGATACTCAAAATTTCTAATTAGTAAATTCCACTTCAAAGGGATACATACCCATGCCGCAGGTACCTCGAAAGGTACCTGCTTTCGCAATACCTATGTCAATGTCTGTCTGACCAGTTAGCGGCAGCGATCTACTGATACCGAGACTAGGGAGACGGACGGATGCTGAACAGTCGAACGTGCCGCTCGTATCAAACCTGAGAATACTGGGTAATCCCGCCTTTGCAATGCTTCTCCTTGGTTGGTAACCGCCTTTTGCATGTATTACTATCATCTGATTCCCATCCACGATACTGACATTATTCGCAACAGTATCCGCAGAAAAGGCCGATCCTGAGCCACTATTTACTAGTAGCATGGATCCTCCGATGATAGCACCAGCGATGATGATCGATATAATGACGGGAGTTTTCATATGTTGATTATACTAGAAATCGAATATCGGTGGTAAGAATCCGATAACCACGAGACTATTTATAATATTGAATATCGCAAAGAGTATGACTACCAGACCGGCCGACTTGAAAAATACTCCTGACCTGGTACTACCATTCATACTGAATGAACTAAAGCTAACTAGAGCCAGTACTGGCAATGTTCCCAGCGCAAATGCCAACATCATCGATCCACCATGGAAAAAACTCCCTGTCGTCAACGCGTATATCTGCATCGACTGAGTAAATCCGCACGGCAGAAAGAAAGTCGCCGCCCCCACCAACAATGGCGTGAGCGTATGGTTGAGTTTAGCAACACCATGAGCATACTTCCCTATGAACTTCGGCATCGATGGCTGCAGTTTCTTTGCCCATGGGAATATCTCCAGTAGATTTAGCCCTAGAATGAGCATGATCATACCTATGATGAGATTCAGGATGAACGTCGCAGACACATTCAGAGTAAATGCCGACCCTATCGCGCCGATCACTCCCCCTAGAATGAAGAATGCTACGATACGACCAACATGGAACATGATCTGCGGCCTTACTCTGTCACCATCTTTGGCGAATGTTGCAGACATAGATAGGACCAATCCACCAACGACAGCCATGCATGTGGAAAGTGACGCGACGATACCGATCGCGAACGCGGTACCATAGGTGACATTGCTGGCGTTCACCATATTCACTATTCCGAGTTTCTGGAGAAGTACGAAGACTATAGCAAAGCCGATGGCGACCGGTATAGCGATACGGAAGTCCGACCATTTTCCTATACCACTCTTCGTTGTCCCTGGTTTTTCAGCCGAAACGATGTATCCATGCGTCTTGAGAGGTGCAGTTAATTCTACTGCGATCATTTCCAGGGTCTTGTCTCCGAACATTCCCGTCACCTCGATCGTCTGGCTATGCAAACTGGATCTTACCCTAGAGATGTGTGACATCTCCCCGAGCTCACTCTCAGTCAGCAACACGCACGCACTACAGTGCATGCCACTCACATAGAATGTCATCGTTCTTTCTTGTGAATTATCGGATTTGTTTGTTTCTGTTGTCATAGATGTGATATTGATGAATGATATATTATAATCCGATGGTTTTGATACGTAACGAATTTGATACGACCGACACACTCGAAAAGGCCATAGCCAATCCAGCAAATGCAGGGTTCAATAGCCAACCGAATATCGGATAGAAAGCACCAGCCGCGAGAGGTATACCTATCACATTGTAAATAAATGCCCAAAAAAGGTTTTGTTTGATACCTCTCATAGTTATCTTTGATAGTTTGATCGCTTTGACCAATTTTGCAATATCACCTCCGAGCAACGTTATGCCCGCAGACTCGATGGCCACATCTGTCCCTGTCCCCATGGCGATCCCAACGTCAGCCTGTGCCAAGGCTGGCGCATCATTTACACCATCGCCTGCCATAGCAACGATCTTGCCATCAGCCTGCAATTCCTTGATCTTTTCTAGCTTGTCTTTCGGTAATACGTGTGCGATAACCGTATCGATACCAACTTCAGAGGCTACATACTTTGCAGCCCTCTCATCATCTCCGGTCAACATCATCACCTCGATACCCAGTGCATGAAGGTCTGAAACGGCCTTTTTCGAAGCCTTTTTGATCTCATCTGCTACCATGACGAAGCCGAGAACTTTACCTTTTGTAGCCAGAATAACGGGAGTTTTTCCCTGCACTGTATATTTCTCGAGTTCCACGACATCAAAATCACGATCTATTTCACTGATCAGTTTTGCATTTCCCGCATAATATTCAACTCCATCTATGGAACCCTTTATACCCTTTCCCTTGATCGCCTCGAAGTTTGAAACCTCCAGTCGGTGAACCGACGAAGTGGTCATCGAATCCGCATAATTGATCACCGCATGAGCTATAGGATGTTCAGAATGTGTCTCTAGTGCAGACAGTATCGCGATGAGTTCACTATCGGTTCTATCGGAATGATTCGAAATATCCACCAAAGTCGGCTTACCGATCGTGATTGTCCCGGTTTTATCTACTATAACGACATCAACCTTATGCAATTTTTCCAGAGTCGCGGCATCCTTTATCAATATTCCCTCTTTGGCACCCTTCCCGACCCCGACAATGATCGCCGTCGGTGTCGCCAGACCGAGTGCACAAGGACAGGCGATGACGAGGATGCCGACGAAAGATACCAGTCCCGAGGACAGTGCTTGGGAAAACCCGAGCGCACTGGTACCAACTAGCAGCCATAGTCCGAGAGTTATAAAAGATATGACTAGGACAACCGGAACGAATATACTAGAAATCTTGTCGGCGAGAGCTTGGATAGGTGCCTTACTACCTTGGGCGTTTTCAACCATCTGGATGATCTGTGCGAGCAGTGTCTCTCTCCCGACTTTCACAGCTCTGAAAGTAAATGAGCTGTTAGTGTTCATAGTTCCCGCCACAACACTATCACCTGTTTTCTTTTGCACCGGCATCGGTTCACCTGTGATCATCGACTCGTCTATGAACGACTCACCTGTCGTTATCACGCCATCTACAGGCACTTTCGCTCCAGGTTTTACCCTTATAACATCATCGTGCCTCACATCACTTACCGCCGTCTCATATTCTCGACCATCCCTAACAACGATAGCCGTTTTTGCCTGCAAATTCAGTAGTTTCTCTATAGCATCGCCAGTTTTGACCTTTGACCTGGTCTCCAGATATTTACCAAGCGCGATAAAAGTGATAACGACGATAGTGACATCATAATAAGTATTTTCCACATTCATGAATGGACGAAGTTGATCTGCGAATGCTGTTATAGCCAAACTGTATAGAAATGCCGCAGATGTACCGATCCCTATGAGAGTATCCATATTGGCCTTGCCGTATCGGAGGAATCTGTAAACACCTAGTAGATATGGCTTACCTACGACGAATAATGCATAAGTCGCCATGAGCGGCAACAAAGTCATGAGTAGATTTCTCAACACCTGAGGCATCTCAGGTATCAGGCCAACGTTCGCCAGCCCTTCCCATGCCATAACAACTATACTGATGATCGCGAGAGGTATGACAGACAGTACTTTGTTCTTCATATCATGAAGTTCGGCGAGTTTCTCCTTCTTGGACTGACTGAGACCTAGATGCTCAGCATGCTCACTATCACTCATCCCCATTTCACTGGCACCCCGCGAGAAATCTCGCGATTCAGATAGGATATCCAATGTATAACCCAATGGCTCGACCTTCCTGGCGAGGTGCTCTGCACTAACTTTGCTCTCGTCAAAAACTATCTTTGCAGTCTCAGTACCAAAATTCACAGCCACAGAACTTACTCCGTCCACCTTTTTCAGTGTTTTTTCGATGATACTGGCACATGAAGCACAGTGCATACCCTTTATTTTGAATGATTGTGTATCTGACATATGATCTATTTTCTTTTTAAACTGTAAACCTTCAATATCTCACTGATAGATTTGCGCTCTTCACCGTCCCTCATCTGCTCGATCACACAAGTACTGAGATGTGCACCCATGAGCTCATCCTCTACCCTCGACAAGGCGCTCTTTACCGCAGAAGTTTGGGTGATCACATCTATACAATACTTCTCTTCTTCTATCATTTTCTGTAAACCTCGAACCTGACCCTCTATCAACTTGAGCCTCCTAACGAGTTTTTGTTTGTTTTTATTCATAATCTGAGTGTATACCCCCCTAGGGTATCTGTCAATCTGGGTAATGAAGTGGATAACTTCACACTTATCCCTTCGCAAGGGATATTAGGAGAATGTGCCAGAACTTGCCCGACGCTATTTCTTCGTGTAAACTCCACTTCATGACAAATAATACAAATCCAACGAAGTCTTATGACTCCGTCTCTATTAAAAAACTCGCAAAATCAGAAGTTGAGATCACCGCTAGTATTGCCGCGGAAGTTTGGGAGAAGTTCCGCTCGCAAGCTCTCAAGAATGTTAACGACTCGATCACTGTCGACGGCTTCCGAAAGGGTCAGGTACCAGAAAACATCCTCGTCTCCAAGGTCGGTGACCGTGTGATCAACGAAGAGATGGCCGAGATCGCCCTGTCGCGCGCATACATAGACATCCTAGTCGACAACAAGATCGACGCCATAGGAAAGCCGATCGTCGGCATTACCAAACTTGCAAAAGGTAACCCACTAGAATTCAAGGCCACTACTGCAGTCGTGCCAGAGATAACCTTGCCGGACTGCCAGAAGATCGCGGCCGTCGAGGTAAAGAAAGCGAGCGGTATCGACGTGTCAGTTTCAGACAAAGACGTCGAAGAATCTATCCTGAAGATCCGCAAGTCACGCGCCTCACATGATGGCCATGATCATGAGAAGATGACTCCCGAGGAACATGAGAAAGCTATCATGGATACCCTACCAGAGTTCAATGACGAGTTCGTGCGTGGTCTAGGAAATGATTTCAAGGACATCGCTGACTTCAAGGTGAAGGTTCGCGAGATGATCGGCGAGAACAAGAAAGATGAAGCGCGAGAGAAGTTGCGCATCATGATCGCCGATGCGCTCGGAGATGCTACCGAGGCGGAGTTACCAGAGATCATGATCGAGTCTGAACTCAACCGCTCTCAGACTCAGTTCGAACACGACATAGAAAAGATGGGAGTAAAGATGGACGACTATCTGAAGCACGCCAAGAAGTCCCTCGAGGACATCCGCAAAGACTGGCGTCCGCACGCAGAGAAGAAAGCAAAACTCCAACTCATCCTAAATACGATAGCTGTGAAAGAAAATATCAAGCCTGATCAGAAAGAGATCGATAGTGAAGTGGATCACATCGTCGAACATTACAAAGAAGCTGACCGCGAGAGAGCGACAGCGTATGCGGAGACAGTGCTTACAAATGAGAAGGTGTTTCAGTGGTTGGAGAAGGCTGAGAAGTAGAATAGTGATACTTTCATATGGTAATTGGCTAAATAGCCTGTTGAATAGAGATACCAGATTCAACTATTCTCAAAATAGCATCTAAGATCTTTCTACCTTTACAATGTTTCAGCATACCAGAATATGAGGCAACGATGTTATCAAACTTTGCTTTTGAAATGATTTCCGAGTCAAGGTCAAGCTGTTTTTTCGCATTACAAAGTTTTCGAAACATTCTTTTCTTTGTCTTGGTACGAAGCACTGCATAATGTGGCAGAGAAACATAGCCGAGAAAATCCACTCCCCTATGTAACTCTCGTACTTCAACTTTTCTAGGATGTAAATCTAACGAGAGATTTTCGTATAAGAATGGCCCTATTTTATCTAAATGATTCAATAATGTCTCACGTGACTCGTCTACAATAACAAAATCATCACAGTAGCGAATATAATATTTCGCCTTGATTTTATGCTTTACAAACTGATCAAATTCATCCATGTAAATATTCGCAAATAGCTGACTAGTTACATTACCTAGTGGCAACCCCTTACCGTGAGTATGATGAAATGAATCGATAATTTTATAAATCAACATTAGTACGCGCTCATCTGAAATACGCTTTGAAATGAGTTGGAACAAAATTCCATGATCCACAGAATCAAAGAATTTCCGAACGTCACATTTTAGGACATATCCTGTCCTTGTGTAATTTTGTGAGACTTTTCTAGCAAACATTGCAAATCTCTTTACACCAGCATGTGTTCCTTTGTAGTTGCGTGACGAGTACACATCATATATGAACTGCCGATCGAATATTGGATACAATTTCCTGTATAATGCTTGGTAGAGAACTCTATCACGTATACTTGCAGCATGGATAGTTCGACGTTTCGGATCTTCAATTATCGACACTCTATATGGGTCTGGTTTCCAGGTCCCTCCAATGAAAACCTCGTGCATCTGGAATATATATTCCTCCAAATGTAGCTCAAATGACGCTACATCAGTATTTGATCTCTTTCCCATCCTAAATTCCCTCCAAGCACCCAACAAATTCTTGATAGAAATTACATCACAATAATCACAACTATGAGCGCCCCCCCCCCGAAAAATCTCCTCCGACATCAGCAGTACGCCGACGATCATCAATAAAGTTAGGATCTTGCATAGAGATATTTATACCACAGGACACGAACTTCCCAAACGAGACAAATTGGGACTTCACAAGCTCAATGAAGATCTCACGGTCAAGTTACTAGCCCTGCTAATAGAAGCGGCATTTACACGGAGAGATCAAAAACTGAAGACGTTGGAGCTAGCAAGAGTTCAAATTCAGGTATTGAAGAACCTCATTCGCACTGAACACGAGCTAAAGATTATCGGTGAAAACAAATACATACAACTATCAAGCGACATGGTTGAAATATCGAGAATGTTAAGCAAGTGGATTTCATACATAGCTTCCTTAAGGACAAACTGATGACATAACCTCCTACGCAAAAGGAGTCCTTCAAATATGAACTCCCAAAAATTGCGAGAAACTTCTGACGGGCACGCAAGTTCGGATTACGATTCGAAGGATTGTACCTGTTGACGTTCACGTTGTCGTCATTGAAGTTGACCTTCGGCACATTGCCATCGGCATAGCGCGACCATTCTATCTTCCTTTGTCCATATCTCCGAGAACCTCCCTCCTCCTTCGAGATTCTCTGTGTCCAACTCGGGGTACTCTGATCATTGTATAAAGGAAAACAGGCAGTTTCTATCTTTGGTAAATTGTTATCGATATATTGATATCAACCAATTTTATAACCATACACATTGTATACGAAAAGTCGGCCCCGATATAGCATCGGGGCCGAGTGAAAAAGGAACAAGGTACAAGTTTACCGAACTGCCTGACGGGCACGCAAGTCCGGATCACGATGCGAAGGAGAGTACCCGGAGACGCACACGCAGGCGTCATAGAAGGAGACCCACGGCACAACGCCATCGGCAGAGCGCGACGACGCACACAGTGTAATGTTATCAACATCGAGATGCTTCTTTGTCGCATCCCAGACCTGAAGTCCGTGGACGAGCCTCTCGAGTAAACTCTCGGTGTCGACCTTCTGTGGGCTACTAGCGGCGATCATATCAGCGGAGAGATCCTTCATCTCCTCGTCTGCTTCCTGACCGTCACGAACCCAGATCGCATAGCTCTCGTTTACGATGCCGCGTTCAGATTCCTGCATGGCATTTTCGAGCGACCCACCCCACCATTGCCAAGTCGGGATCTTTTGATCCTTGTAAGCATTCCAAACCTGATTGAGACGGATACCCTTCCCTATCACGATCAGGCGGTCGAAACCCTCGACCTTCTCCGGAATACGGAGATCCGTCAAATCGAGGTCGATACCAAAGAACTTCTGGTAGAAGTCTCCCCAATTCGCGAGTGCCGCAGCAACCCACGGTGTGAGTGACTGGGTCTTCGATGCCTTGAGAGTGAAGTGTTCGAGGATAACCTGGTAAAAGGGGTGACTGTCACCCTCTTTCAGAAATGCGTCCACAAGATCATGTGAAGCACTGATCGAACCGAGCTTCGTCGCGAACCGCGCACCGGCCGACAAACACATCCCTGGAGTTGCAATGTTATTTTTCATATCATAGATCGCATCGTCATAGTGACTGTGTCATCTCATCGTCTCCGCCACGCGGAGAACCAGAGTGCTTATCAGTGTGTAATCAGACGCGAAACTGAAGCAACTCCGCGACTTGCTGCGGCCTCAATTTCGCATCTGATTTACTAGATTTCAATGACCTGAATACTGTATATTTTATACACCTCCTATCACTATGTGTCAATAGCTAGATTTTATGGCTCAACTTCTATGATTTTCAACTCTGTGAAATCATTCCCAGATGAAACCCCCCAATCACCCGAACACCACCACCGAGAGGGCGGCAACTACGGCCGTTTCGGCCCGCAATACCTGCGGTCCGAGACAAACGACGGGAACATTCTCCTTGTGAAACATCTCTATCTCCGCAGGCGTCCAGCCACCTTCTGGCCCTATGAAAACAGCTATAGGCGAAGTTACACGAGGCTTACCCTCCGACAAACTGCCGGCCTCACCTGCAGCCCCCATGAACTTTGCACGTTCGAACTTCTCCCCTTCTGTATGAAACGCGAACATCTCTATTCCAGGATTTTCTTTTTTTAGCGATGAGACAGCACTCTCCGATCCCATGATAGACCACACCAGGGGAGTAGTGTCGCGCCCAGATTGTTCACTCGACTCTATCGCAATTCTACGTAGCCTCTCTTCATTCAGAGATTTCTTCTCACTTCGTTCAGTTATGATCGGGACAATATCCGTCACACCCAACTCTGTGGCCTTCTCGACTATCCAATCGAAATTGTCTTTCTTCACAACTGAAGCGACCAAAAAAAGCTTACGTGTTATTACATAATTATTGCGCTTCGACTCAGTGACGGCTAGACTTATAACACTATTGCTAACTATGATACTCCTATCATTTATTTTGTCAATCTTGCACATATAGTCAAAACCTGTTCCATTGAAGATAACCAACTGATCTCCAACTTTCATGCGGAAGACATTTCGTATCTGATGAACGAGATCGGCAGAGCTGATGGTTAACTCTCTGCCAACTACTATCTCGTCGGCTATATAGAATCTATGGAGTCGCATACTGATTTCAGAATTATTTATTTGATCTACTATATTTCCCTAATATTGAATCTTTCGATCTTCGAATCTTTCAATCATTCGATTACTTCTTCCCTACAACAACCTGATCGATCACTCCATACTTCTTGGCCTCGTCCGCATCCATGAAGAAATCACGATCAACGTCCTTCTCGATACGTGCGAGTGACTGACCAGTATTCTTTGCTAGCAATTTATTCAATGACATACGAGTCTTCAATATATGTTTGGCACTGATCTCTATGTCTGACGCCTGCCCTTCTGCTCCACCTATAGGTTGATGGATCATCACTTCAGAATTCGGTAATGCCAACCTCTTGCCTTTCGTTCCTGCTGACAATACCAACGCTGCACCAGAAGCAGCGATACCGACACAGACTGTGGAAATATCATTCTTGATATGTTGCATAGTATCGATGATGGCCAGAGTCGCAGTGACTGAACCGCCAGGAGAATTTACATACAACTGGATCTCTTTCTTGGGATCTTCGGATTGCAAGAATAGCAATTGGGCGATGATGAGATTTGCCATGTGATCATCTATAGGACCACCGAGGAAGATGATGTTATCTCGGAGTAGACGTGAATATATATCATAAGCTCTCTCTCCGAATGATGACTTTTCTATAACTGTTGGTATTAACATATTTTTATATTTAAATTAAATAATTATCACATTTCTACTATATCATATGCCCTACTGGTTTATCGCTATTTATTGCTTGTTGACACAATATACATTAGATGGCGCTCTATTGCAAGCGGCACTTCGCAGTATATAACCCATTCGGAAGCGGTGAGCTTGATTTCTTCCACGGCATATATGTGTTAGGTAATATGATCAATACTTGCATAAACCACCATATTCGTTGTATGCTACCTATGTTACCAATTTTAAATTTTGATTCTCCCGATCTGACGCTTTCGTGAACTAAAAATTATGATTCAGAGCCAGTTACACACAATACATAAGACTCATAACCAGATCATTTCACCATAGTTTGGAGAGGGCGGACCAACACCGCATATGTCACTCAAATTAGCCGCAATATTCCTCGCTCTCGCCGGAGTGCTTGGCGTTGCTGTAGGTTATTACCTGAGGTTGATCATATCTCTAGGCAAGAAAGGCTCGATGGAGCTCGAAATCAAAGAGATGCTCCTATCCGCCAAGGAAGAAGCCAAGAAGATCACCGCAGGTGCCGAAACCAAAGCTGCCCAAGTCGCCGAAGAAGCCAGGAAAGAGATAAAAGAGAAAGAAGACAAGATAGGTCAGACTGAGGACCGACTCGCCAAACGCGAGGATCTCCTCGACAAACGCCAATCAGACATCGACAAAGAGGTCGAGATGATCAAAACTCGTGTAGCCGAGATCAAAGCTATCCGCGAGAAAGCCGACAAACTAGAGGAAGATCGCAAGCATGAACTAGAAAAGATCGCCAAACTCTCATCCAGCGAAGCCAAGGATCAACTCATCAAGCTAGTCGAGAAGCAGAGTGAGGAAGATATACTCATACGCATGAACAAGCTGGACACCAGAGGTGAAGAGATGTTCGAGCAGAAAGCTCGCGATATTCTGGCCATATCCATACAGCGCCTAGCATCTTCCGTCGCCCAAGACGTCATGTCCACGATCGTCGAAATACCTAGTGACGATGTCAAAGGCAAGATCATTGGCAAGGAAGGCCGCAATATCAAGGCTTTCGAACGTATCACCGGAGTCGAAGTCATGGTTGATGACACCCCTGGCGCCATCACTATCTCATCATTCGATCCAGTACGTCGCCATGTAGCACGTCTAGCACTCCTCGAACTCATCAAGGACGGCCGTATCCAGCCCGCCAAGATCGAGCAAGTGGTTGAAAAGGCCAAGCAAGACATCAACAAGACCATCAAGGAAAAGGGCGAGGCCGCTGCATACGAGTGTGGTGTGATAGGTCTAGATCCTCGCATCATGCTCATCCTCGGTCGTCTACATTTCCGAACTAGCTATGGCCAAAACGTCTTGCAGCACTCAGTAGAGATGGCCCATATCGCTGGTATGATCGCCGAAGAGCTCGGTGCCAATGTTCAGGTCGCCAAAGCCGGTGCCCTACTCCATGACCTAGGCAAAGCCCTAGACCATGAGGTTGCTGGCACGCACGTCGAGATCGGCCGCCGCATCCTGCAGAAGTTCGGCGCCTCCGAAGAGATAGTCAAGGCTATGCAAGCTCATCATGAGGAATATCCTTACGAAACCGTCGAATCACGCATCGTGCAGACAGCTGACGCCATCTCTGGCGCTCGTCCTGGTGCACGACGCGATAATATCGAGAATTACCTGAAGCGTCTCGGTGACCTCGAAGCTACCGCCAACAGCTTCCCTGGTATAGAGAAGTCATATGCATTGCAAGCTGGCCGTGAGATACGCATCTTCGTCAAGCCAGAGGAGATCAATGACGTGGCCGCCAAGGAGCTCGCTCGCAACATCGCTCTAAAGATCGAGAAGGATCTGAAATATCCTGGTGAGATCAAGGTTATCGTCATCCGTGAGACCAGGACGATGGAGTTCGCGAGGTAGGATTTGTAAAGTAAAATCAATAGTGCACTCAATGAAAAATGACCCTAGTGGTCATTTTTCATATTTATAGCTATTATATAACTATGATGAAATTTGAATCAATACCAGTGACCGAAGAACAGAATACTACAAATAACAATGCCACTCAGTTTTCCCAAGAGTCATTATGCGATCCTATAGATGAGTTCGAACGAGAGAATAACAACGTTGCCACTTATGCAGAATGGAAAAAAGAATATGGGAACAATCCACTGACATTTTTCTCTCCCGATAACCTCGACAACCTGGGCTCTATGTCACCGGGAAAAAGAATGGCTTTTTTTGGTCTGTCATCTCGCAACATTTCTGTAAGTCCTAGTGATGCGGATCTGTACTTTGACACATATCCTGACGACTTAGAAGCCTTTCGGGTATTGATTTCCAGCAATATAGGTCCGCAAACTACCGAGGAATTTTCAGTTTGGAGTATGGCCGCACATAGAGTTTTTTTATCCACAAAAGACTCATCAAATCAAACTACCCTCAATCCGTGGCAAAAGATAAACAAGAGAAGAATCGAAGCCCCAAAACATTTACTATCCAATGGCACAAACCTTCTTGATGAAATCGCTTCATTTGGTATGGCGTCAAATAATATATCGAATGCCATTGATAAGGCAAGTTCGAATCCTGTAGGCTTAAGCGAAATTCTGCAAACACGCGACTTGTTCGATAATGATGAATACAGAACACTAGATACTCAATCTCGGAAAAAGTTACTCAGTCTATGTCTCGCATACTTGCAAGAGTCACTGGTCTTTCTCGAAGCCAATAATTCAAGCTTCACCAGAGAAAGCGTATCAGAAGATAACTCTAAAAGGAGATTATCAAAGTCAGATTACTTCAATGCAGCACACTCGATGCTCTTTAAAACATATCAACCAAGTGCTGCATACAATTCAGCTCAATCAGTCTTTGAATATGAAATGAATGATACGCAGGATTATATCAGTTTCGAGTATATAGAAGAATACCCTTTCCATAGAATAATGCTGGCGGTATTGGACCAATATAGATACCTCGGCACGAGCGGTGACCACGACGATGTCGACCTCGTAGTTGACTTCTGGTCAAAGAATCTAAATCCTATCTTTGCAAACTCAGTAGCTGATGCGCTAAGCGCTATTGACGGACAATATGCTTCAGTGAAATTGATGGAGCACATGAACGATAACAATGATAAAACAGCTATAGCAGCTATATTATATAGAGTCGAATTCAAGAGAATAGGAGTTTCGACTGAAGGTGTCGAGTATCTGAACAAGATGTACGACCTAGGAGCACTCAATAACCCAGACTACTTCGTTCAAAGATTATCTACCAGTGGAGAGATCGGTGTGTTCAATCAAGATCTAGAATTATTGAAATATTTTGATGTCGGAAATCTTTCTGAAACAGAGAAAAACATCAAGGCGGATGTGCTCGATTTTACATATAATACTCTTTTCAGACCACATACAGGTGAGACAGAAGATGAAAAGAGGCAACGAGAACGATATTTAGAAGAATTCAAAAAGCACTACTTCAATATTTCCGATAGCGATATATTCTCAGGTGATATACGACTAAACAACTTCTCATTCAAGGAACAAGGTGCCCTACTCATCATACTCAATGAATTGGAGCAGGTATCCGAAGATAAACTCCTAAATCTAGCAAAGACTCATGGTGAATCTGGCTTAAAAGTATTTCTTCGTTACTATGAGACTGATCCTGTAGTTGCCACAAAGACACTCGATGTAATATCTAACTTGCCTGACGGTATTGATTCTCATCAGATATTGGAGTTATTGGCCAGTATATCATCATATATATCACGCCTAGATGATGAGTTTGATGATATCTATGAAAGATCTAAAACATATGAGGAAGAAGAAATCTTGGAGCCAAATGATGTTGTTATCAAAAAAACCGTCATTCCTCAAGCAAAGAAACTCATCCTAGCTCAAGTCGACACTATCATTAGTAAAATAGCATCTGAAAATGTATCTACTCCAGAAGCAATCCGTGAATATATCGAAAATATCAAACCTGAGGCAATAGTTGTTCAAACCATTCTTAAAGCTAGCCGCGGCTCATTCGATATCGCCAATATGAACGAGATGCCGTTTATCAAGAATATCCAATACCAGGGTGGAGACAACGAAACCAACAGCGCGGAATTTGTGAAAGCAATCCGAAATCTTTACAAGAAAAACTACCAAGACAAACCTAAGCTACTGAAAAGGTTGCTAGCCGGACTAGAAGTTTCGAGAAAGAATACTAGGACCATATTTCATGTCGCCGAATTCGATGGGCAACCGATAGGATATTGTGTCTTTGAATTCGAAGATGATGGAAGTGTTCATTTTGGTAAATTTAATATCGATCCAGATTTTAATGGTCGCAAAGTTGGCGAACAAATGCTAGAGGAAACTCTAGATGATTACGCTGTCATGCATATCGTCAAAGCTGAATGTGACAGAAACACCAAGATAGCTGCAAAATACATTGAGAAGGGATTTATCGCATACAACGAATACCCCCTAGATGAGATAGCATGTTGGGATATTGTGAGGAATGACTCCATAAACAATGAGTTAGTAACAAAATCTCTGGACGAATCATACATACTAGATCATATGGTGATGAATTCCTGGGAGACACTGGGCCTTTCTGACAACCCAGAAGATGCGATGGTATACGCAACCACGGCGTCAGATTACAAGTCTTATACATTAAACCTCGCTTCCTTTGGAGAAGGTTATGCGGTAACCAGAATGTTCAGAGAGAAAACAACAGGTAGTGAAGAGCTGGTTATATTGGTTGTAGAGAAATTGGGCGAGAAACTGGAACGATACAGGAATGATTTTCAACTCCCTCAAATGATAGAGACCCGACACGCTATCATTATTTAGGAGTATCTAGTTTCGGCAATGATTCCGCCTTATCCCAAGAATATTCGAACAGATATTTATGCATTTCAAAGATGTGCGGGTCTTCTATGATAACACCGATCATTTCCTTTTCAGACAGCGTAATATAACTAACTTTGTTGTCGTAAACCTGCATAACTGTATGAAATGGAGGTGAATCATGTTTGATAAGCTTGATATCAGTAGTTTCTCGATGGTAATCTTTCAAAAAATCACGTGCAAATGGCGTATCTAGTATTATTGCTTTCTTTTTGATATTGAACTTATCACGCTTTTCAACGTATTTTTCGTTAACCCCATGTATATATTTCTCGATTGATTCAATATCTGCATATGAATAGATCACACCAGTAGCACTCAGAGAATCATCCAATACCCTCCTTACCCCCTCCAAACCTTCGAAAAACTGCACATTTGGCTTCCCCGTCACCAAATTATAGTCTGATACCATCTTACCCATCACTGATTCCAATGATACTTGGGCGTTCTTTACCTCCTCGGCCTTGGTTTCAGTAAGTTTCCTCAATACGCCAGGATGAGATGCTTGAAATAGCGTTATTTTGCCTAGATCGTCCCTTTTCTGAACTAAACCCATATTTATGAGCTGTTCTAGGACTTTATACGTCAAACCACGCTTTAGGGCCGCCCTTTTGCTAATAACGCCTGCAGGAGTCAATCCTCCCTGCATGAGGAGCTGATAAACGGATGCCTGCTCTTTTGAAAGCCCCGCATTTGTAAGTGTTTGTTCATACATGATGAATATAGCATATCATCGTCACGGATTTGTGACAAGTACAATGTGTGGATAAGCCATTATTCTGGCTTTGTCACGGGCTATTCTGACATCTCACAGTTCTGTGTCATTGTGTATTGACATTCTAGTTAATAAATGTTATGATTATGCCAGATGAGATGAAGTTCGGAAACGATAGTTCCTTACAGTAATGAAGATAGTGAATGATTGCTTTTCACCTCTAGTCCCTATGTTGGGCAGGCACCATGGCCTCGGGTTTGACCCCGCTAAGCATGGTAAAGAGGAGAGAGTGAGAAGGACAACAGCCATTTGTTATCTTGTTTGCCAGATATCGCTTACATAGTGACGGTTCCCTGCAAACGAACCAGATCTATGAGAAAGGTCACTCCCGACGGGTAGTGATGACTATAGTCCGATATCTACACAGTGTCGCAATGACATCTGCTGTGAGTGAATGCTAACCACATTTGCTCCCAGAAATGTCCTTGTAACCAGAAGCCGATCTTTTAGAGAGATCGGGAGTGACGGTAAGATCAAGGAAGTAATTTGAAAATGAAATAGCGAATGATCGGAAACTGGTGGAATAATATTGCTTTTTTGCAATACCACTAGATGTTATTCCTCTTCGTCATGCTGAGTTGATAGCTCGAACAGACTTAAGGTTCGGCATGATAAGAGGGATCATATGATCCTAGGCACTCACTGCCTATACCAAAATGTGAGCTGTTTGGCGAAGCGAGTTGGTCACTCGTTTGCCGCTTCAGTGAAAAAAGTGGGTTGGAGAAAATCAAATAAAAAAGATTTTCTTTAGACTTGGATTCTATCTCGCGGTCTTTGATCGTGAGTGGAATTTCCTCCTCGAGAGAGTTCACAAGAACTCGACTCGGCAGGGACGAATCCAGAGTCGAAAAGAGGATCGAGAGGACTATAATATTGTCCTTTCGAAACTCTGACTGATGGAAAGACATCCTAAGGACGAAGCTAACCTTTGTTTCAAAAGCTTCAATCGTTGTCACCTTTTTAAAAGCGTGAGTCTCGCATGCAGTGCGTTGGGAAAGACAACTTCCCGAGAAAAAATAGT
>CAILTI010000018.1 GCA_903837075.1 uncultured bacterium | reverse complement strand
TCAATTTCTTTTCAAGCAGGTCAGCGTATTGTTTTTCTCTTGCATACGATCCCAATTCATTGTGAACTGAGAACAATATACCTGTGACAGTGTAAGAAAGCTCAGGGTATATAACTTTTTCAGAAGTTTTCTTATTCGTAGTCATTCGTATATTTGTAACATTCGTAAATTTGTATGCTTTGTATATTCGTACGTAGTTTTTTCTAATTACCTTCCCGAGAAGAATTTCCACACATTCTCCGTTATCAGATACCAAGTCGACTCGGAATTCCATCTATCAGATGAGACCGTGATATCTTCTAGATCTATGCCTCGCAATGACTTTGGTACAACATAGATGAAATCTGGGGAATATAGGAAGACGGCGGGAATATCGGTGGTTATGAAGTCGTTGAATTGGGTATATTTGGCTAAACGAACATCATCGTCATTCGTGGCACGGATGTCTTCGAGTAGTTTGTCGACTTTGCTATTCGCATAGAGGGCAACATTCAGGCCTGGTGCTTTGATCTGTGATGAATGCCAGAATGCATAGAGATCGCGATCTTTACCTATGAGTTCACCAAATAGTAGAGCATCGTATTTCCTGGTGCGAATAACGTTCTGGTATAGGTCGCTGGCATTGAAAACTCGTAGGTCGACTTGGGCGCCCATCTCTGTCCAGGAATTCTTGACCATCTCTGCGGCTTGCTTCAGGTCAGGTGTATCAGCTGTAAATATATCAAAGGAGATAGTTAGCGTCACGTTCTTCTTGTCTTTCTTGGTGTAAATGCCACTCGTCAGATCTTTCCTCCAGCCATTTTTCTCGAGAAGAGCTTGGGCACCAGCGATATTTCCTGTCTTTACTAGAGTCGAGGTGCTTTGGCTAGCGGCGACGGCTCCTAGTTGGGCGTGATTGTTCAATGGTGCAGTGATATTCGAAGGGAGTGGTTTGTCTATAGGTACTCCATATCCTGAAAGCACCTTCTTTATGATCGCTGTTCGATCAACTGACATGTCCAATGCTTGTCTAACTATTTTGTCAGCCAAGACTGGTGCCTGGTTCTGATTGAAGAAAACGCCGAATATCCTAGGTAAGGTTGATTCGAGGACTGTATAGTCACTACTTTTGTCAGCTGCCAGTTTGGCGGCCTCGTTCGAAGATACTGTCGCTAGGCTATCTATCGCACCATTCTCTAGTGCTATGACAGCCTTTTCCTCATCTGCGAAGAAAGTAAAATCAATGTTGCTGATATAGGGGATCTTGCCATAGTATCCGCTCCATGTGGATAGTTCATAATCAGTCGGTATGCCCGAGCCGTCATTCACGATATTGGCAACCTTGTACGGACCTGATCCGACAGGGTTTATATTGTAATGATTGAAGATGAACTGATCATCATTCACGGTGTTCCAGATATGCTTTGGCAGTATTCCCAGAGTCATGTTGGTAATAAATGGTGCGTATGCCTGTTTCAGAACAAAATGGATTTCTACAGGGGAAATCGTCTGTACTGTTACATTGGTCCAATCTGATTTGCGGGGGCTTTTCAATGTCGCATCTTGGATCTTTTGTACAGTGAAGGCGACATCATCGCTAGTGAGTTGGGTACCGTCGTGGAAACGCACGTTATCGTTCAGTATGAAAGTATATGTCAGTCCGTCGTCGGAGACTTTGTATGAAGTAGCGATATCGGGCACTAGTTTGGCATTTTCCCATTTCAATAGTCCAGAATAGACGAGGGAAGAGATGTCTCTGTCGACATCTGTGATGGCCAATATAGGGTTTATGTTTCTAGGTAATCCGACGATACCCTCGTGTAATGTACCCCCACGTCCTGGTATCTCGACCATGAAGAGGTTGTTGACCTTCTGGGCCATCATGATCGTCGTAATGATCACTGTCAGAACGAATACACCGAATATGACCTTTTCAGTTGCAGAAAATTGTCGAAAGTAACTCATGATAGTCGGTCCTTTCTTGAAACCGAGCTCTTTTGGGGATTGGTTGGTCACAGTTGATGAGGTTTGTTTCTTATATACCAATATAAGAATGACTACGCATATTGGTATTTTCAATACCGTTACAGAACTAGTATCTAAAGTGTTTATTAAATGAGGCTGAGTAACGCTGATACTGCGAATAGGATAGCAACAATGATGGTAATGATGAATAGCCCTCTCTCCATGCCACGGCGTGTATGGAATGCGGAACTGAAGTTATCGCTGCCTCCAAAAGCACCGCCGACCTGAGCGCCGGTTCGCTGTAGGAGTATTATCGCGATCAAAACAACTGACAGAATGATCTGGATATAGGGAAGGAGTGACTTCATTGGGCATAATGCTAGCATATGTGCCTGATTCGTGCAACGGCTGTCATCTTCTGCTATCCTATGTGTATTGGTGGCACACCCTTTTTGGGGTAGTAGCTCTCTCCCTCCAACCCCGCAAGGGGGAATCGGTAGAGACCTCTACCCCAAAGCGGGTGTGAATATGAATAGTATGCAAACAGACAAGGAAAAAATCGAGCAAAAGATCGCTGAACTAGAAACCACGATGTCTGGTGGTGACTTTTGGACGGACAAGAATAGGGCGCAGGCGATCATCAAGGAACTTCAGAACTTGAAGGATAGTCTGGCTGGTATCGGTAAATACGACAAGGGCAACGCTATTCTCTCCATCCTGTCAGGTGCAGGAGGCGATGATGCTGAAGATTTCTCAGCGATGCTCCTGCGGATGTACAAACGCTACGCCGAAGGTCAGGGTTGGAGGTGGTCACAGATTCATGCGAATGAAAACGACCATGGCGGTTATAGAAACGTCACCGTCGAGATCATCGGCAAGAATGTTTATGGAATACTGAAGAATGAGTCGGGAGTCCACAGACTAGTACGCATCTCTCCATTCAATGCCGCCCAAAAAAGGCAAACTTCATTCTCGATGGTCGAAGTTGTGCCGGAGTTCGAGAAAACCTCCGCCAATGACGTCGTTATTGCCGATAGTGATCTGGAAGTTTCGATCGCCAAGTCAGGTGGTCCTGGCGGACAGAACGTTAACAAGAGAGAGACGGCGGTTCGTCTCATTCACAAACCGACCAACATATCTATCCATGTCACCTCGGAGCGTTCACAGGCACAGAATCGCGAGAAGGCTATGGATATCTTGCGTGGCAAGATCTGGAAACGCTTGGAAGATGAGCGCATCGCCAGAGAAAAGGGTATGCAGATCTCCTCGACTACGTCTATCGAATGGGGCAATCAGATCCGCTCATATGTTCAGCATCCTTACAAAATGGTGAAGGATCATCGAACTGACTATGAGACAACTCAAGTGGACAAGGTTCTGGAAGGTGACATACAGGCATTTCTCGACGCAGAAAAAGAGTTATAGATCCTTGCTCTCTTTCAATTTTAGAATTCTGTAAACACTCTCATCTATCCTCTCTTTGGAAATCTGACCATTCTGCACTGCAGAAATGAGGGCTCGATAGGCTTTTTTGATCGTCTCCGTCGTCGCGACATATAGTAGAATATCATTACCTGCTAGGACGGCTTGGATCGCCGCCTTTTCAACTCCAAAACTTTTCGTGATGGCTCCCATGTTCATGTCGTCTGAGATGATCACCCCAGTATAATCAAGATCAGTTCGTAACATTCCGACGAGTATCGGTGACAAAGTTGCAGGGTATGTCGGATCTATCTTGGGGAATGATACATGGGCGGTCATAACCATTGGTGGTTTTTCATTCTTGATAACCTCGCGAAAAGTTCGTGTGTATTCGGCTAGGTCTCTACTATCGATGTTCGAGACTGGCAGATTCTTGTGTGAATCGACGGACGTGTCATCGTGTCCAGGAAAATGTTTTACTGTAGAGATAATTCCGGCATCTCGGTATCCTCGGACCATGCTCTCGCCAAGAGAAATGATATTCTCCTTGGAACCTCGAAAGACTCTTTCATATAGAAAAGAGGATGAACTAGTCACGTATTCGAGTACGGGTGCAAAATTGATATCTATACCTTTTTCATGAAGTTCTCTTCCACGAGCGAGCGCTACATCGTAAGCCTGTTCCGCATTCTTGATCTCAGGTTGTGATGTCAGATCCGAATCAGCATCCTTGATCCGAGCAACGATACCACCTTCCTGGTCTACAGAGATGAGGAAGGGAATATGATTCGTCGTTTCGGCTATGGTTCGCAGGCGTTTCGTGACATCTGACACCTTTTGCTTGGTGATGTTCGGCTTCATCAACATGACCGATCCTATCTTCTCCTCGGTGATAAGCTTTTCCAGTTGGGTGTTGCTATCGTTCACATATATGCCGATCAGGAACATTTGGCCGATCTTTTCTTCGAGACTCATATTCTGCAACTTTGGTGAAATAGTGTCGATCGGAGTCTGTTCACTAGAATCAGCGTTCGCGACTTGCGTCATCACTTTTGTTTCTGTCACTGTCGTCTGGCGCGAGAAATAGATGAGACATAATATTGCCGCAGTTATGATGAGTCCGAGGAAGATCTTTGATGGAGTCGATTTCATGGCATCATTTTAGAGCATTTTTAATGAATAGCCAATGCACGGCGGAGGTGTATACTAGCTGGATCGGTCAATAGAATAATGCTAAAATATATCCAATGATCTACTACGATAAAGTTACGAAGATATACCCGGACAAATCTGTCGGTCTAGATGGGGTGAGTTTTGGAGTAGAGCCAAAGGAATTCGTCACGATCGTAGGTCACTCGGGTGCGGGCAAGACGACGCTCATGAAGATGCTCATCGCCGAGGATTGGCCAACAGAAGGAGCCGTATATCTAGAATCAACGAACATTCACAAATTAAATAAAAGGCAAATGAGTAAAGTGCGTCGCAGGATCGGTACAGTTTTTCAGGACTATAGATTGCTACAGAACAAGACCGTATACGAGAATATCGCCTTTGCTATGGAAGCCACAGGAAGAACGGATAGCGAGATCGCTGCTGATGTGCCGCATGTTCTAGAACTAGTCAACCTTGGCCACAAGATCTGGAATTTCCCCAAGGAACTCTCTGGTGGTGAGCGACAGAGGGTCGCTATTGCCCGAGCTATCGTCACTCAGCCCGACATCGTGATCGCCGACGAGCCGACTGGGAACCTCGATCCGACCAATACATACGAGATCATCCGTATATTGCAGAAGATCAATGAGCTCGGTGCGACGGTTTTACTCACTACACATAATAAAGGTGTTGTCGACACTATCGGTGGCCGCGTTATCACGATGGAAAAAGGCAAGGTTGTGAGAGATGATAAGGCGGGTAAGTACATTCTGTGAGGGGATAGGGATTAGTGGATGGGTTTAGTGAATGATATTTCTATACCCTATACCCTAGACTCTAAACCCTGTATAATTTCACCATGATATTCACAAATTTCAGAAGAATAACTAGAACAGGTTTCGTCAATTTTTGGCGTAATGGTTTCTTGTCATTCGCCGCTATCGTTGTGCTGACGCTGTCATTGCTGGCTCTGGGGAGCATCATCTTTGCCGGAGCATTCGGCAAGGCACTCATCTCCGATGTGAAAGACAAAGTCGATATAAATGTATACTTTGCCCTGACTGCACCTGAGTCGGATATTCTGTCTGTACAGAGAGATCTGAATCGTCTACCAGAAGTCGCCAGCACGACCTATCTATCTCGAGAACAAGTCCTCAACAATTTCAAGTTGAAGTGGCAAGATAACACTCTCATTATGCAAGGGCTAGAAGAGATCGGTAACAACCCATTTCCTGCAACTATCAATGTGAAAGCCAAAGACCCCGGTCAATACGGCAGTATTGCTGAGTATCTGCAAGACAAGAATCCTGGTATGTCCGATGGTACACCGATCATTGAGAAAGTTAATTATGAACAAAACAAACTGGTTATCGACAGGTTGAGTAAGATCATTCCAGCTATCGAGAGTGCGGGTATGATCATCGCCATCATCATGATCATCGTCGCCATGATCGTTGTTTTCAATACGATCAGACTGATCGTCTACACATCCAAGGACGAGATCTCCGTTATGAAACTCGTCGGTGCTAGCAATATCTACGTTCGTGGTCCCCTCATCGTTTCTGGCGTGATGTACGGTATCGTCTCTGGTGCTGTAACTCTCGTGATCATGGCGGCATTCTCCTACTGGAGTGATGCTGTGATATTACGTTTCGCTGGCATATCTGTAGCTGCGGACTTCGAGCTGGTAGTAAATGTCTTGTCAAAATATTTCATGCAAAATTTTGGGCAGATCTTCATCATCATCATGGGAACGGGTATAGTCTTGGGTGGTATTTCTAGTTATATTGCGGCTAGGAGGTATTTGAGGGTTTAAGGTTAATATCCTCGCCGAGTAATCAGGTTGCCCAGTGAACATGTCCCTCACGCACCTGCGAAACTCGCGCTTTATGAAACATATCTGTAGAAGAAAAATCTTTTACAGATATGTTTCTAGTGCGCTCAAGCAGGTCCTCGGTGCGTTCGGAACATGTTCACTGGGCAACAAGTCAAGAACGACCAATAACTCCAGTGATAATTACACATGATTAGAACATATTTCTTGACAATCGCGGAAGAGTGGACAAACGGTACTCATTTCAAATACAATATGACCCATGAAACAGTCGACACCAAAGATGCACCCAAAGTACATCTTCGTCATCGGTGGAGTGATGTCAGGAGTCGGTAAGGGTATCGCTACTTCTTCCATCGGCACACTACTCTCGAGCAAAGGTTATCGAGTAAATCTAGTCAAGGTTGACCCGTACCTGAATGTCGACGCTGGCACGATGAATCCCACCGAACACGGTGAGGTTTTTGTTTTGGACAGCGGACTAGAGACTGATCAAGATATGGGGAACTATGAGAGATTCCTCGGTAGAGATCTGACGCCGGATGACTACATCACGAGTGGTATGGTTTATAAACATGTCATCGAAAAAGAGCGTGCCCTGGAGTTCGGTGGCAAATGCGTTGAGGCGATACCTCATCTCCGTGACGAGATCGTCCACAGGTTCGAGCATGCCGCCAAGGTTAACAAATCAGATATTTCTATCATCGAGATCGGTGGTACAGTCGGTGACTATCAGAATACGATGTTCATCGAAGCGGCTAGACTCCTCAAGATGCGACATCCTTCGGATGTCATTTTCATAATGGTGAGTTATCTACCTGTGCCGTCGAAATTGGGTGAGATGAAAACGCGACCGACTCAGCATGCTGTACAGCAGCTCTCCTCATATGGTGTGAATACTGATATCGTGATCGCACGCGCTGACCGACCACTCGATATGCGTCGCAAGGAGAAGATCGCTTCTGCCTGCAATATACCTATCGAAAATGTCATCTCTGCGCCGGACATCGAGAGTATCTATGATGTGCCAGTGAATTTCAGATTGGGCAAGATCGATGACATCGTGCTAAAGGCACTGCATGTAGATACCAAAATTACAAAATTGAAAGATGCACCCAGATCAGAGTCATCAGTTGGGCAAGCGCGATCTGGGGATTCATCCATCGACTTTGATGCGTGGGCCAAGATGGCACGTGGTATCAAGAATCATGAACGAAATACGGTGAATATCGCCATCGTTGGTAAATATTTTGCCACGGGCAGCTTTACATTGACTGATGCATATCTGTCAGTTCTAGAGGCGATCAAATTTTCCGCCTATGAAGCTGGTGTGAAAGTAGTGATACATGCGGTCAATGCTGGAGACTTCGAAAATGTAAAGATCAAAAATCAGAAATCAAGATCGACAGCCCAGAATGAGATAGATTGCTCAGTCCTCGATCAGTTCGACGGTATCATCGTGCCAGGCGGTTTCGGCGCGACTGGTATAGAAGGAAAGCTGAACGTCATCCGCTATGCACGTCTGCACAAAATCCCATATTTTGGGTTGTGTTATGGCATGCAACTGCTGACGGTCGAATACTCTCGCAATGTTCTCAACCTGCATGATGCACATACTGCCGAGATCGATCCAAGGTCGCCTCATCCGGTTATCGATATTATGCCAGATCAGAAGAAGAAGGTTGCCGCAGGGAACTACGGTGGTTCGATGCGACTCGGTCTGTATCCAGCGAAACTGAGTGCAGGGTCTAGAGCTCTCGAGGCATATTGGAAGGGAATGGAAAATGAAAAGATGAAGGGCAAGAATGATAATGCAAAATCAAAAGCGGGTGATAAGCCGATGCCAGATTCGTTGCTCATCAAAGAGCGCCATCGTCATCGTTATGAGGTGAATCCGAAATACGTGAAGCAGTTGGAAAAAGGAGGTCTCATATTTTCAGGCAAATCTCCCGACGGCACTCTCATGGAGATCGCGGAATTGGGACGAGAGAGTCATCCATTTTTCTTGGGTACGCAGTTCCATCCGGAATTCCTGGCTAGACCCCTCTCGCCACATCCGTTGTTCACAGCGTTCATCGAAGCAGCCAAGGTAAGGAACAAGGAAAACAAAAGCCTACCCCGGGAGCGTTGATGCCCATGAGCGTGACGCGAAGTCTTTTTCCAATTCTTGCAATGTCGAGCGATATGTGGTATAATACGGCCAGCTAAAATAACAAAATGCTATTTGACAACAAAATAATAAGCTATGAAAAATGTAGTATGTATCGCGGCCTGTCTGTGCAGTCTTTTCAGTCATGCAGAAACTTATGAATTGACGATCTTGAGTCCCACCAACGAAAGTTGTGCATACGGACTCAACTCCTATGGTTTCGCAGTCGGATACCAGATGCTAGGAGGATATGCTGTTCCCTGTATCTGGGCCCCCGAAGGTAGCCCCCAAATCCTTCCTCGTCTACCCATCATGTACGTGGGATGTGTAGCATCAGCGTATGCTATCAATGACAGCTTTATCATTGTTGGCACATCTGATTATTGGAATGCTTCCGACGTATTTCATCTCGGAAACAGAACAGCTGGATACTGGTATTTTGATAGAACCCAGCCGAACTTTGTTTCAAAAAGTATGAATGTGCCTGGGTTTGTGGCAGCGCGAGGAGTTAACAGTCAAGGAAGTGTCGCCGGATGGAACTATTCTGCTGGTGGCGGAGGCGTTTATGAATACTTCATTAACGATACGACCACTGATCATACTGAGAACGGCCGGGCACAGTCCCGATGTTTCGGCATCAATGATGCAAGCAACGCTTGCGGAGATTATGTCGAATGGGTGTCTGGTGGTACCGCTTCGCCCTGCTTCTTTCAATTGCAGGCCGACGGATTCCATTCCTACACGGTCAATACCGCTCTGGTTGGTAGTTGTGGTATGTCCATCAACGATCAAAACGAGATCGTCGGATACGATGCTAGCCAGGGATTTTATTGGAATCCATTCTTAGCCAAGACTGTAACATTCGGCAATGGGACACAGTGCTATGGCATCAATGATCAGGGTGTCATCGTCGGGACCACGAATGGTCACGCATGTATGTGGACGAGTACAACGAACGGATACGCGGTCCGTGACCTCAACGATCTGATCTCGGAAGGAGACATAGTCCTAGAACGTGCCTTTGGGATCAACACGAACAACCAGATCGTCGGACAGTTGTTGAATAAGGTTACTGGTATACGATCGGGTTTTCTGTTCTCGCATCTGAGAGAGGTGAAGGTAACTCTCTCAAAGACTGCGAATGGAGCAATGCTTCGGTGGAATGCTCGGTCTGGACACGGTTATACTATCAAGCATAGTCGTGATCTCGTGAAGTGGGACAAAGAGCCAGGTATATATATGGCCGTCGATCCAGGGGCGAATGTATCAGTCCCTACTGATGAGCCTATGATGTTCTTTCAGGTGTTCGATCATACACCTTGAATTTGTTCTTTCTATCATCCTCCGCTATAGCCTCGCTGTAGCGGAGATTTTTCATGTCTATAATGGAGTACGATGATCTGTAATGGGGAAGGAGAGGTGGCCATCTCTCCTATGCACACATTGCCAAGCATGAGAAATCATGTTACAGTTACTGCAGACCGACGTAGATCAGGAAAACCACGTCGGACTAGATAGGAGGACATATAAAATGGATTTATTCGAAGGCGAAAGCCTTCATACTGTCGGTGTTCGCCTGGGTTCGCCTCGGTGGTACCTTGGTTCTCGAAAAGTGGATCATGGCCCCATTCTATTGGGTCTATTTCCCACATCTGATCAGTGCCAAAGGACTACTCGTCGCTGTCCCAGAGTTATGGGCATTGCAATTCGCATTCTCGGTAGTTCTGTGGTTCGTCTATGACATGATCGGTCTCGATATCGTCGGGCTAGCGAGGATCAAGCACGAGATCGCTCAGAGTGCCGCGAAGATGCGTTCCCGTTTCCCTAGGTGGGGGAAGTTTCTGGATGATCACAAGAAGGGCGCCAAGGCCGGGGAGTTCGTTTTCTTTTCGTGGCAGATGATAGCCTTCCTGGCACTGCTCTGCATGAGAGTCGATGGACGTCGTGGTCGCAGATTGGGCGAGCTAGGTATGCTCGCTAGCAGTGTCACTGTCGCCACTCTGTGGTGGACAGTATATTCGATCGGTCTTTACAAACCGGTCATGGCGATGGCACAGAGCATCTGGGCATCGATCAAAGTTTATCTCTGAGCATAAACTTTTCGGAGCCACAGCTGTGGCTAAAGAAGGGATTTCGTAGGTGTACAGTGCACGAAGCGTCTCTATCTAGGGGCGCTTCTTTTGTTGTTCCAAATGGTGGAGCGAGCGGCACGACAGAGGTGGTATGATGTATGAGCTTGAATAATATCTGTTTTTAGCGTATTTTTAAGGGGTTACGTTCGGGGATCGATATATTGCGGGATCGTCTAATGGTAGGACACATCCCTCTGGAGGATGTTATCTTGGTTCGAGTCCAAGTCCCGCAGCACGACGTTTTATGGCTTTGTTAAGACGTTTCGAAAATCAGGTGTCTTGGACAATTTATTCCACTCACAGTGCACTGTGCATTCAACAACAAACTAGCACAACTTGAGGTGTTAACGGGGCTTCCGAGTATTATGTATCTAAATTACCAGCAGGGTGCAGAAATGGGTGGGGTTATTCATGCTATTGCTTTTCTGTCATGATGGTGTATATTGAAAGTGTGCCTGTGGGCGCAAGCCCCGTTCAGCTAAGGTATTCCTAAGCTGAAGGCAGGCATAACAAAGATACCGCCTCCGGGCGGTGTTTTTGCATCTATTCGTCCTCTATCCCTTCTGTGAAGACTTTTTGAAGCCCTTGTCTGAATTTGGAATATGGCATAACGCTCCAGAAGGTGATATTGCCATCGCCAATCTGTCGGAGTACTGCCCGGACTTTGATCTGCTTTTCACCTACTAGAGCGACCAATCCCCAGTACTGTACTTCTTTCATGGGCACGGAGCCATTGTGGGGAGAAGGCTTACCTATTGGAGTGAGTAGCTTGCGGTATTCTTGGATTGTCCCTGACTTCTTGATGATGTCGAGTGCCAGCGGCAAGAGGCTAAACTTCAATAGTTGCTCCCGTTTATCACGTTCTCGACGCGCTGAGAATTGGAGGTGATGGAATCCATCCGAGTTCAAAATAATCTGTGTACGGAAGTACGGATTATAGACACTCTTTTGAGTGTCATATATTTGCCTAGCTTTGACTTTTCGTTCATTGAAATAATTGATGTCTGGTTCCATGTCTCGCTATCATATCTTTTATTTGCCTCTGTGTTAAGTATGTATGGCAAATGAATTTCTTGCCGCTTCCGGCAAACCTTCACCCCTTTGCTTCCATCTTCGCTCCGCTATACTGACCTAACACCACAACACAACTGAATGCACTATTCACGCTTGCTCGGCAACCCAAACTCCTTTCTAAAGTGGTATATCAGAGCGGCTGCACGTTCCATTTTCCGGGTCCAGGTTCGAACGTCGTCCAAGTCCCGCAGCAACGGTACCTTTACTATTATATTAATTATGTTATAATCATGGCAGTAGATATAGCAACATTAAACCGAGGGAGATTTCGACAAATGAATATTGTAGATTTACAAGCTTCTTCAAGCTTGAAGTGTTGGGATGACGAATCGTCAAGACATGATTATGACTATCCGATTCATGATGATGCAAAAAGTCCTCGCGCTCTTCGCAAAGACATTCCCGAAGACCAATTGTACACGCTGAAGAAATTCTGGTGTGCAAAAAGTCCACAGTCGCATATAGGACCATTCAAAAACGCCATCGACTTCTTGGTGCAGGATGGTACTCCAGTATTTGCGGTGCGAGACGGCACCATTATTGAATGCAAGGAAGATTCTCAGAAATGGGGAGATGGTGAAGAGTTTCGTGACCATCTGAATTATCTCACTATTCAACATCAAGGTCACAAATACATGCATGGGTATTTTTCTGAATTCAGTCAATACGCCCACTTGGAAAAGGGATCGGTATCAGCTTGTGGTCTTGGTGTTGGTAGCCAAGTCAAAGCCGGACAGATGATTGGAAAAGTCGGGAAAAGTGGTTGGACTGACCGAGATCATCTGCATTTCATTGTCTTCCGAAATCTGGAAGAATCAGGTGAAAGGAAGGATAACCCATTCACTTTCAAGAGCCTGAACATTTGGTTCAAATCAAACACTTAAAAAGTTTGCGATCATCACACCCAACGAGTGCTAATCAGCTTTCGTTGGGTGTATTTTCTTGCCTACTCCAGCAAACTTTCACCCCTACCCTCAATTATTCGAGTAGTTCATACTTCCGGCATGACATAAATATTTCCAGTCATCCAATTTGAAATGCAGGGAAGTACACTCCTTTCGAAAGAAGTGGTATATTGACGTTACCAAATAACGATGCGACTTGGACGATGTTCGAACATCGTACAAGTCCCGCAGCTATTGACAGACAGTATCACACTATGCTATAATACGCCTAGGTTTTTTGGTTTATAAAAGACGTCAATCTTTGCCAGATTGGAAAGAATTCAGACTCTTGACAAAAGCCGTTTCGGGAGTACAATACTGGTGTATCAATACGAAAAGGGACCCGAAAGGTGAAATACCTAAGGGGCCCTTTTCATTTACGCTGATAGGATATCTTTGCTCGGACGTCAGCACTTTCTAGATAGTCATAGAATTCGCTTCCCAGAGATTTGTATAGTGAAGAAGCGAACTGTTTGTTAGGGAAGAGCATCTTGCCGAATTTGTCTTTCTTGATGAGATAGTCGACGACTCTTTTATAATCACCGTCTCCTGAAACGATGAAGAACTTGCTAATAGGTTCACCATCCGCCAACTTTTTCATCATCTCAAAGATAATGTCGGAATCAACATTTCCTTTCTTCGCACCTCGGAGGGCTGATGAATGATCTCGGAATGAAAGCACGAATCCAGCTTTCTGAAGCTTGTTGTACAGGTCTTGTTCATCGTCGGAGATGAAGCCGATAAGGCGATCATTTTTACTTGAGAACAGTATTGGAAATGTTGCGGACATTCCAACATCGTCATTTCCGATCTGGACGAGAAATATGTTGTATACTGAAGCTGTGGAAATTAAATCAACACTCACAAATCATGAGGGACAAATTCTCGAAGTCGCGTATCATGATATGGAACAGGAAAGCGACCTCGGTGATAGAAAAGTTCAAGGCGTTCACGCATATTGTTTTTGCAAGGATAAACTCGTAACAGAAATCAAGCTTATTGATCCGAAGGACTATAAGCAGTATTTCGATTGGGGAGAAATTGGTGATCGACTCATCGATCGAGCTATGCAAATCAAAGCGCAAGAGGACGTGTGAATGTGTTATATATTCACGACGTCCGAGTCGAAGTCGGAAGAAAGGGTCATCCTTTACAAATAATCCCGCACATATTATGAAAAATAATATCGTTCATTCGTTGGCCGGCTAGCCGAAATATGCAGCCGGGTTTGTTGGTACACTCATCTTCCGCCTCCTCTCGCCATTGACCTACGGAGCAATCGGCGTCTGGGGAGCATTCTACTTCAAGAATCGTTCCGCCTCCGCCTGGAACTTCGTTCTCGCAAGCATCGCAGGGACATTGTTCTTCGACCTGGTGACAGGTGTCCTCATGGGACCACTTCTCTACGGACAACCATGGGTTGAGGCGATCGTCGGACAGATACCGTTCACACTGCGTCATCTGGCGGGGAATATGTTCTTTGCCAGTGTTCTCGCACCGTGGTTCTATCGGAAGATCATGGACAATCCGCAATGGGAACTAGCGCGAATTCTTAAATTCGCCTAAGCGCCATTCAAGGACTGCTCTTCGGGGTCCGGGCCAATGTCAGCAAATATTGTAAGCAAAAGCAAATAATGTTACTGTAATATTGATATTTATCAGTTTTATAATAAATACAATAATCTAATATAATATCATGAAAATATTTTATACAATCATCATCATAATTGCGGCGTTAATTATTACGTTTGTAATATACAATAGACCTCATATTGGTAGTCCAGCAAATCCCTTTACTAATGCCGGAAAGGAGAGGAATATGGTAGTTGTTTTGAGTGATCTTCACCTCGGTGCCGATCTCGCTTATGCCGAATTTAACAAAAATACCCCGTCTCTCGAAAAATTGCTTAAACAGATAAAAGCTTCGCCAAATGTGAAGGAGCTCGTTATCGCTGGAGACTTGCTGGATGAGTGGTATGTACCAGCTCCGGTAAATACTTATGCGGGAAAGGACCAGCGTGATTTTGTACAGCGTATCGCAACATCTAACAAGGGCGTGATCAGTGATTTCAATGACATTATCCAGTCTGGAAAGATCCGAGTCACCTATGTTCCCGGAAACCATGATCTAACGATAGCTGCGGAAAATATAGACCTTATTCTCCCAGGAATACATCAGGCGCGAGATAATGAGCAAGGCCTGGGCACCTACTCACCGGCAGAATTCCCAAAGATAGCTATCGAGCACGGTCATCGTTACAACTTCTTCTGTGCACCGGATCCGATCTCCAACCAAGACATCGCGCCAGGGACGATCATGCCTCCGGGATACTTCTTTACGAGGATAGCCGCCCTGCACATACTAGAAAAAGCCACGCAACCCGACGTTACTATGCCAGTAGTTACACCGAATGTTTCTGGCGATAACAGCCAAAGTTTGTTGTTCGCTTATTGGAAACTCTGGGAATGGACGATGGATAATCTGCCAATAAAAGAAAAGCTCGATGAGAAGATCATCGTAACGAACGTTGACGGGTTCACAGAGAAATATTCAGTCAGCGATCTGTTACCTTATCAGCAGGTAGCTGGGGGACAACTGAATGTAAAACTTTATAAAGGCATTCAGGATACCTGGAAAGAGAGACAGATACTGAACAAGGTGCCTGTAAATATTCCTGTAGCTCAAGCTATCGAGAGGGCTTCTCTCGCAGAGGAGACAGATGATCAGGCAAAGGCACAGTACTTCATGAACCCTAAGTCTGACAAAAGGATCGTCATTTTCGGACATACTCATGATGCGAAAATCATTCCATCTCTCAATTATCAAGGTCAAAAATCCATCTATGCAAACTCCGGTACATGGATCGACAGGAATCCAAATTTGACGACTATGAACTTCATCGTTATAACACCACAAAATGCTGCCACGACTTCACAGACATATGTCAGACTTTACAATTTCGAAAATAACGTCGCAACAAAGATGAGTGAGGACTTCTTGCGTTATTAGGTGTTAGTATTATCTACATGGCAGTTATCTACTCATTTGGCGATAGTATCACCTATGGTGCGTGGGGCATTAAGAGCTCAGGTTGGGCTACTTTATTGAGGCAACACCTGGATGAGTTACAGGAGAAGAATCCTGATTATTATGCATTGTTCTATAACCTCGGGATTCCTGGAGAAACTACGGCTGGACTTGTAAAAAGATTTGAAAATGAAACAAGAGCACGAGTCCGCGAAACAGACAAAGCCGTATTTATCTTTGCTTTTGGCGCCAACGATGCCGCCTTTCTCCCACTTGAAAATAAGTTTCGTGTTTCCAAGGAGGAGTTTGAGAAAAATCTTACCAGCGTTCTCGAAAAAGCCAGTCAGATAAGCGAAAAGATCATTATTGTAAATATATTACCAGTAGTGGAGGCGCTGAATAGTCAGCCGAGAAATGGAAAGACGAGGCTGAATATTTACATGCAAGAATATAACGGTATCCTGGAAAGCGTGGCGAAAAAGTTTAATTCATCATTCATAGACGTGCATTCTGTGTTTATGAAGAAAGGTTACGAAACTTTGCTTATTCCCGAGGACGGTTTGCATCCGAATGACGTTGGACACGAGATCATGTTTGATACTATCAAACCCATAGTTCAGAAATTGCTCGGATGGAGTTAATGTGCAAATTTGATGGTTTCATAAATAATGTCTAGCTAAAGGGGATTTGGTTGAGTTGTAAAGTCGGGACCGAAGTGCTTTTGTTTACAGTTTACTGTAGAGAAGCTTGAATATCTTTTTTTGAAAGTCGGCAAACTTTTCATTTTCTATGATGAAGCTAGTCTCGGTGTTTATGTCTATGATGGCCACTTTATTTCCGTAGATGAGCTGGACTATATTCTGGTCGAAGAGATCAAATTCCGGAGGTACAACTTTCGTATTTCTATTAAGGTCAGGAGTCTTTTTTGATTCGACATATTGGCTGTTTATGATGTATCTCTCAAGATTCTTGTTATCTCTTTTTTGCACATAGTCCTTGGGAAGATATGAGTTGGTTTTTTCTATATCTTTTGATGAAGAGTATCTGTAGTAGACATCACCACGCTTCAATGAATCTACAACATCAGCAAAGACATATGTGATTCCCTTCTTGCCTTCAAAGAATTTTACAATTGGTTTGTTCTTGGGACTTTTATAAATATCTTCAAGGTCTGGAATCGTTTCCTCCACATCGATAGTGACCTCGTTGATCATGTTGCGCAGCTTTGAAGGGGACTCGGCAGCATACTGCTTTCGCTTGCCCTTAAGAGTAGAAGATATCAGTCCTTTTTCGAGAAGGAGACTCAAGGCCTTGTAGATGATCGGCCTATGAGCTGCCAATCCTTTGGCTATATCCATGACTGACATTGAGACACCTCGCTCAAGCAGATACATGTAGACATTGATTTCAGAGCCTGTGAGCCCGAGTTTCTCTAGAAGAGTCCGTATTTTTTGGTCGGTTTCCATATTTGTATGTTATTTAGTACACATTTATAATGTCAACATCTCCTGATGTAAAGCCATATTCGGTGAATAATCGTAAGTTATCGTACAAATTGTACCACGCACTATTGCATATTGCAAGGGTTAAAGTAATATTCATGCATGGAAGACTAGATCTTCAAAACTAACAAACAATCAACAGCGAAGGGAAATGTCATGAACGAATCCGAACTGAAAAGCCTTCTCGAAGGCAAGGGTGTCTCGACTGCCGATTGGGGCAAGGGTCAGGCGAAAACACTCAAGCACCTGCTCATGGAGATCGAAGCAGGAGAGACGGTACTCGAGATGGCCGAGAGCGGCGAACTCATCCGCAACACCTCATTCCTCTCCATCCAAGTCTTCTACGAAGACGAGCAGGATGGACGCAAGAGATACAAACTCATCGAGGAAAAGCAGGTGTTCACCGACGGCCGCGAAAGGCGACGGAGTCAGAACTGGAGCATGGCAGAAAAGCTCAAGTCTGGCGAAGACGACATCCGCGGCGCAATCCGGCGAGCACTCGAGGAAGAGCTGGGAGTCTTCGGCGAACCACTCTTCACTTCCGAGATCGAGGTCAAGGAAGAAAACACGATCTCGCCATCGTATCCTGGATTGAAAGCTCGATTCAAGACCTACAACCTTTCACTCTTCTTGGACCAGAGGCAATTCAAAGCCGAGGGATACAAAGAAGCTCAAGAAGACAAGACGACCTACTTCAAATGGGTCACGGCAAAGTAACAATCGGTTGGGGGTTATCCATAAACCCTCTCTGTTCCGAGATGTGTGTCTCGGCTGATGATTCCGAAAGGATGAAACAGAAGATCTTTGAAAAAACAAAATCACCATAAAAATATGAATGAACTGAAAACTGACGATAGGCAGATGTCAATCTCAAGAAAAATTCTTAAGATTAAAAAACACGAAAAAGGACTTGAGGCAATCAGACATAATATCCAATCATCGGACATCGTTGATGTTATAGCGGCCATCCCCGCAGAAATCCGCCCAAAGATCATATCATTTTGCCATATTAATCATGGTTTCTATGGCAAGAATGAAAGTATTGATTATGTTCTCATACCTCAACATCTAACAGAGTATGCAATTGTAGTCAGTCAGGCTGCATACAGAAGTGGCGGTAAGGGCCATGTTGGCCATTCATTACACTTTAAGATTGACAGGTTTGAGTTCAATTTTCCACTACAGTCAATTGACTCAAATAAGGGGTTTGGTGAAATGGTTCACGGTTACATGCATGGATCAGGAAATGGACCCTTATCACTGTTGGTCAAAATGGGCGTGAAGGTAATCTTTGCCGAGGAAGCGTATAAGGGGTTTCGTGGGTGTTCTCTAAAGACAAACGAAGGAGACATTCTGGAAAGACCGATTACATCATGGCGAGCTGATGTACTCGAAGATCATGGAGTCAAAGTAGTGAAGAAGTATATGGATTCTTGGCTTACGGTGGTTGGTGGAGATAAGCCAAAACCTGCTGAGAGCGACCACAACTTCGACATGGACTGTCACCCGGATCACATCCAAAGTGTGATTGATCGGCATGAGGATCATGAGTATAAAGAAAGTATGCGAGGTGAAAATCTCGACTGCTAACCCCGTACACCTGGCAGACTAACACTCTGCCAGTTTTATATTCTTTGAAAATTTCAATAATCGTAATATATTACTTAGCATGAAATTATATGTGATTGGTAGTACAGCATTTGTTAAGGACATGAAGTGTTGTAAATCGCCAATCTCGGTCCCACGCGGCTCACTATTTTCCCAAATACCAAGATCTGCCAATTTATTTTTGAATACTGCGAAGGAGAGGCTAAATACAGGGGTAAATTCTCGAACCAAACATTGAATTTGCACTCTAACGAGAAATATGCTAATATACTAATCACTGTGATCAATTTTATACCACAATCTAATAAGCCCAACACGTCGCGCGTCGACGGTGCTTTTGGCGCAATATCTATGCCTAACTGGCATGATGTTATAAGTATTTGATCTAATTTACCCTTCGAATATTTGAAACATCGTGCCTAATGCACGATGTTTTTAGTTCTTTTGGTTCTTAGTATATTTGCCCCTTGAAATTCACATAACCCACAACGAAAGGAAATACATGAAAATAGTCAGTCAGTCCGCAGGAGAACAGCATAATCCGCTCTTCTACCTATTCAGTAAGACATGGCAATATTCATCGGGAAACCGAAAGAATATCGTCCTATATTGGTCATTGTTCATCATAGCAAATGCGTTCATTCTGATCTTTCATCCATTAGTCCTAGCAAAGGTCATGGATGTCATTCAGAAGGATGGTATCAATCACAAAAACATCGCATTCTTGTGCGAATTGTTACTCTTGACTTTAGGTCTGGACTTTCTCTTCTGGGTCTTCCATGGTCCAGCCAGAGTTATCGAGCGATCCAACGGTTTCAAGGCCAAAGCGAATTACAGAAAGAAACTTCTGAAAGGCGTTATGACGTTGCCGTTGGATTGGCATTCGAATCATCATTCGGGAGATTCGATAGACAAGATCGAGAAAGGTACTACGGCACTCTATGCGTTTTCCGTCGACTCGTTCGAGGTTATCGCTTCTGTTGTTCAGCTTATTGTGAGCTACGTTATGTTAACGTATTTCAGTCCACCGGCAGCGCTGATCGTACTTGTTATGATAGCTATCACGGTTTGGATCACTACGAGGTTCGATCGAGTACTGCTGCGGGATTACAATGAATTGAATCGTGCAGAGAATCGTATCTCTGAAAGTGTTTATGATTCCATCTCGAACATTACAACGGTTATCATTCTGCGTGTCGAGAGACTTGTCTTCGAGGCGATCGCCAAGAAGGTAGACAAGCCATTTAATCTCTACCAGACGAATGTTATTCGAAATGAGGTGAAATGGTTCTTGACCAATATGTGCTGTACCTTGATGACGGTCGTCGTTTTGGCTGAGTACTTCTGGCAACATGTAGATTCGGCACAGGGAATCATGATCGGTAGTGTTTATCTACTCTTCAGGTACCTCGATAAGATAGGTGAGCTATTTTTCCGGTTTTGTAGTATGTATGGAGATATCCTGCAACGCAAAGCTAGAGTAGGAAACGCTGAAGAATTGGCGGTCGATTTTCGACCAACAAACTTCACGAATCACGTGCTTCCAGAAGATTGGAAATCGATCGAGGTGAAAGGTCTCAACTTCTCGTATCACAATGGAGAGAATACTGAACTTCATTTGGATGACATATCGGTCACGATCCGTCGCGGTGAACGTATCGCTCTGGTCGGAGTTACTGGTAGCGGCAAGACGACACTTCTCAAGATCATTCGTAATCTATATCATCCTGGTGAGATCGACCTCAGGGTCGATGGTCGAGTGATCGATGCGGGATTTGACGGTATTTGCAGGGCGATAGCTCTGGTGCCACAGGATCCGGAGATCTTCGCTACTACTATTCGGGAGAACATCACGCTCGGTGCTGAATATGATGTTGAAACAGTCCTTCGTTTTACGAATATGGCCTGCTTCACAGATGTTGCTGAGTCATTGCCGAATAAGCTCGAGTCGACGATCAATGAGAAGGGAGTAAATCTATCTGGAGGACAACGACAACGTCTAGCTTTGGCTCGGGGATTGCTTGCTTGTGCAGACAAGTCGGTGGTGTTATTGGATGAACCAACGTCTAGTATAGACATAGCTACAGAGATGATCATTTATCGGAATATCTTTGAAGGTTTTCGAGGTAAATCTATCATCTCATCCATTCATCGTTTACATCTCTTGCCACTTTTCGATCAGATCTATCTTTTCGATAAAGGTCGGATCATCGGTAGAGGTTCTCTTAGTGAACTACTAGCATCTTGTCCAAAGTTTCAGGACTTATGGAGGCATTATAGTGAATGGGACGGAAAGATCGAATAGTGAGTGAGGTAGTTTGAATTGGAACCGGTAGGCAGCGATGCTTACCGGTTTTTATATTATTTTTTAAAAAAGTGGCCTACGATATACGTAGGCCACTGGGATTATTTAGTTTGACTCTCGACCCATCGGCGCTCGTCGATGTATTCTTGCCAACTGGCGCCGTCTCCGCGGTCAGGGTCATCTCCAAAGGAGATGCTACGGAAGTCTTCGGCGCCGATCTCTCGTTCCCATAGCGTCTCGTATTCAGGATCGTCGAGGCATCTGGGATTACGGAAAAGTGTTTCCCAGAAGTGTTCGTCCTTCCATCTGATGCGAGCATTCCTGGCTTTCCAGTATAGATCTCGTGCAGCCACTATGTTTTGTATCCTGATGTCACGTTTCTGAGTCCACCGTTTCCCGATGATGTAGAGGGTGACTAGTACGATGATAACGAGTAGTGCTTTGATAAGGTTCCTTTGGTAAATTGTTGATCTGACAGTAAGCTACACTATTTTGGGGTTTCGAACAATGCGGGTGGATATTTGGAAGGTTTTCATGCCTGGTGGCGCGCGAGGTGGGGGTTCGAAAAACTGGGTGTGTAGTACTTGCGACTGGGTCGCATTTAGTGCCAAATAGGACGGCTAACCTATGTAAGCTACTTGCGACTGAGTCGCAGGTACGCTATGCTGGGTTTCGAGGTCAGTGAAGCGCGCGGATTATGTTTTGAGGTTAATTATGTTCGCGATTTATGTTATGCCATACATTTCCCCCAACTATCATCTAGGTGACCTACCATTTCGCCGCGATGCTCGCGATATTTATGACAATGAATTTGTCGTCAGCATGTTACGATCGCGCCAACTGAAAGCCACTCCATCTAGAATCATGGTTATCGAACAGTTACTCTCTCTGAAGGATCCTATAACGAGTTCTGTTCTAGAGGACAAACTCGTGGGAAAACTCGATAGAGCCACCATATACCGTACCTTGAATTCTCTCTTTGATGCTGATCTCATAGACAAGATAGATTTCAGGAAAGGTCAGACACATTACGAAATGATCAATGGAAAAAAGCATCATCATTATGCTGTTTGCAGGAAATGTAGCGATATAGAAACAGTCAACGAATGTCTTGGGCGAGAGCTTCACGATATGGCGAGAAATGGTCTAAAGAAATTCAAAGGCGTCGACAGTCATTCCTTGGCATTTTTCGGAATATGTAGAAAGTGCGAAAAATAATAATATTTAATATATAATATACCAACATGCTCACTATCGTTCTGATCGCCATCGCTGCATTCGTCGCCACATTATTGGGGGGATTGTTCGCGATAAAGTTACGAGACAAACTCCACCTGGTACTAGGATTCAGTGCTGGTGCAGTTATCGCCGTGGCATTGTTCGATCTATTACCAGAGTCGATCGAGCTCGGTAGCAAATATTTCGCAGTCTCGACGATGACGAGTATCGTGGCGGTCGGTTTCTTGCTGTATCTCATCCTTGATAGATACATCTTCTTGCATACACATATCCAGGATGTTGATGATCTACACGATCATAGAAGTCAGCGCGGCACTCTCGGTGCGGGCACCCTATCTATTCACAGTTTCCTGGATGGTGTGGCCGTCGGTCTAGCATTCCAGATCTCTATGTCAGTAGGCGTGATCGTCGCTATCGCTGTTCTGGTACATGATTTCTCTGATGGTATCAATACAGTTAGTTACATTCTGAAAGGAGGTGGTGACAAAAAAAGGGCACTAAAGTGGCTCCTAGTAGATGCTGGTGCGCCAGTTATCGGAGTATGTTCTACATTCTTCTTCACCTTGCCGCCACAGTCATTGTCTGTCGTTCTGGCACTGTTCTGCGGATTCTTCCTCTATGTAAGTGCGAGCGACCTCATACCAGAGAGCCATCATGCACATCCAAAATTCCTCACGACCTTCATGACGATCCTGGGTGCGGGAATATTGTATGCCGCCATACAACTGGCAGGTGTGTAAATGCAGTTTGAGATCTAGTAATTCCAGATAGGAAAATACAGAAGGATCATACTGATAATGACTAGAATGCTGATGATAGCGAATCCTGTCCCTGCGGCTTTTCTTGTTTTCTCATGAAATAACATGATGAATCTAGTATACTGTGTAGTATGAAATACGGCAAATACAAAATGAGAAGTAGTACAGCGAAGAAAATATTCTCTTCGCCATTTACCCTGATCGTCATCGCCGTGATATTCGTCATCCTGTTACGGGCAACGTGGAGTATGCACAAGAAAGCAGATGTGAGTCGTACCAAGCTCGATCAGGCGGAGGTAGTACTCACGAAACTTTCTGATAGACAGAATGATCTCGGCGCACAAGTTCAGAGACTTTCTACTGAGCAAGGTATCGAGGCAGAGATCAGGACCAAATACAAAGGGGTGAGAGAGGGCGAGTCAGTCGCGGTCATTATCGGTGATGATGCTTCGGCGACAGGGACGGCTACGGCTACGGCTACGGCTACGGCAACGTCGACCTCGCAAGCAACTTCGACGGCGTCTGTTGGATGGTTCAAAGGTTTATTGCAGAAGATAGGGTTTTGAAGGTATGATGATCGTAATGGTCCGCTACAGCGGGTCCGGAGGCGGGTATGGTTTAGTGGTAGAATGCGACCTTCCCAAGGTTGAGACGCGAGTTCGATTCTCGCTACCCGCACAACGAGTTATTGTTGTAGTCAAGTTGAATAATTCGTCGAAGAATGATATGTTTA
>CAILTI010000017.1 GCA_903837075.1 uncultured bacterium | reverse complement strand
TCATCTTCTTCGTCTCGGCCTTTGTCAGCTTTGTCTTCGCTTTCTTCGTCATTTGCATGATCAAACTGTTCCTTTTTCGCCTCGAATGACTGGTCGTCAATTTGAGTTTCCTTGTTTCCTTTCATTTGAATGTCTGATGGATTTAACATGATATTTTTTGATTACTTATTAAAATTTTGATTATCTCCTAATGTCCCATTCTTCAAGATACTGTCTGCGCTCGGTGTCTTTATATTCGGTTTTCGAATCTTTGGCGGTTTCGGCATGTATCCATTGGATGTCCCTACTTTTGCTGGTGGCGCTTTTACATTCTTGAATGGGTTCATAGGCTAATTTTTTGGTCTGTTAATATTTTGTCGGATCAACTTTGCCCATTGCTCAACTTCTTGGATTCCGCCGTTTCCGATTTCTCGTGTTCGTCGATCCTCTTTCATCATCTGCATATAACTTGGGGATGCGTTTGAGAACTCCTTTTTGATAATGACGGTGAACAATGTTCCTCCGTTCTTTGGATATGCCATTTCGATTCTGTCGACGGCTTCCCCGATGATTTCTCGCACCTTTGCTTCCCATGCTGGATTCACTGGGATATATTCTGCATCAACTGATTTGATTTCTTTTTCTTTCAAAATCTCTTCAGCTGTTGCTGGAAGCACAGGTTTCTTTTCTGCAATTCCTTTCACCATTTCAAGTATCGCAATGATACCTTCATTGGTTTCTTTTTGTGCTGCTTCAAACTGTTCTTTGGTAATGAACTCTTTCTTCTCTTCTACTACACTAGCTTTCTTTTGTGCCATAATTTTTTACTTCATGTATATTTTACTTCCCCGAAGACAGGAAGAATTATGCTAATAATGATTCTATTTTACACCCGCAATGAGAGGTGTGTCAATTTTTGTCAATGTTGATAACTCACTATCATCTCCAATAAGATTTTTCTTTCCCTCTGCGATTGCTACTGGCACATCTATGATACATGAAAATGTTATTGTCTCGCCTTTTTTCATGTCTTTAACGAGTTGTACTGTATGCACTTTCTTGAACTTCATTACTTCCTCCTTTCGCACTGGCATGAGTTGATCTTTCATCTCTCCATTTACCATTGCAAACACAATTCCCCATAGGTCTATTACATTCATTTCCGTTTTTGCTTTTCCTATACTCACCACCAATGTTTGTTTCGTGGTGTCGGCTTTGAATGTGATTCCTTTTGCTTTGAATGTTTTTTTTGCCATTATTGTGTGTGTTGTTCGAGTATCTCGAAGAACTCTTTTACCCCTTCGACCTTTCCTTCTTTTTTATACACCGCTCGAATCACTTCGAACTCTGTGTTTCCGCCTGTTGGTTGACTGTTCCATTCCATTTCTTGTTCATTGAGCAATCTGAGTATGATATCCCAGTCATCACTTTTGAGCAGTCTGAGAAGCGAACCTCTTTCCTCTTTTGTGATTTGTCGTGACATTATATTTTTGCATTAAATAATCCTCCTTTTTGTCCGGACTTTAATTGCGATGCGGGCAACACTGTCGATGCGCCTACATTTGCTCCAGTGCCTGCATTTGCTTGCATGCTTTGTCCTGTTGCCACTGCTGGCGCTCCACCTGCCGATGGTGTGGCAATTCCTGCGCTACCGGGTGCTACAGTTGCGGCTTGTGGTCCTTGGTCTAGGAATTGCACGAACGCATCTGGCAACCAATCATGGTAATCCTCTTCATTTGCATCAAGAACCTCTTTGAGAGCTTTCGCAACGAGCTCAGGTGGATTCTGGAGAAGTGGAACGATTATGTTGAAGAGCTCCATTTTACTTGCCTTTATCAATTCCTCTGAACTGTCAATGATTGATCGTGGAATGATTTTAAATATTCCTTGCCATTTAATTTTCTTGACACTGATTTTTCCTTTTCCTTCACCGAGCTGATAGAACTTTGATTCCTTTCCTTGCTGAAGCTCTCCGTCTTTGTCTTCCAAGTGAAGTGATAACTGCGGAAGATATGTTGCTTGGATATTTACATATCCTTTTTCGGGGTCAGGATCTTTCTCTGCGAATAGTTGTTCATGATTCACCATTTCCTCTTTTTCATATTCAAGCATTTCTTGAATATTTTCAAAGTTCTTAATGACTGGAATTGAATATGTCTGGCTCATCCATGAGAGTGTGAGGTATGCATCTTGTTCGATTGCCCATGCAATGTTTTGCACTGGAGTTTTGAGTCTCTTGAGCGCCGCTTCTTTTGCATTTAATATCTCTCCTAATGTTTTACCTGTAATTTCTCCCTCAAGTGTTGGACTGATACCTGACTCGTCGTCCATCATGGCCGCTATGGCTTCAATGCCTTTCCAGAAGTCAGCACCGGGTCCGGGTATTTCCATCCAATTCACAGCGTCTTTCGCACTACCACTGGATGTAGTAATCTGTCGTGCTTGTCCGGGAACAATTTCCATCTTCCCGTCTCCGAGTGCGGTGTTCGTACCAGAGAAGAATCCGAACTTCATGATTGAGAGAACAAGTTGGTCCATTCCCATATTTTTCATTTTGTCGTAAAGCTGTTTGTTTTGTCGGATGATTTCCCATAGCGATACGCCATAAGGAAGTTTTGAATTTCGAATGATGTACATTGAATGTGACACAGATAAAAGTCCGTCATCATTTGGAAGCGGAGATTGATATACTACGATTTTATCTTTTGGTATATAGATTACGAACAAGTCTTTCAATCGACTCTCGAAGAATCCAACGGTAACAATATCCTTTCGCATTTTATTGTCAGTATTTGTTGATGCTCGACCGACTTGCTGACGATTTGTTTTTCCTGCTTGCTGTGCTCTCGTGAAGAGTGAGTCTGGCTTTACATACTCTGCGTTTGGATATGATCCGAACTCCACCATGAATTGATCGTATGAATAATCTACTTCGTAATAGTCATCCTTCATGCTGAATCTATCATATGGTTTTGTAGTTTCGTCAATCCAAGTTCTGAACACATCCAAGTTCTCTCGATCAATATCGTTGAATTGTTCTAGCTGTATATCAATGTATGTATTATTCTCTGGGTTCTCTGTGTCGATTGTTTTCAACACTCTCTTGTCGTAACTGACGAGCCGTGGATATGTTCTCTGCACAGCCCATCCATATTTGAACAGGTCAAA
Source organism: uncultured bacterium (assembly GCA_903837075.1). Taxonomy (GTDB): domain Bacteria; phylum Patescibacteriota; class Minisyncoccia; order Phycocordibacterales; family PALSA-1337; genus C7867-002. Next base: position 3,361 of record CAILTI010000017.1, on the reverse strand, counting down.
TATAAAAAGTTTGAGTTTTTCTTTTGCATCAGTGATTGACCAGTTTCTTTTCCAGAGAGAATATGCAAGAGCTGATGTCGCTTGATATTTCTTTACCAATGCGACAAGGTCTGCTTCGGGCTGATTGTCGATGATGAGTGAAAGTGCCGTCTGTATCTTTGCAAGAAGAGTCGGTGCACTTGATGCGCTTCTCCACTGCTGTGTTGCATCTCCGACTGGTACAAGTCTTGATCGGAGTCCCGTGTCTTGGTCTGTCTCGAATCGCTTTCGTGTGGTACCAAAGTCGAGTTCATGTGGAACATATTCTTCGTCAGCTTCTCTCCATCGTTGTTCAATGCCGAGATTACTACGGAAGTCAATCATCTCGTTTATTCGTTTGTCGACATATTCAACAATTTTAGCCATTGAAGGATTCGGACTCCATCCGGGTATATTTACAGGAGTCTCCAATTTCTTCGCCATTGCTTTCTCGTCCTTGGTTGCTTGTGGAGCTTTCTGTGCTTCTTCTGTTGGTTTTGTTTTTTTTACTGCCATATGATTATCGAGTTATTGTTACTTTTTGAACATTCTCTGGTATTGGATATGCTTGTTGCAGTTTCTCCAAGAATATTCTCAATGCTTCTTTCTCTTCATCAGTCTGAATGGCTGGTACTTCTTTCCATTCGATATTTATTAAATATGGCAGTGGTATTGGTCTTGTATCTTCATTCATAATTTTATTTTGTTACCCTCTGTATGAATAATCTAAACTCTCTTGTTTCTTCATATTCGCGATTCTCTGCTCTACGATTGACAGCTTCTTCGGTGCGTGTTGCTCTTGTAATGTTCTTAGAAAATATCTCAGGTCGTCAGCACAATCTTGATGGTCTGATCCAGTGTATTGACTCTTTACATCTTCTGGATTTTTGTCATCGTGTTGTAATTCCGGTATTGTCTCAATCATTTTAACACACGTGCTGAATATTTGTAACAATGGTTTTTTGTTGATAACTGTTTTATTGCCTTGAGCATCTTCTTTTGTCTCTTGCCATCGCAGATAAAAGTTAACTGAGTTCCATCCAGTCACTCGCTCTTTGTGTGCTTGAATCAATCCTCGCACTCCATGCCGGATATATACATCTGCGATCGTTTCGGAGTATCCTGTCTTTGCAAATGCTGCTCCGTCAATGACAGTGTATATATATTCTTCCTCTACTCCGTCTCTATCTAGCGATAATTGGCGTATTTTGTCCGCGTGCTGGTCTGCATCAAGTCCTGTGCCGTAATGTTCGCGATAGCACCACACACGGCCGTCTTGGTCTACTGCGTACCAATGACATGATGTTGCACCACTTTGTCCTGATGGGTCTATACTTCTAAAACGCTTATAGTGAAGTGGTATCGTGAATGGATCACAGACATGTTTGTCGAATCTCCACTGTGAGAAGTATTGTCCTGCGAATAAATCCCACTCTCCTTCTCTCCATGCTCGGCCTAGATCTCCATCAAGAGTTTCCAAGTACTGATTATATTCCTTGTTGAGATATGGATTTGATTTATATGTTGATGGAATGAATCGTGTTTCCGTCTGTTTGTTTTCTCTCCATGGAATTACATATCGTTCTTTCACAAATGTGTGTCCTATTCCTCCGGGGTTGAATGATGTGTACATTCTGGGTCTCCAGTTTGGTTTACTCGTTCGAAGTGAACCTCTGAGCTTCATGTATCTTTCTTTTGTGATTTGGTTCAACTCTTCCACAATAATGATGTCGTACTCGATACCTATATATTTATCAATATCGCGCTCGTCTCTGAATCCTCCGAGAATAATCTTTGAACCATTTTGTAGTCGTATACTATCTGCTGTTCTCCGGAAGCTCAAATGACCTTGTAACACTTTGGTCACGAGGTCATTGAATGATTCCTTAGCTGCAGCTCCTGTGTATCGTAGGAACAGGCATTTCAGCCCAGCCACGCGCTGACAATCGTCTATTGCTGTCTGTGATAGCACAGCATGGCTCTTTCCGGGTCCTCGAGCTCCTCCAAGTCCAATATCTACTGGACCACCCTCTTCATCTGCTTCTCGTGCTGCTGCATGGAATTGCCATTGCCATGGTAATGGATAGTACAACGACTTGATGAGAGTTGCTGTCTGGTCTTTTGGGCATCCTGCATCATGTGCAGTCTTAATCACCCTATTTATTTTTTCGCTAATCGTCGCCATATGCTTTATCGAGAGCTCCATTAATATCTATCTCCTGTCGTATTGGTGTATCGTCATTAGCATCTCCTCTGATCGGTTGTGGTGCTTTACCTACTGCTCTATCAAACCATTCTTTGATTGCACCAATATCTTTGTCGATGAATGCTTTTTTGTACAATGTCTCAAGAAGTATTACTGATCGTGGTTTTTTTATTACAATTCTCTTTCCTGTTTTTTTATCAGTTATCTCAATATCAACTTCTTCGTTTGCGTGTTCATCCATGAGTTGTCTGAGCCCTCTCTTTATAAGAGTCTGCTCACTTGGTTTTCTCCCTGAGCCCGGATGTCCTTTGTTGAATTTACGTCTATCTACCTTCACTTTCGTTTCTTCGCTTTTTCGATTTATCGATTCTTTCTCCTGTACAGCTTTCTCCTCGCTCTTTCCTAGCGCTTTCTTTGTATCTGCTATTCTTTTTGCGAGTGAGTCTGACATATTATTTTTTATTTATACTCTTCTTTGCTTTCTTATAACGAACAGATGATGGGGGGCAGGTTATCCTACCGACAATCACTTTGCAGTGATTATGGAACAATTTAACACTCTATGAAAAATATTTTGCCGTTGCATTGGCTAAGGAACCCCATGCAATACTTTTACAACGCACCCATCATCATCTATTCGCTATGTGAAAGAACTGTGGGAGAGGCAGGAATCGAACCTGCTATCGCTTCGCGGTTGCTCTTCATAGCTGAGCGCTACTTCCTTTGAGCTAGTCTCCCAAAAAATCTTTTTCCAGTTGTTAAGTCTGAGGACACGCTGATTCGCCGTGCATAGCAGAGAGGTGGGTCGATACACATCATGCCATTAAGATTATAACCTATGTGAATGAACTATTTTTTCTTCTCAATTTTCTCTGTGATCTCTTCCAACTTCAATGTTCCGTCTGGCACGATTCTCGTTTCTATCCCGTGCATGGCCGCATACTTCACAATCATGCCGATTATGGCGAATGATTGCTCATAGTTTGCGCCGATCTTCATATCGGTCGATTCAAGCACCAGCATGACATCGGGAACTTTCTTTGCTTCATGGATTTGCTGATATTGGATAGGAGCATTATTCTTGACTGATTGTTCAAGATATGTTTCAAGTCTTTTTTCTTTTGCTGTTTTTATTTT
>CAILTI010000016.1 GCA_903837075.1 uncultured bacterium | reverse complement strand
CTCGCAGCAAGCTGGCGAGGTATTAAGTGGAAGCTCTGCTTCTTTACGCAGCAAGCTGCGGAGTATTTACTCGTTTGTTCTGACTTCGACTCAGATGTTGTGAATATAAAAATATTCACACATCTTCGCTTGTCAGAATAATAGGCAAAGAGTAGACGTTGGCATATCGCCCGGTGAACATGTCCCTCACGCACCTTCACCGGGCGATATAACTTTTAAAACTTCTATTATATAAATTTCACAAACCTCCTCTTACCAATTTTGAGAATCGAACCCTTGGCAGGCGCGAAGTTGTGATCCGTCACTTTCGTATCATCCTCTAACTTTATCCCTCCACCATCTATGAGTCGTCGCCATTCAGTTTTGGATGGTATAACGCCAGCTTTGACCAGCACATCAGCCAGTGATGCTCCCTCATTCAAGGTGACCTCCTGGATATCATCCGGTACACCGCCCTTGGAAAAGGTATTGTTGAAGGCCTCTTCAGCGGATTTCGCCGCGACTTCACCATGGAAACGTTTGACGATGTCAAAAGCGATCAGAGCTTTGGCCTCGCGAGGCCCCTTCCCCATGAGAGTATCCTTCTCACTGAGTGGTATCCTCGTACAGTTCAGGAATAGCGGATCCAACATCGGATCAGGTAGTGCCATGATCGAACCGAACAAGTCGTTGGCAGGAACATTGACGAAGACACCGGTACCATTTGACTTGGACATGAGTTCACCGGTCTTCGGATTTGCGACCAGGTTGAGAGCGATGACGAATTTGTCTTTGTTCTTTAGCCTTTTTATCAGTGTTCGTCCAGCCATCGCATTGAATATCTGGTCCGTGCCACAGAGCTCCGCATCAACGTCCATAGCTACGCTGTCATAACCTTGCATCAGTGGATACATGAATTCATGCAGGTAGATCGGTGCATTTTCCTTCAATCTCTTTGCGAACATATCGCGTTCGAGCATTTGCTGAACAGTGAAATTGGCGGACAACTCTAGGATGTCACCGAATGTCAGCTTGGAGAGCCACGTAGAGTTGTACATGATCTTGGCGGGATTCTCTGCATCATCGAAGTTCAGGATCGGCCGGATCTGATCTATCCAACCTGCCATATTTTGTTTCACTTCTGCATGACTGAGACTCTTTCTCGCTGATTTCTTGTCTGAAGGATCACCGATGGTCGCTGTAAAATCACCGAACAAGAAGATAACTTCGTGTCCCAACTGTCGCAACTCTTCGAGAAATATCAGGTTTTTCGCGTGACCTAGATGTATGGCTGTTCCAGTGGGATCTACACCGATATATATCCTGATAGGTTTGCCATCAGTCAACCTAGTGATGAACTCTTCCTTCGACGGTAGAACCTCGACGACTGTACCACGTGCAAATATCTCTTCTATGCGCTTTTTGTCAGTATTTATGTTCATATATTTGATAAATCAGATTATATCATAAAAATGCCACCCCACTACTCTGGCACGGATTTTTCTACTATTTATGTATTTATTCATCTTCGATCCGCTGATCATAGATTCTTTTTCTCTTTTTTATTTTTTAAAGATACCATTCTATTTTTCGCACTCTCGATCGCCCATAGAGCCACTTCGTCAAAGTCCACGTCTTGTTTTGTCTCTATTTGCTTATATTCATCAAATTTCTTCCCTGAGATTTCCATCATCAATTCATGAGAAATTTTGCCCGCACCACGCAGAATTTCTCTGTCATTGATAGTAAGGAACCCATGCAGTTTTTTAATCCAATCATTCATGGTCATTGGCACTCTGCGTCGAGCCTGTTCTGTAGCAAATATTAGATACTGCTCAACCAAAGCGTTGAGCTGTGTTAATTCCTCAATTTTATAATAATTTTTAGCAATAACAACTTCTTCTCTTGTCGGTTTAGCACCTCTAAAAGTCGTAAGCCCCAGATTCTCCTTACCACTATCGATCCTCTCAACTACAATTTCCGCCGCCGTATTTCCCGTAACCGCATAATGCACCTTATTCTGTACGGTTTTGAAAAACAAAAGACTCTGATCATTTGTTGGATCATAATCTACACTCGTTGCGTAAATATCAGTTATCTTGCGGTAAAATCTCTTTTCACTGCTACGAATATCCGCGATGGTGCGTTCCAATTCTTCAAAATAATCAAAGGGAAGATCCGGATTCTTCAATCGTTCACTATCAATCACGAAACCCTTAACGACGTATTCTGACAATCGTTCTGTTGCCCATTTTCGGAAAGCAGTACCTTGAGAAGATTTTACCCTGTAACCCACGGAGATGATTGCGTTCAAATTGTAGAAATTCACCATATATTTCTTCCCATCAGTGGCAGTATGCTGGAATTTCCGGCATACTGAATCCTCTACCAATTCACCCTCCATCAAGATATTCCTGACATGTTCGGTGATCGTCTTTCGGTCCTTTTGGAACAATTCGGCCATGTGAGCTTGTGTCAACCATACAGTATCACCATCAAAACGAACATCGATTTTGATGTTTCCATTTTTATCTTTATATATAACAATTTGGGAGTTTGGATTTTTCATTTTTTGTAAATAACTCAAAGACATATGCCTATAATTAATGACAATATAGCCGTAATAACATCAAAATACAATAGAGCCATCTTTACTTTTTTACTATTGCAAAACCTTTATATAAGAATTTGGTAAAACGTATTTTTTATAGAAATTCATATTCTCGGAATATTTGGGTTACTTTAGGGGATAAGGAAATGTCGAATCTATGCATCGATTTAGCAATCTCCTCATCTGAACATCATTTCCAGCAAATCCTCCTTCCAGCCGTGCCTTTCAGCAGTATTCAGGAACAACTCCGACGGACACGTTGTCTTTGGATTGATCTCGCAATGGCCGAATATTCTGTCCTTGGATACTTGTGAGTATTGGCTGCGGATCAAGTCAGCGATGATTTTCAACTCTTTTTTATCTGGAACGGAATATTGGTGGTCATCATCGATACAGATGGCGATACTCCGACAATTTATATCCCAGTTTCCAGCTTGCCAACCTATCTCATCGTCATCGAGTAATCTTTCACTAGTCCCGTCAGCGCGTATCATCCAATGATATGGCCAAAATACCTGCTTTCCATCCCGTATGTGATCAGAATAGATAGGCTCCCTCTTCGTGCGTTTTGCATACGCTGGCGCATAGAGACGCAGAAGTTCGATCGCGGAAAGACGATCTTTTGAAAGTCCCTCCGGATTACTAGTGTGATGTATAACGATAGTATCTATCGGCTTCCGCTCTAGATTCCACTTCTTACCATCTGTTCCGAGAGAGACTTTTCCTTCTCTCAATTTTTCCTCGAAAAACGAATAGATTGCATCTTTCAATTTATTAGCCTCAACCTTGTTATGAGAATGCAAAATAGTCACAGCCTCCATTAACTGTGTCACATCATCATACCAAAACGGGTTTTCGATCTTCTTTTCCCATTCTGCCCTATTGAATATTTCGGGTGTCATAAACTAGATGATAGCATGTCGTTACGTTCTAAGTATTTGGATCATAGTTGACAATAGGACCGACGATCTCTTTTTCATTATACATAATCTCAGCTATATTTTTCCAAAGTAATACCTCTCTGATTCTGTGTTTTGAAATCTTGGAATAAAAAACTCTATATATCTCATTGCAACGGTAGATGATCCGCGTATTCGAAGACCGTATGAATTGTGCATCTCGTTCTTCTAACTTTATAGAATGATTCATCAAAGTTGGACTACTGATAGATCCCCTGAGCTGAGTCTCTGTAGCACGAAGATTGATCTTTATCGGAAAAGAATATGTATTTTTTACCTTCAAATCAATAAGGTTGAAAAATACTGTTGCTCCCGATGCGAATGGTACAGTTCGTCCACTATCAGGAAAAACATCTCTCGAATGATGCTTCCTCTCTGTAAAATCACACTCAGTACACGCAAACATATATGCTAGAAGATTCGACAATTGGCACAGTCCTCCTCCAACATCTTCCTGTAATTTCCCTGCAGACAATACCAGGCCGTTTTTAAAACCCCTCTTCCTTGATGGCCTGCCAACAAAATGCCAAAAAGAAAACATTTTTCCTGGTGGGATAACCAACCCATCAATATTGCTGATCGCTATTTTGATATTTTCAATCTTTCCTTCATCGAGTTCTTTTTTATTGAACTTTCTAAAAAGTGGAGAAGAATGTTCTGTAAGATTGAACCATCTATGTGTTGCCATTTTCTCGATACCATACCTCGTATCAATTTTACATCTTATAGCATTTACGAATCTTTTTGATTCTAAAACAAAAGGTAAGAACACGGGGTACTTCCGAGTGAAAGCTAGTCTCTTAACTTTTTCTAGATTGATGATTTGTTCTATATATTGCTTCATGAAAATATGTCTCGAGGTATGTTTGATACAAAACCATCCTGACTGAGAAAGCTGGTTTCTAAAAGGGTCCACTTTATGGGGTACAGATCAATTGCGGTGTGAGTCAGTTGCGAACTAACCAATACCAAGCAGTATAAGGGTTCTTTGGAGAAAATTCCAATCTGCGTTTTGAGGGGAGTCGGTCGCTATCCTGATTGGGTAAATGGGACATTTGGGACTCATATAAGGGATGTCTCAAATAGGCATATTTTGAAGTACGAGGAGCAAAAAGACTAAGTAAAATAAGGGTAAAAGATGGAAAACAGCAAATGGGACACTTCAAAATACGGTGTCTCATTTGCTTTTGCATACCTGACCACAGATCACTGGACTAATTTGAATATCCATTCTCTGCCAGACAATACCCCCAGACAGGAGTATTAGATGCCGGTACGATTTCAATACCTACAGTTAAGCATCTATGTGCGAAGTACGATTGTGGGTGGAAAAAGTAATGCACACCTTTTTACAATTTTATGCGAGTACCATTGTGAACGGCAAAAGTAATGCAACAAAAAAATCACTTTTTAGGAATTACCCTTAAATCATGGGTTAAAAAGTAATACACCCTGTTTTTCTTTTTTCTGCCATTACGATTAGCCAATGCAAAAGTAATTCCCATACTTATGCACAAAATAGCAGATTACACTCTGCCCATTATCAATTTAGCAATAATAACAATGTCAAAACTACAACCACTGGTGTGGCGCACCGAAAAGCGCCGAGTCAATGATCTGCTTCCGTACGAGAAAAACCCTCGTAAGATCACTGACAAGCAAATGGAAGATTTAAAAGAAAGCCTCAAGAAATTCAATCTGGCGGAACTGCCTGCAATAAACCTCGATGGAAAGATCGCAGCAGGCCACCAACGCATCAAAGCATTGCAACTTCTCGGTCGAGGAGAGGAGGAAATCGAGGTCAGAACCCCGAATCGCAAACTCACGCCAAGTGAGTTCAAGCAATACCTTCTCACAAGTAACCGCTCTGGCGGTTCATGGGACTGGGAGATACTGGCAAGCGACTTCGACATCGATACCCTGCTCACGGCAGGCTTCGATTCAGCCGACCTCACTAATATCTTCGACGACAATCTCGAAGTGACAGACGACAACTTCGACGAGGAAAAGGAGCTTGAGAAAATCAAAGAAACCGACATCAAGTTCGGCGACATCTATTCACTCGGCAGACACCGTCTCACCTGCGGAAATTCTCTCGACATGAATATGGTAAATGCTCTCATGGATGGCAAACAGGCGGACATGATCAATGACGACCCTCCATACAATATTGGATTAAGTTACGACAAAGGAGTTGGCAACAAAGCTAAGTATGGTGGAACGACGAACGACAACAAAACAGATGAGGAGTATCGAACATTCGCAAAAACCCTCATCCGGAATGCACTCGCTGTAACAAAAGCTGATGCTCACGTTTTCTTCTGGTGCGACGAGCGGTATGTGTGGCTATTCCAAGAACTATATCGAGAACTCGGTATTGATTCCAAGCGATTGTGTATTTGGGTAAAGTCCACAGCGAATCCGACCCCTAATATCGCCTTCAACAAAGTGACCGAGTATTGCGTGTATGGAACGAGAGGAAAGCCGTATTTGTCAGATAAAGTGAAAAATCTTCATGAGATCCTGAACAAAGAGATGACTACAGGCAATCGTCTGACTGAAGATATCATGGACATGCTGAACATCTGGCTCGTTAAAAGATTGTCGTCGCAAGAATATGCTCATCCCACACAAAAGCCTCCCACCCTGCATGAGAAAGCATTGCGTAGATGTTCAAAACCTAATGACATTGTTCTCGATCTCACTGCAGGCTCGGGAAGTATTCTCTCGGCTTGCGAACAGCTAAAAAGAACGGCGTATCTCTGCGAGATGGAGCCGATATTCTGTCAATTAATTATTAATAGATTTAAGCAACTTTCTCCAAATGAAAAAATCACCAAACTCAATTAAGGTCGGAGACATTTTTCAGTTGGGCGAGCATACGATTGCTTGTGGAGATTCGAGAGACAAAGAATTTGTTGCAAGAGTAATCGGTAAACATAAAATCAAAGCAATAATTTCGGATCCTCCGTATGGTGTCGCTGTAACTGAATCAAAAAGAAATTTCCAAAGCTTGAAAAAAGACAAAGTTATTGAGAATGATCACCTCCAAACTGATGATGAGTACAAAAAGTTTACTGAAAACTGGCTCGGTGCGGTAACACCACATCTAGAAAAGAAAAACGCCCTGTACATCTTTAACTCGGACAAGATGATATTTGCATTGCGAGATGGAATGAAAAGTATTGGATGCAAGTTTGCTCAATTGATTGTCTGGGTGAAAACGCAAGCAGTGGTGGGTCGCATGGACTATGCCCCGATGCACGAACTCATCGCATACGGTTGGTATGGAACTCATGAGTTTCTGAAATCGAAAGATAAATCAGTCATCGTGCATCCGAAACCGAACAAAAGTCCTTTCCACCCTACGACGAAACCAGTACCTCTGATACGGCATTTGATTCTGAACAGCACTCGCATTGGCGACACGGTCTACGATGCCTTCCTTGGCTCGGGAACGTGCCTACTTGCTTGTGAACAGACCAAGCGTGTCTGTATCGCCATAGAGCTTGATCCTGAATATGTGCAAACGGCGATAAATCGATGGGAAAAGCTGACTGGGGATAAAGTGGTTCAGCAAATGAACTAGTTAAAAAGATTAACCAAAAGTAGTTAATTAAATTTACCAAAACTGGTTAAGCAAGTTAACACACAAAAGAAAGGGAAAGAAAGAGAAACCTAGTATTAGCAAAATTAATAAATTAACTGTGGAAAACTCAAAAATATGACCAATGAAAACACACAAAAAAGAATAGATACTGACAAAAAATTGATCATCGAGCAGTTGAAGAAAACACCAATCATTCAGCTTGTCTGCGACAGATGTAATGTCGGCAAGAGTACCTACTACAGGTGGAGACAGGACGATGCCGAATTTAAGAAGAATTCCGATGAAGCGATGAAGGACGGCGTGGAACTCATCAACGATTTGAGTGAAAGCCAGCTCATTACTTTGATTAAAGAGAAAAACTTTCCTGCCATCCAACTCTGGCTTCGACAGCACCATCCTGATTACAGCAATAGGCTCGACGTGAGGGCAACCATCGAAAAGGAAGATCCTATGACTCCCGAGCAGGAGGCGTTAATACGGAAAGTATTAGGCATACAGGAAACGACAGCATTACAAGAACCAATAACAGAAAACGAAAATGATCATACACAATCATAACCAAGATATTAAGCCTGAGGAATTAAATAGGATAATCAAGGATCAGACGACGAGAACCAACCTCACCCGCGAATGCCACTACTGGTTCTTCCAGATATATTTTACCCATTACATGAAATACAAGAGTGCTGCCTTTCAAAAGGAATTGTTTGCATTAACCGAGGATACGACACAGAAGAACGTGGTGGTCGAAGCATTCAGAGGATCGAGTAAAACTACGATCATGGGTACGTCATATTCCATCTGGTCGATACTCGGTGTTCAACAAAAGAAGTTCGTATTGATCATCGCTAAGACGGAAAGTCAGGCAAAGCAATATCTTGCTAACATCAAGATCGAGCTTGAATCCAATTCACTTTTGAAAGCAGACCTCGGACCCTTTGAGGAGCCGAATGACGAGTGGAGGGCGGTATCGATCGTGCTTCCAAATTATGGAGCGAGAATCACCGTAGCTTCAATCGACAACTCAATCCGTGGAATCAAGCATGGACCGCATAGACCAGACCTCATCATCTGCGATGACTTGGAAGATCTGGATATCGTAAAATCTGCGGACAGCAGGGAGAAGATGTTCAAGTGGCTTACAGGAGACATCATGCCTCTTGGAGATATAGATACAAGAATGATCGTCATAGGTACGAAACTTCACAACGAGTCGATCATCATGAGATTGAAAACCTCTATCCTTAAAGGTGATATGCCAGGTACCACTCGTGCGTATCCGTTTCTCGATGCAGACGGAAAATCACTTTGGACTGAGAAGTTCCCAAGTCAGACGGAGATCGATACCTTCCGTAAGTCAGTGCCAAGCTCCCAAGCATGGCAGAGAGAGTATATGCTCCAGATTATTGCAGACGACGATCAGGTGGTGAGGCCAGAATGGATACAGAAATATACTGTTCTCCCTCCCGTAGAGACTTTTAGGTATGCAGCAAGCGGAGTTGATCCCGCAATCAGCGAGAAAGACACCGCAGATTATACAGCCATGGTATCGGGGAGAGTATATGGCAGGAAGAAAGCCTTGAAGATATATATCATGGCAAATCCCGTGAATGAGAGAATGGATTTTCCAAAAAGTATTGAGAGGATCAAGTCGGTGTCAAAGGGGTTGGGCAACGGCATTGCGACTGGGATGTGGATTGAAACAGTTGCCTACCAGAAATCGCTTGTCGATCAGCTGGTATCGGATGGATTCCCTGCAAAGGAATGGAAACTCCACGGAACGGACAAGCGAGCGAGACTCGCCTTAGCCTCGGGACACATTCAGGCAGGTACTGTTGTGTTTCCCGAAGTCGGTACGGAGAAGTTGATATCGCAACTTACGGGCTTTGGTACGGAGAGTCATGACGACCTTTGCGATGCGTTCTGTATCCTCGTACTCAGTATCGTCGAGCAGGATTCTAAGGTCATCAAGGGACATCACTCATTGTTTGAGGAGAGACTGCTCAATGACGGCTACCATGAAAAGATTCCTCATGTTGGTGACAAAAGATTCGGCGTAGTTCTAGCGGGAAGGAGCATGACTCACTCGACGATAGTGCTACGGTCAGACAATGCAGCCGAGGTTGTGTATCACGAGCCGACTGATGATACGGCAAAGGTTGCGATGAAGATCATTGAACTTGCTCATGTCCATGATGTGCCAATATCCGACACGAACATCTTCGTGGACAAGGGCGATCGAGGGCAGGAATTATGCAAGCTGTTGCGACAGTTTGCCCCAGGTCATTTTCTCATAGGTAAATATGTGGATCGTCAGAGGTATGGAATTGATATGTACGAGTCACCGCAATTCGATTCAAATCTGTACACGGACAACTACACCCGAAGCTATGCGAAACTGGCAGACTGGCTACGGAAAGGCGGTAAGCTATTCGGCAGACCGATATTCGATGACCTCCTCTCAATCGTGTGGACGGAACATACAAACAAGATGAAAATCATCGACAGAGAAACGCTTGCAGATTACGGTACCGATTCTTCCATTCCGAGCGCACTTGCGATGACGATGGTGAAGGAGGTGAAAAAGATGCCTGACAGGAGACAGTTTGAGGATGACTTCTTTGATCCTTATTACAACGAGCCTCCGCAGTATCCGTATATTGGGATATAAACTGAAAGTCTTAATCTTAAAATTAGACGATTGATTCCATCTTCTCGAATTCTTCTGCTCGCGCATCGCTGTAGCCTGGACCCTTTTCATCAATTTCAAATCGACTTCTTATAAAAGAGAAATTCTTAACTTCTGAAATTTTGTTGGCAAGGTCTAATAATTCATCATACTGGAATAGTGCATCTATCCATTCTTTCGGAATGCCTGATAGACCGTAGTATGCTCCTGCAATTTGTCCGCACACAGCACCTATCGTATCGCTATCACCACCAAGATTGACTGCTTTAAGCACTGCATCTTTGAATGATTCGGTAGTAAGAAATGCCCACAAAGCAGCTTCAACCGTATCAACGACATAGCCTGTCGGCTTGATAGACTCGATACTTTTTTCAGAAACATTTTTCCAAGCTCCTCTTATCTCCTCATTATCAGGAGCATTATCGATAAGGCTCTTTATTTTTTCCTTAGCGTCAACTTCGGTCGCAGCGATATATAAAAATGACGCGAACAGTCCTGTAGCTTGTTCAGCAACATGTGAGAGATGTGTCTCTCGGGCACTAATCATCCCGTAACGTTCGATAGAATAGATATTTTTGTTGCTTACGATTGCGGCGATAACTACAGGAGCAAGTCGCATGACACAACCGTTCCCAGCCGCTTTTACGTATTCTTCATTGCTTGAAACAATCGGATTCTGAGCGTATCTGCTTATAGCTTTGCTTACTTGGTTGCCCACATCGAAGCATTTTCCCGTAGAGCTTCGATAGCCCTTACTGATCCATGCTGTGTATTTATCCATGATGTCGAAGGAATCATAGCCTCCTTTTTCAATAATGCTATCAGCGAGACAGAGCGCCATTGAGGTGTCGTCAGTCCAATATCCAGCAGGTAGATTGAAAGGACCACCTTCTCGGTAGCTTGTTACTTCTTCAAATCGGCCTCTGGTCTTGAATTCTACCGGCATGCCGAGCGCATCCCCGATGGCGAGGCCTACGAGCATTCCTTGGAGCTTATCTCTGTTCATTATTCTGTTATTTTAGCGCATTTTAACAATTATTGCATCGCAATAAAGCTTACTGGTTGATGCTAAAAGATAATGGTAATATGTGTATATATTTATCAATCTATATGTCTATAGAAGAACCACCTGTTAAAGAAGAATCCGCCGATATCGCCATTTCAAAAAGCGAAAGACTTGCTGCACTCCAAGAAAAATTAGCAAAAGCTGAAGCTGAATACCAAAACGTAGATATAAATTATGATAATTCCTTCCAAACATTTCGATATACAAAACCATACTATCGAATTGCAAGAGATGAAGTAAAAAGCGAAGTAGCTACTGAAAATTTAAGGACAAAAATAGAGGAGGAATCTCCTCAGACCCAGGAAGGTAAGCAAGAAATCGTGCTGAATTTCATACAGGAACAAAATAGACAAAAGGCAGAAAATGAGACCAACGAGCGTATCTCAAGCGCGCAGAAAGAGGTTGAAAAAATGAATGCTGAAATAAAGAAATATGAAAAATTAGTGTCTGATAGAGAAGCAGAAATGGAAAGCATTAGACAGGAGAGATCTGCTGCACGCCAAGAAGCTGAAAAAGATCCTTCAAATGCAGAAGCATCAAGAAAAAATGAGAACCTCAGGATGCATCTTAAGGACGTTAGTTCTGAGTATCACCGTTTTGCAGATAAATTAGACGAACTGAGAGAAAAATCAAAGACCTCGATTCCAGCTGCAGAAGAAAAAATAAGAGTCGGACAAGAGAAAAAATTAGACATCGAAAAACATCCGGAAATTTATAGCACAACTCCCAAAAGTGTTGAGGAAGACCCTGACTTTGCAGATTCATTAGAAGCGGCACGTTTCGCTTCAAGCGAAGATGAGGAGCGATATAGAATAAATACTGGATACGATGAACAGAAGGCGGCCCAAGAGAATTTTGCGAGGAGGTTTCCAGAGAAGTGGGAATTTTATCAAAGCTTAAACGCGAAGACAGATCAGCCAGAGAAAGTGGTAACTACGGAAAAAGTTGCACCAGAGCAAAAAGATTTCTTCAAAGATTTTGATCCTGAGCAGAGAGAATTTTCTGATTTTCTAGCTAAAGCGATGGAGGAGCAAAATACGATTGCAAACTTAAGGGGAACCGCTGAAGAAGACCAGTTCTCTGCACGGTTGCAGGAATTCCAAGAAAGAATAAGTCCTCAATTTAAGGAATTTGAAAAGAAGTTGGGTCCAGAAAGAAAAGCAGCTGTCCATCGTGCGATTAAAGAAAGGAATGACGCTAGAACAGGAAGCAAGGTTGAAGTAGCTCCTGAGAATATAAAAGAGACCAAATTGTCCTCTGAAGCAATTACTAATGCATATAAAACAGTATATGCAGATGGGCGCATGAAAATGGCGTTTGAATCGCTTGCCTCAAGAGCTTACCCAGATCGAAGGACATATGAATCAAATACT
>CAILTI010000015.1 GCA_903837075.1 uncultured bacterium | reverse complement strand
GTAAGTGACCACTAATTCAAATATTGGATCAGATTATAACGTGTGTGTTGAGATTAAACAAATACCTCTAGACTCCAGAGTAAAACCTTTCAACATACTTCAAAAGTGTTAGGGTATCGCAGGCTTTGAATAGTTTTATAGTAGTTCATTGAAAACCGAAAATGCGGGAAACATATGGTTTCTCTTGCAAACTCACAACGAAAGGAAAAACGACATGAGAACGACAGTCTGGAACGATGAAATCGGCAACCACACAGCGAAACTCTTGTTTGAAACGGGGTCGTACCTCGTTGATTTCAAAAGAACGCGCGAGGATTGGTTTCTTTGGAAGAGTGGAATTCGGGCACCTTGCTATTGTAATTGCAGGTATCTGAACCGCTCTTATCTCGCTTATGAGGCGTGCACGGCGTACATTGAGACGATTATTCGTCTCAAGTTTCCGGAAACACAGATCATCGTCGGCCTTGCTTCAGCTGGCGTGTCATGGGCGGCACGAATTGCCACTCGTCTTACTCTGCCGATGAGTTTTGTCCGCGGCGCGGCTAAGGCTTACGGTGTGGGTAAACTTGTGGAAGGCAACCCCGAGCACGGCATTAAAGGCGTCGTCATTGATGATCTCTGTGGTAGTGGTGACACTATTCTTAGAGCGATCGAGGCACTCGAGTGGGAATACCAAATCAAAACACTTGGTGTTATCACGATCACTAATTGGTGTTTCGCGAGCATGTGGGAGAAGTTTGATCCACTGAACCTCAGTGGTATCTACTCACTCACAAGTTATCCGAACCTACTCAAAGTAGGAGTGGCAAACAGCCATCTCACGCAAGAACAGGCAGACATGCTCGCAGAGTTCTACCATGCACCGAAAACTTACAACTGGCCACTTCTACGAAACGAGGAGTCAAAATGAAACCCTACCGTGTATTGTTTTTAGATTTCGACGGCGTAATTTCCGACAGTATGAATATTTGTATGGAGGAAATTAATCGCTTGCGTAAGCAATTTCCCACAATTCCAGAAGTAAAAACGCAGGAGGATATGGCAAGTGTGTACAGCGTCGAGCTGCGACATTCGTTATATCCTTTCGGGTTGAACGACGAGCAGACACGTGGGTTCTTCGATCAGCATTCCAAAGCCATGAGCCAACGCGCCACTGAAGTGGAACCTTTCCGTCGGGTGGTGCAAGCGTTGGCATTCTGCGGTTTGCCAAAAGTTATCATTACTTCAAGCTATTCGGAAGCGGTATACGCCATTCTCCGAAAATGCGAGGAGTTTGATGATGGCTTTGTACAAGGTGTTTATGGCAGAGAGCAACACAAGACCAAAACGGAAAAAATTCGTCATGCGCTTGGGTTGTTCCGTGCCGACACGACGGAAGCGTTGTATGTCGGAGACCTTGCGAGTGACGTGCTCTACTGCAGAGACGTTCCGATCGATATCGCTTGTGTGGGATATGGATACCACCCGGCAAATTACTTGAAAAAGTTCTCACCAACCTGTATCCTAGAAACAGTGGAAGATTTTGTGGTCTTTCTACAAAGTCTTTCGTCAAAATCACAACCATGAAAGGAAAAACCATGACAAAACCAGTACTGATTCTGCTCGATTTCATCAATGAGGTAGTTGATGAAAAAGGCAAGTTCGCCGGCAAGGGTTATCCTGCTTTCGTGAAGGCGCACGGCGTTCTGCACAACGTAAACGCTACCATCGCCAAGGCGCGCGGGAAAAACATTCCCATCATCTTTGTTCGAGTAGGTTTCTCACCCGACTACCGCGAATGGCCGGAAGCATCTTTGCTCTTTGGTACGGCGAAGAAGTTCGGCGCGCTTCAGATCGGAACGTGGGCAACAGAAGTCCATTCGTCAATTAATAAGGTTGACGCGGACTTTCTCATCACCAAACACCGGGTAAGCGCGTTTTATGCCACATCGCTCGAGGCAGTACTCCGGACACTCAAGGTGGACACTATCCTTCTTGGTGGCGTGGCAACGGACTTGGTTGTCCAGTCAACGGCGCGAGATGCGCATGACCGCGACTATCGAGTGGTGGTGCTCGAAGACCTTTGTGGCGCAGGGAGTGAGGAGGACCACGCAAGTGCTTTGCGTACTCTCGCCAAAATTGCGATTGTCGCTAAAAGCACTGAGGTTCCCGAGCTGAATTAACAGTTCGTCTCGATCAACCAAACTGGCTCTGTGAAAATTTTTCACGGAGCCTTTTCTTTTGTGAAAATATACCCAGTTAGAACTGGAAAATACCTTTATTTTAATTGGCAAAATTACCAAAATGACTTCAAAAATCTTGGATGGGTGGCCAGAGAGAATTGAACTCTCGATACCGGTTCC
>CAILTI010000014.1 GCA_903837075.1 uncultured bacterium | reverse complement strand
CTCTGTTCTGGGATCTTCCCGATTCCACCTTCGAGACTGAAAGGCAAACCCGAACAATCGCCAGACTTTGGGGACATGGATTCGTATATATGAAAATGACCGACGGCAATCAAAGGCTTTCCTCATATCTGACCAAGTATATGGCCAAGTCATTCACGGATCATCGCCTGATGAATCAGAAAGCATATGTACGTTCACGGAATCTCATCAAGCCGGTAACTGCAAGCGTTAGTAACTTTGGTCTAGACGCATTCCTTGATGAAGCCGGAGCTGGAATACCGGAGATCGACAAGAGCTATGACACGCATTGGTTGGGTCGTGGTCGGCATCGAATTTACAAACTCTCCACAGAAAATCCACCGGAAAATTTGTCACCAGAAATTATTGAGAGTAAACTTACGCCATGAAATATATTCTTTACTGCCGAAAATCCATGGATTCCGAAGACCGCCAAGTGCTCTCGCTTGATTCACAAGAGCATGAGCTAATTACGATTGCAGAAAAGAATAGTTTGAAGATTGTGAAGACATTCAAGGAAAGCTGTACCGCCAAAGATTCCGGTCGTCCTCTTTTCAATGAAATGGTTACAATGCTTCAGTCTGGTAAGGCTGATGCCATTCTTTGCTGGAAACTAGATCGTCTGGCTCGTAATTTCCTAGACGGTGGTTTGATCATGGATATGCTCCAGAAAGGTATCATCAAAGAAATCCGTACTTATGAATCAACGCATTTACCGAATGAGAGCGCCTTCATTATGGCTATGCAATTCGGTATGGCCAATCAATTCAGTAGAGATCTTAGTGTCAATGTAAAACGTGGCAATCGGGCCAAACTGGAAAAGGGCGGCTGGCCCAATCATCCGCCATTTGGATACTTAAACGACAAGGCTAACAAAACCATCGTTATCGACGAATCAAGATCAAAATACACTATCAAAGCATTTGAACTCTACGCCACCGGCTCACACAGCTTCCAAGAAATATCTGACATCCTCTACTCCGAGGGACTACGCACCAATTCTGGTAAAAAGGTATACCGAGCTACCATTCACAGGATCGTAACCAATCCATTCTACTGCGGTTTAATGCTTCGTGACGGTAAATATTATCCTGGCAATCATCAGCCGCTCATATCAAAAGATCTATTCGATCAAGCTCAACAGGTATTACAAGGTAAACTTCACCCCAGACCCAAAACACATTTCTTTCCTCTCCGGGGATTCCTCAAATGCGAAAACTGTGGCTGTGCCCTAACTGCTTGCCTCAAAAAAGGACATCAGTATTACTATTGCACTAACGGCAAAGGTAATTGCTCCGAACATCAGAAATATATGCGTGAGAATTATCTGTATGACATGGTTGCTCCAATTCTCCAGACGATTAAGTATGACGAAGAAATCATCGAGATCATGTATCAAGCGGCTAAAGAGAAAACGGAACTAAAAGATACCTACGCTGAATCAGTTTTAACGACCCTTCAAAGCCGGCTAGAATCGTGCAAGACGAAAGAATCCAGATTACTCGATACATTTCTAGCAGATCAGATTTCAAAGGACATTTACGATGCAAAAATTCTTGAAATTCATAACGAGCGCGTTTCATTAGACCAACAGCTTAAAGATGCCCGATCGAAAAGCACACCGGCTTTAACTTTGGAACCGATCAAGAATGTTTTTCTGGAAGCCAGTAGAGCCATGAAAGATTTTACCGATGCCGACGATGAACGAAAACGTAAAGTAATCGAAAAGTTACTTTGGAACCTTTCCATCAAAAATAGAACCGTGGCTCAACAGTCATTCAAAAGTCCTTATTCCATTCTCGCGAAATCACCCAAAACAGGCGATATTTTAACTCTGTGCGCAGGGAAGGATTCGAACCTTCGTAGACCATAGGTCGATGGATTTACAGTCCATTGCAATTGACCGCTCTGCCACCTGCGCGTCTCGGGAACCCGTTGATTCTAATATGCTTTAGGCTATTTCGCAATCATTTCTG
>CAILTI010000013.1 GCA_903837075.1 uncultured bacterium | reverse complement strand
GTGAGCTCACGCTCTTGGGGGTTCAAGTCCCCCCTCCGGCACAAAATCGGAATACCATTAGCGAGCCAACTGCTTGGCTCGCGTCCAGGGACTTGAAGAGGTCGAATATATTTTTGACACTTCGTAGCGTTAGCGGAGAAGGGGAAAAAATATGAGACCTGTACCGAATCTGTAAGATTCAAGTCCCCCCTCCGGCACACAAAATCGGAATACCACTAGCGAGCCAACTGCTACTTTACCAAATACGGCCCCTCTGTTCTTTTGGCATCGTCAGAGTTTAGGAGTTGTATAACTTCGGCAGGGAAATTGAATGCCGGATTCATTTCTGCCACTTTCCTCCAGCTGATGAGAGCTTCAGTGAATTTCTTTTGTCTCCAGTACAATGCTCCTAGACTGAAATGCACATTATCATAGCCAGGATTGACCTCGATCTCTCTTTTGTATTCAGCTTCAGCTTCGGCGTATCTATTTTGATTCACATATACTAGACCTAGATTGTTGTGTACCATCGGCTCCTTGGGATTCAGTTTTATCGCCAGTAGGAATTCTTTCTCTGCACTCGCCATATCATTATTCAGGAATGACATCGACCCGTAGTTGTTACGATTGAAGGCATAGGAAGGTGATGTGTCCGTGGCATTTTTCCAGAAGGCGAGACCGTCCTTGTAATATTGATTGCGACAGAATGTTATAGAAGAAAATAGCACGATGATAGGTATACTGATCACTAGTATGACAATATATCCATTGGCATATTCAGGACGGGTCACAGAGGTCATGGGGCCAACGCTATCAGTTTTGTGACCTAGCATTCTTTTCATGAATAATGGTAGCTTGATCCATCCCAGCCCTAGGATCACGAAGATGAAGCCGAGCATCGGCAGGTAGAGTCTATTCTCAGAAAATTCTGGCACGGTATCGATGGGTTTCAATAACGTCAAACAGATGAAAATGAAAAACCACGAAAGGCCGAGAAGGATCAGTTTGTCATCTTTCTTTTCACTCGATACGTACCATATGATGAGTACGATGACCGAGATGAGTCCATATGAAAAGACCATATCCTGCATGATGGGAAAGACCGATAGATCGAAGGGGAGGAACACTTTACCAATGGCGGGGATCAGTGATGGCAGGTTGTCAAATACGGAGAAAAATAGATCATATGATGCACTGCCTACGAAACTGTGCAGAACTGACATACGTATCGAGAACCAGACTATCAAAATACCGACATAGCTAGATAGGAATACGGCATAGGATCTATAATTCTTCACGACGTCTCTGTAACCTAGAAAGATCAGGATATATACGGCACAGATGACCGGTAGAACTACCGCCGTCTCCTTGGTGAAAAGTGCCAGCACGAAGAAAGATAGGTGGCCGATCATGCTCCCAACTTTCCGATCTTTCAGAAAATTAACGAAGAATATGAGTGAGGCAAAGACAAAGATAGATAGAAGGGAATCATTTCGCCCGACGATCAGCGACACTGTCTGGGTGGTGATGGGGTGAATACAGAAAATCAAAGTGAATAGGAATGCTACTCTCTTTTGGATAGCCAATCTTGTCAGGAAATAGAAAAGCAAACACATAGCGATGATGTGTAGCAATATATTGCTGAGGTGCGACATAAAAATGATAGCGCCATCTCCGAGTTGCGCATCCATCATGAATGACAGTCTCTCTATCGGGCGATAATAAGTACCCCTACCATTCGGCGTTCGGAAGATGTCTTCACCAAAAGCTTGGGGTATATTTGTGAGGTCGGCATTGAATGCATAGTGGCCTGTGACCAGAACATTGTCATCCAGATAAACAATATTATTGAAAAGTGTTGTCGCATAAACTATCGAGATCAGAAAGGCGATCCAGAAAAACGGGTGCCACGATGATAGGAAAACTCGCGACCAGGTATTCTGCTCTTTTGTGATCATTTCTGGCATTTTTTTGCTGTTACGGTGATCACTTCGCCGCTATTGGAGAAATAGAATAAAACGTTGATCAGTAAGCATGGTAATAGTAAAATGGTAAATAGAAACATATGAAATATTATCTTTGGGTTACAGTCTTTATCTCCTAACCATCGGAAGAAATACGAATCCGTGTTGGTCAGTAAATTCATAATACTTTGAATAGAAGTGAATGTCGAATATTCGATGGAAAAGGTCCTTATTTTCATTATCTCTAGGTTGTATTTATGAAGTAGTAGACTGAGTGAACGTGGCGTAAAGAAGGTTATGTGGTGTTCTAGATCGAGTGCCAGCCAGTGCTCCCGCGTCAATCTGCTAGTCCAGGAATCAAAATTCGGCACTTCGATGAGAAATGTTCCATTTCCCGCTAGTAGTTCACTGATCCTCTGGATATATTTTTCAGGATTTTCTACATGTTCCAAAACATGCGAGATAGTTATGACGTCGAATGTATTTGGAAATGACAGGTCTAGCAGGTCATCGTTGTAGATCTCTAGTCCTAGCTTCTCCTTTGACCACCGGTAAGCATTATCATTTATCTGAGTTCCGACTGTCTTCTCGAAGCCAAAATATTTCTTTAGGAAATATAGTGTATATCCGCGTCCAGAGCCTATGTCTAGGACGCTCTCAGATCTCGGTGCCGCGAGGAAGATCTTCACTGCTCGCGAGAAACGAAACATCCTGACTACCATTTCTAGTATGAAGCCAAATCTGTGGGCCTTTTCTCTCTTGTAATAGTCCGCATAACGTTGCCTCTGATCTAGGATTGCCCGATCGCTAGCCTTGGTAAAGATGATCTCGCAAGATGTACATCTATACAGCTTAGAACCCTTCGTTTCTAGTACGATTTTGCAGTTTTCGTGGTTACAGATCATGTGTGAGGGGGGGTCTGGGGATTATATCATTACTGAATGGTTATATCTTACTAAATATCGCTAAAAACTATATGGAGCAATAGTTGTTCACAAGATGCTTGCACAATATTGTTTCGTGGATGTGGTACAATCTACATGTAGATATTTTTATATCATACCGCCCACCATAATAATGAATAAGAGAGCACTATCAGTTAAGAGCGTAACGATATTCTTTGTGTTCGTTAGCCTTTTTATATTGACAAGCCAAGAAACTACGCATGCTGCCTGGGTATCTTCCTTTACAGACAATTTCAATCGTACTAATGGAGCTATCGCAAATGGCTGGGTTGGCGCGACTTCTACAGCGAGTATCGTATCTAATGCTTTGTATCTGAACTCTACCAAAACCACTCCGTGGACGAGTAGTGTTCTTCTGCGCCCAGTGAATGAGGTGACGACAGAGCAACGGGTCTTAGTAACTTTCTCTGCGGCCGCTACTAACGGTTTCTATGTAGGCTTGAGGACTCAAACTCCTGGCACAGAATATCTCGTAGGTTTCGATGCTTCGAATAGTCTAGTTATCAGGCCAGCTATTTCAGGTACTTTGGGTACTACTACTAGCGCTGTGTTTAGTCCGGCATTCGATGTGTCACATAGCTATCAGCTGGATGCGAGTGTGACGGGGACGAATCCTACCGTGGTAACCGCATCTGTCACTGACCTAGGTACGAGTTTGGTGGTGGCCAGCAGGACAGTTTCTGATACTAGTGCAAGTCTCCAGGTGAATGGTCAGGTTGGATTGTTCGCTTATGGAATAGCGACGGTGGATGATTTTACTAGCTATTCAATGACGGCAGCTACTACATATACTGTGAGTGGTCCGTCGTCAGATGTTATCAATCAAGCGTCGAGCAACTTCACAGTTACTCCTGATGGTGTTTATAACGGAACGATAACACCTTCGGACGGGGCAGGTGGTGGAACGTTCACGCCAGCCTCGCTCGTCTTCGCCAGTTCTTCTGTAGCAAAAACATTTACATACACGCCAACGACGATCGGGATAAAGTCGATCAGTTTATCTAGTAGTCCAGGATTGACAAATCCGTCGCCAGTGTCATTGACGGCTACGAATTCTTCGGCGATAGTCTGGGACAGTGTTACGGCAGACAATTTCAATCGTACTAACGGAGCTATCGCGAATGGATGGGTTGGCGCGACTTCTACGGCGAGTATCGTGTCTAACGCTCTGTATTTGAACTCCGGTACGTCGAATCCGTGGACTAACAGTCTCGTGCTTCGCCCTGTAAATGAAGTAACTAGAGATCAACGAGCCAAGATAACATATCTCGGAACGAATACGAATGCGGTCTATCTAGCATTTCGAGGTCTGGGTTTTGGTAATGAATATATTGTTGGTGTGAATACTCCAGCAAATTGTACAGGGACATATTGTATATCTGCGTTCTATGTAACGAGTGGCGTATTGCACGCTATCGGTACATCGGCCAAGTTCATATCCTTCAATAGTACTCATAATTATCAGCTCGATACAAGTGTGACCGGGACGAATCCTACGAGCATCATTGCATCTGTCACTGATCTGACCACTAGTGTGATCGTGGCTAGCACAACCCTCTCTGATTCTACCGCGGCTCTCCAGGTGAACGGTCAGGTTGGATTGTTCGCTTATGGAACGGCGACGGTGGATGATTATAATAACTATTCGGCGAGTACTACTGTATCCGCAGCTACATATACCATGAGCGGTCCGTCGTCAGGTATCATAAACCAAGCGTCTGGGAATTTCACTGTTACTCCGAACGGTATTTATACTGGTACGATAACACCGTCGGACGGGGGAGCTGGTGGAACATTCACGCCAACTTCGCTCGCATTCGCTGGTACGTCTGTCGCGCAAACATTTACATACACGCCCGCTTCCACTGGAACAAAGACGATCAGTGTATCTAGTAGTCCCGCATTGATCGATCCGTTGTCAGTATCGATATCTGTCAGTTCACTTTCTGCGGGCACTATATCGGTCGGTGATAGCAATCTCATCTGGAGTCCGTACAATTGGAAGTTCAATGGATCGGCTTGGACAGAGACAACGCCAGGTGGTGGATATGTCAAGTTGGCTTTTACTGGCTCAACATTGAGTATCGGTGTCAGTACAGTAACTATGACGGGTGTCACATTGAGTTCAGTCGCGATACACGCTTATGTAGACGGAGTTATAGAACCTATCAGTAAAACTCTGGCGGATGCTGATCCGAATGGGATCATAACATTTTCTTCCGCATTATCGACAACTACGAACCATTACGCACAAATATATCTTTCGAAAACTCCAGCATTGAGCGATAGGTGGACTGGCCCGGCTGAGGTTCTCCGAGTTACCAAGATCCAATTGGCCAGTGACGGTAATATCCTTAGTCCTACTTCTACTCCTGTCACGAGGAAGAGTAGGAAAATTCTCGTTTACGGAGATTCGATAACAGAAGGTGTCAACGTATCACAGGCGGAGAATGCTTATTCGGCAATAATGGGTCGGCAACTGGGTTTCGAATATGGCCAGGTCGGGTACGGATTTCTCGGGTGGACACATCAAGGCTCGGGTGCCACGGCGTATTTTTATGATACTACCGCAACATCATCTTCGCTGTGGCGTAATTATGATGCGACCGGTTCTAGATTGGTCAATAATGCCAACTTGAGTAGCGGGTTTATCGATGGTGTGCCGGATGCGGTATTCGTGAATCTGGGAATAAATGATGCGAACTATGTTACCGGTTCTGCCCTTATGCGCACGAAGATGACTAACTGGCTGACTGATGTAAGACAGGTCGTTGGTACCAGTACTGCGATCTTCGTGATATCGCCATTCAACTTCGGTAATACTAGTAATAGTACTTACGTGACATATAAAGCAGCATTACTCGGGGGAATTTCTGATTTTCAGTCCTCCCATCCTCTGGATTCCCGTATATATATCCTCGATCTCGGTCTCGCTGGTTTTAATACTATTCTGGCGAATAGTTCTGACAATCTGCATCCGAATGACACTGGGTCCAGTATACTAGGTTTACAATTGGCGGCACTCGCGTCTCCGAATATTGCCAATATTTCTGCCAATCCGAGCGGTATACTACAGAGCAGTACCGGCAACACAGTTACCATCACAGGTGTGAATACCGCATGGCCAGTCGGTAGTACAACGGTCTTCACCATGTCCGGAGGCACAGGAGCATCGATCGTCTCACAGATCACTGCAAATGCTACTTCTGCCACG
>CAILTI010000012.1 GCA_903837075.1 uncultured bacterium | reverse complement strand
CTGTTGGTGGTCGTTGCCATCATCGGTATCCTAGCGTCAGTGGTGTTAGCTTCTCTGAATACTGCTCGTGGAAAGGCGGCAGATGCAGCAGTGAAGGCAAACATGGCATCGATAAGAAGCCAGGCGGAGATTTATTATGACACGGCCACAGGCGCAACTCCTCCAGGTGGAGGAGGTAAATATAGACCGTCTGGAAATAGTGGAGCATCTGATTGCTCTGTCGGTATGTGGACGGACCCCATTATTGTTCGTGCAAGAGCACAGGCCAAAGCGAACGCTATGCCACTCCCAACAAACTCTAGCTTTGCCACATCTGAACAGTGTACGGTTGATATTTCGCTTCAGAAATTCGCACACAGTTTTTCTGCTTTAAAGGGTACTGGTAAACCATATTGTGTGGATAACTCTGGATTTGCTGGTGAAGGCTTGGCGGGTAATGAGGGTGTGTGCGTAATTAGTATCTAGCTGTAACAGTCATCACCCGTATCTCATCTCTTGAGAAAAATGGGCACCACTCGGTGCTCATTTTTTCGTAGGTTTGTGCGCGGTTTGCGTCTATTTCCAACGAGGAGAGAACTTGTCGGAGCTCATTCTGGGTATCGTTTTTGCGGCCTATTCTCACAGAGATATCCCTTGAAACTCGAGTATCGATATTTCCGCGATCTTTCGATCGCTCTATACAGGAAGCTCTGCTTCGCCGTCATGAGTTGCTCTGGTCCTCTGACGCCATAGGGCATCAGGTGCACGTACTGGATGAGGTATCTGAGGTTATCATCATCCTCCACATGTTTAGAGCGGTATTGCCCCTGGAATAGTGGTCCGGAGCGGTTGTATTTGGAATTGAAGTACATGGCATAGGCGGTGCACAGTCTGTGTATGGATCGGCTGATGCCGCAGGGCGTTTTCTCTCTCAAAACTAGATGGAAATGCCCAGCCATCAAGCAGTATGCGATGATCTCGACGTTGTCGACAAGGCCGCGCCTTGTATGGGTGAATATTAGAGCCAGGAAATGTTCGTAGTCGTACTTATTACGAAAAAGCTTCTCATTATGAGCTCCGTAGTTATATATGTGGTAATGTTCGTTCAAGATGTGCATGATTTTCTCTTGACAATTGTGCTATTTTTGCTAAACTTCAGATCAAGAAGAGAGCTTTCGGCCGGAGGTAACACTCCACTTGGCGGAGGGCCCTTTTCGTTTATGGTATGGGAAATACAGAGATGAAGTGTTTTTCTTTTCTTTTTGTATATTCTTTGATCTGAACTGCGAATCGTTCACCTTGTTTGTTCATTCCAAAAAAACGATGAAGTTTTACTGAGTTACTAATGCTACTTTCGAGAGTTGGATGGGCTCTCGTATTTTTGATCAAGTCCAATGCACAGCTATAAAATCGAAGCCTACGAATACGATCGTTCCAGTTCTTTGATCGTAGATGATTCCAAAAATAGTCAAGGAATACCTTTTCCTTATTGAAATATGCTGACCTAAGGTAGGGTTTCCTTTTGGACCCCAATACTATCAAATGGTATTCGGAATGAGCGTGCCTGAAAAGTTCAGTTCCGTTTGTACCGGAGAGTTTTTTTGTCTTGGTAATGTATATTTCTGTCATCCATGCACCATAACATAATGCAGATAAAGATCTGATGAATTTTTGATGAAGATCTGATAAAGAAAAGATCAAATCCTGATGAAGGAAATAAGGCATATATTTACTGGTCGGAATGCCCAAAAAAGCACTGACAAGACCTCGCCTTGTCGTTGTCGCGCTATGAAATAGATATGTGGTACAATTATGCATATGAATAACACTACTCGCTCGTCGAAGTTGCCAAAAACTTCATTTAATAAAGGTTTTACATTGATCGAGATGATGGTGGTCGTTGCCATTATCGGTATATTGTCTAGCATCATCGTGATGAGTTTGACGGGCGCGAAGGGGAAGGCGAGGGATGCGAGAAGGGTTTCCGATCTCGGTCAGCTGCAGTTGGCGCTGGAGCTGTATTTCGATAGGTGTAATATGTATCCGCAGCCATCAGGTGGTGGTGTCGGGCAGGGTGGTTTTGGTCAATGTGATAAGACAAAACCTGGAATAACACCTCTCACTTATTACACAATGAGCGATTTCATAGCCAAGATCCCTACTCCTACAACCGAAAAGGGGCAAGCGGTTTATGAATATGCAGTGAATACTTCGAGTAACGCGACAGATTATGTCCTACGTGCAAAATTGGAATATCCTAGTCCAGCTACTCTCGACGGGCTTACTGGAAGTCCTCTATCTGTAACTTGCATGTCAGATGCAAGTAACATTTATTTCTGCCTCGGACCGAAATAACACGCCCTGATGGACAATCTCTCTCTCATCCTTTCATTCATATTCGGCACCGTGATAGGTAGCTTCTTGAATGTAGTATCTCTGCGTTTCAATACTGGCACAGGCATCGGTGGTAGATCCAAATGCATGTCTTGTGGTACGACACTCACCTGGAAGGAACTCATACCGATATTCAGCTTCACTGTACAGAAGGGTGCTTGCAAGAAGTGTAGATCCAAGATCTCCTGGCAATACCCACTAGTCGAGTTCATGGCCGGGGCGCTCTTTGTCTTGGTTTTCATGACATTCCCGCCGACCTCGTTGCTGTCAGGTCTCACGACATTCATTTACATTGTCGCTAGCTGTCTCCTAGTCGTCATCTCTGCGTACGA
Source organism: uncultured bacterium (assembly GCA_903837075.1). Classification (GTDB taxonomy): domain Bacteria; phylum Patescibacteriota; class Minisyncoccia; order Phycocordibacterales; family PALSA-1337; genus C7867-002. Next base: position 5,159 of record CAILTI010000012.1, on the reverse strand, counting down.
TATCAAACACAAGATCATCCCAGACCAATTCGTCTACACTTTCATCCTACTTTCACTCATCAATCTCTGTGTGGGAGGCGTTTCGTGGTTACATGTACCGAGCATACCAGCGCTCATCGCTGGGCCACTACTCGCACTACCTTTCGCCTTCCTCTGGTGGGTTTCCAAGGGTAGATGGATGGGACTGGGAGATGCGAAATTGTTACTCGGTATAGGTTGGTTTCTAGGGCTCAGTTGGGGGGTGAATGCACTTATCCTGGCTTTCTGGATAGCGGCTGCAGTATCTGTCGTCTGGATGTTGGCTACTTACAAGAGATTCAAGAGTCGAACTGAGATACCTTTCGGACCATATCTCATCCTAGGTATGTATCTGGTGCTCATATTCCGGATACAGGTCATCGATATGCAGCTGGTGAAGGAGTTGCTGGTGGCGTACTTATAGGAAATGTAAAAGGCCCTTATATGTTATAATATCCCTATGCTTCGCTCTCGAAAACACAACCGAGGTTTTACTTTGATCGAACTACTCGTTTGTGTCACTATTTTCATCATCATGACATCACTCCTCGTTGCCAAATATGGCAATTTTAACAAGAGTGTCTTGTTAACCAATGTTGCCTACAGTGCCGCTCTAGCTATCCGCACAGCGCAGAATTATGGTTTGAGTGTGAAGGGGGCAGGCGCATCATGCGGTTCAGGCGACTCTTTCCAATGTGCTTATGGCGTGGCATTCTCTACTACTGATAGTGGCAAATTTGCCTTGTTTTTGGATGCCAATGGTAATGGGATCAAAGATACTGGAGAATCAGATATTTCAACATACACTTTAAAGAATGGGGCAACTATTTCTGGCGTTTGTTTTTTTGATGGCTGTACTGGCACCGGAGTGGCATACATCTCATTCAAGCGCCCAGATCCGAGTGCCATCATATGTAAGGCCGCTAACGACTGTAATTATTCATACGCCAAAATCACTATTTCCGCCACCGACGGCAGTAAGCGTTCTATCAGTGTGCGAAGTAGTGGCCAAGTATCTGTAGATATATAATATGAAGAAGAAATATACAATGTTCCGTTATCAACGTCAGAAAGGTTTCACTCTCATAGAGATGATAGTTTCTCTGGGGATATTTTCTATCGTGGCCGTCGTCGCCCTAGGTGCACTTATCAAGATCATCAGTGCCAATAAGAAGGCACAAACTCTGCAGTCTGCGATGACGAATCTGAACTACGCACTGGAGTCGATGTCGCGCGAGATGAGAATGGGGAATAATTTTAGTTGTTATGGTGCTGGCGATACTAGTATCAACAACATTGCTTCAATAGTTGTCAATAATTGTCATCCATTTACGGACGCTTCGACTGGTTTGATTTTAGCCTTCAAATCATCACATGTTTCAGGTACAGGTCTGGGTGCTTGCAACCTAACTTATGCATATCAGTTTGCACAAGTAGGTGGGCTATGGACGATAAGTATGGGTAAGCAGCCAGCTTGTAATGGTAACATTAGCACATATACTCCCATGTTAGATCCGAATGTTGATATTACGGGCTTATACGTGAATGTAAATTCAGAGACCGGCAAGTACCCCCTGGCAACCATCCGAATTTCAGGTCGTGTCGGTGTACGTGAACTAGAAAGAACATATTTTGATGTCCAGACTGCCGTTGCAGCTAGGATAGCGAATGACTAATATATGTCATAAAAATATCGAACATGAAATACGAAACAAAAAATATGAAAAATCGCGGCTTCACTATCGTGGAAACTCTCGTGGCTATCACCGTACTTATGATCTCTGTTGCGGGACCATTGGTAGTTGCTAGTAAAGGGTTGTCTGCCGCTCTGTATGCACGAGACCAAGTTATCGCTTCATATCTGGCGCAAGAGAGTATGGAGGTGATAAAGAATACGAGAGATAACAATCTGGCCGCTGGTAGTGGTTGGTTGAATGGGATTGGTGATGCTTCTAATTGCACTAGTTCCACAAACCCCTGTGATGCTAGTGCGGTTTCATTAACGAGTCCACCGACAACTCCGACAGGGTGTTCTGCAGGAAGTTGCCCTATCTATTTCAATAGTGTAACAGGTTATGTTACTAGTAGTAGTGGTGCCACACCGACAATATTCAAGAGATATTATTATTTAATCAAACCAAATTCTGTAACTGCTTGTACTACGGCTGAAACTGAATGCCAAGTTAATGTCTATGTGATCTGGAACGAGGGAACAGTTCCATACTCCGTAGAACTGGAAAGTCAGTTGGTAAGTAGTATGAGATGATCATGAAGCTATTCAATACCTACAATTCACGAAGGAATCAAGCGGGTTACACCCTCCTGTTCGCCGTATTAACTGCATCACTCGTTCTAGGGGTTGCGGCATTCATCCTTTCGGTCAGTAGGGCACAATTCATACTCGCATCGGCCGCCAGGGAATCGACCTACGCTATATATGCCGCGGATAGTGGGATAGAATGTGCGGCGGCGGCGGCGAGTATCTCTACATCGTCACCCTCGGGGTCAGTCACATGTGCGGGACAATCGGCCGTACTGGTGACTTTTCCTAACTTAATGGTGGCTTCATCGGCCACACTATATAATTTCTACACCAGCGCACCTATCTATCTGAATCTCGGAGAATCTAGATGTGCAGAAATAACTTTTGTAAAAGGATTCAGTGGTGCTAATGCTACTGGCGATCTTGTAACGCAGATAGAATCACGCGGGTATAATTTCTGTTTATTTTCTAACGGCGTTGCTACTGGACCCGACACCGCCAATCCGAAAATAGTCGAGAGAGCTATCAGGTTGACCTACCTAGGAATGTGATAAAAATATGATATTCTGTGTGTATGAATAAAGCACCACGAGAGGTCGCCGACCGTCTGAAAAAGCTCAAGGAGACCATTGAGCGTCATAGACACGCATACCACGGCCTAGATAAGCCAGAGATCACCGACGAAGCCTACGATTCTCTAGTTAGAGAACTCGAGGATATGGAGGCCAGATATCCCGATCTATTGACTGCAGATAGCCCCAGTCAGCGTGTTGGAGGTAAGCCACGGAGTGAATTTACCAAAGTTAAACATGCCATGGAGCAGTGGTCATTTGACGACGTTTTCGACGCTCGTGGACTAGAGAAATGGGATGAAAAGGTCAGAAGATTCATCTCGACAAAGTCTACACTAGTCGGTGAGCCGATAGAGTACTGTTGCGAGCTGAAGATCGATGGACTGAAAGTTATTCTAACTTACGAGGACGGACTACTAGTCGGAGCCGCCACTCGTGGTGATGGTGAGGTGGGGGAGGACGTGACGCAGAATGTAAAGACGATACGCTCTATACCCTATACCCTATACCCTAAAACCTCTCTTGTTGCAGTGGGGGAAATATGGATCAGCAAGAAGAGTTTGGAAAAGATCAACAAAGAGCGTGAGAAAGCTGATGAGCCTCTATTCGCCAACACTAGAAATCTAGCGGCCGGCTCTATTCGTCAGCTGGATCCGAAGGTCACTGCTAAGAGGAATCTGGATTCATTTATATATGATATTGATATGATCGCCCGTCCTTTTGGGGGGAGTAGTTCCTCTCCTCAAACCCTAAAGGGAATCGGAGAGAAACTCTCCCCCCAAGCGTCCGGAACTGATTCCGCAAGCCCCTTCCCTCAAACTCAGTCAGCAGAACTAGATTTATTGAAGAAATTGGGCTTGAAAACCAATCCTTATTTCAGAGTTTTCGATAACATCGCAGGTGTGCAGAAATTCTATGATGAATGGACGATGAAGCGCGACCAGCTCGAATACGGACTAGATGGTATCGTTATCAAGATAAATTCCAAAAAGATCCAGGATGCACTCGGTTATACGGGCAAATCTCCGAGGTGGGGTGTGGCTTATAAATTTCCCGCTGAGCAAGTGACGACTGTTGTGCAGGATATCGTTTTCCAAGTTGGTAGGACGGGTGTAGTCACTCCGGTCGCATCTCTCCGTCCAGTTCTCGTGGCAGGATCGACTGTCTCGCGAGCGACCCTCCATAACGAAGATGAGATCAGGAGACTCGATGTGCGCATAGGTGACACAGTAATATTGCAGAAAGCTGGTGATGTTATCCCAGATATAGTGAGTGTGGTCAAGGAACTGCGAACGGGTAAGGAGAAAACATTCGTCTGGCCTCAACATATACATGCATGTGGTGGTGACGGCAAGATCGAACGTATACCGGGTGAAGCGGCATGGCGATGTGTCAATAAGGATTCATTCGAACAACAGAAGCGCAAGTTCTACTATTTCGTATCGAAAAAATGTTTCGACATCGATGGGCTGGGCCCAAAGATCATCGATGTGTTGCTGGAAAACAACCTAGTGACGTCGTTCGATGAAATATTTACCTTGAAGAGAGGGGATATATTGGCCTTACCGAGGTTCGCCGAACAATCTGTGGATAACCTGTTGATATCCGTAGAAAGGGCTAGGAATATAACTTTACCGAGGTTCCTGACATCGCTTTCTATACCCCAAGTGGGCGAGGAGACCGCTCATGATCTCGCCAAGCACTTTGGAACACTTGGGAATATCGAGAAGGCCAGATATGAGGAGATCGAGTCTCTCTATGGTGTTGGTCCGATCGTAGCAAAGGCGGTTCATACGTGGTTCAAGGATGCAGATAATAGGAAATTGATCAGGAATCTATTGAAACAGGTCACGATCGCGAATGTTACGAATGCTGGTACACAACCATTGCAAGGTCAGTCGTTCGTTTTCACTGGAACGATGCCGACACTCGAAAGGTTGGATGCAGAAGAGATCGTTCGAAAGAATGGTGGCGAAGTCTCGAGTTCGGTTTCAAAGAAGACATCGTACGTAGTTGTTGGAGAGAATCCTGGATCAAAGTTAGAAAAAGCTAGAGAGTTGGGTGTGAAGGTGATAGGTGAGAAAGAATTTCGGGAATTGGTGGGGTGACGGTGAAAAGGGGTGTGATGCATCACCTATCCTTGTCACCTTGTCGTGCTTGTCGCGCAACCTGCGCAACCTGCGCAACTGTCAGACCAAAGCTAATAATGCATCTGTTGTAGTTTGAATTAATGTGTTCTTGTTTTATGCGTTTAGCGAAATTTTTCAAAGAAATTTCTTTTTCCATGGATGATCTGTTGGTGGTCT
>CAILTI010000011.1 GCA_903837075.1 uncultured bacterium | reverse complement strand
TTTTTAATTGAGCCAAGATCGCTTGGCGCTCGAGAGTTTTCTGGTCAACAACCACTGCAGGAGGTGTAGTATCCGTTGATGTCTGTAATCGTAGATATGACATCGTAGCTACTATGATTAGAACAACGACGAAAACACCTAACCACACTCTCATCATGTGATGATCTTTGCGCTGTAGAGGCTCCGTGCCCGGCAATATAGGTGAATTTAGATAATTTTGGGTCATGATTATGAGATATAATACGACGAATCGACTGCGTCTATTATCCCACGCATGTGGCCACCAATACAATAGTTGGGTGTGGATAAGAATCTAGAAGTTACAAATTGGAATTGTTATATTGTCAATTGTGACATTAGAGGTTTCTGATATACTTCATGTATGAGCTCCATCACCATCACACTTCCAAAGCAAGAAAAGGGCCGACTCACGCGCATCGCCAGTCGTTTCGGTCTTTCACTTGTCGAGCTTTCACAATATGTATTGACTACCCTATCAGAATCAACACCCATGGAATCCATTCAGGGATATGACCGCCCTATTACATTGAAACAATCGATTCGTCGTGGATATGTGGACAGCAAGGCTGGACGAGTACACTCTACTCTATGAATCTATTATGAAGATCAGCTACAACCTTCTCATTCAGGATAACTAGCTCATATCGGGCGTTATTTTACCTTCAGACTGATTCGAAAATCATATTTCTAACAATAGGTCACAGAAAAGACGTCTATAGAAAAAATAATTAAATTAATTATTGATCAATTGAACTTACTCATCGCCTTGTCCTTTCCTTCTCGGATGATCATTTCTACCGCTTCTGCGACTGTTTTCGCCACCTTTTTTAATGTTTTCAACTCATCTTCTTTGAATTTACCGAGGATGAACTTCTCTATTTTTTCATCACCATGGGGAGTCTTGGCATTGCCTTTGGCATTCTCCGGGGCGGTACCGATGCGGATACGTAGGAAAGCTTCGGTCTGGACCGCCTTGATGATAGACTCGATGCCGTTGTGTCCACCAGAACTCCTATTGAATGAGATACGGATGCGACCTAGGGGTAGATTGAAATCATCGTAGATCACAACCAGCCTCTGTGCGGCCTTCACACTCTTGACGAGCGGCGCGATCGCCCGACCCGAAAGGTTCATGAAGGTATCAGGAGCGATAAAAACAGCTTTTTCCTTGCCTATCTTTCCCGCCGAAACCTGCGCATTCAGCTTTTTATCAAATTTATACTCGTCTCCGAACTCATTTCGGACAACTTCGAGAACGATACGGCCGGTATTGTGGCGCGTATTATCGTATTCTGCTCCTGGATTGCCCAATCCTGCGATGATATATGACATAGGAATAGTGTACACAGTTATTATAGATGGGGCAAGTAATGAAACTTGAATTATTAGAATTTGCAAATATTCAAAAATAACGTACAATGGCCTCATTATGGAGCCAGAAGTGATCATCCAAACCAAAAAAACGCTGTGGGCAAGTGTCAAGGAATGGATACAGGTTATCGTGATAGCTCTCATCATCTCCCTCCCTATCCGATTCTTCATAGCAGAACCATTCATAGTGAATGGCGCTTCGATGGACCCAACTTTTTCTACAGGTCAATTTTTGATAGTTGACCGCCTTTCATACAGATTCGAGAATCCCGCGAGAGGTGATGTGATAGTTTTCGAATACCCCAACAACCCGAGTATCTATTACATAAAGCGCATCATCGGACTACCGGGAGAAACATTGACCATGAAGGATGGTGGTATCACTGTGACCAATCCCGAGGACACAGTTTTTAGCACGATGAATCCGAAAGGTCTAGCTCTAGATGAGTCATACATAGATCCGATCCATAGATCTCACGAGACCATGACAACGACGCTCGGAGCGACCGAATACTTCGTCATGGGTGACAATAGATTGCAAAGTTCTGATTCTAGAGCCTGGGGCAATCTAGACCGCAGCTTGATCGTTGGCCGTCCGGTTATCAGACTATTACCGATACCGACTATCTCGATATGGCCAGGTAAGGAGAACGAATAATCAACTTCCATGACATCAAACAACAAAAAAATCGATTCCCGACATATCACTCATGAACATTTGGACAAAATCGGCGAAGTGGCGGTGTATTATGGTTTCACCCCAGCAAAGAGTCCCAGTGTTTCCAAAGAAGACATTTCCCTAACCAAGGACATCCTAGATGGAGACTATATAGATGACGAAACTGTCCGACATGGCAAATTACCACTGCATGCCGAGGAAAAGATCGCCATCATCAGGCATTATGAGGAACAGGATATGTTCTCATTGCCGCAACCAGTGATGTTCTATTTCAAGGATGCAGGAAAAGGTACCATCAGGAAATCATCATACCCACGCTATGCAGATCTAGAAATATTGGGACCATCAGGCAGTATCGCCGAGGCGACACTGATCCAGGCGGCGAGAGCGATGTTAGCTGAGGAGGGTTATATCCAGACAGAAGTGGAGATAAACTCGATCGGCGACCGTGACTCGATAGCTAGATTCACTCGTGAGCTCACAGCATACTATCGCAAGAACATAGACGAAATGACCCCAGAATGCCGTCAGCTTTTCAAGCAGGACCCATTCGAGCTACTAGCTTCCAAGATCGACTCCGCAGTAGAACTGAATACTATCGCACCAAAATCCATGGACTTCTTGTCAGAACCTAGTCGCAAGCACCTAGAAGAAGTATTGGAATATTTGGAAGCTTTGAAGATCCCATACACTATCAACAATACTCTGATCGGCAACAAGAAATATTGCACGGAGACAGTCTTCGCTATCGTGAATAGAGACGAGACAGTTGCCACAAAGAAACTATCGGACAGACACATCCTAGCCGTTGGTGTTCGTTATAACGGTTTGGCAAAGAGACTAGGAATGAAGAAGGATGTTGCCGGTGTTGGCATCTCCCTACTAGTTGATGGCAGTGCGAATGGCCTCCGCAAACCAGTCACGAAGTTCAAGAGACCTATCGCCTCATTCGTACAACTAGGTCTGGAGTCCAAGCTCATGTCTCTCGAAGTCATCGAGAAACTTCGCCAGGTCAAGATCCCTCTGTATCTCTCTCTCGCCAAGGACCGCCTCGGCGCACAGGTCTCCAACGTGGAAAAGTATCACACGCCGTATGTGATAGTTATGGGCAAGAAAGAGGCTGTCGACCGCACCGCCATAGTTCGTGAGACTGAAACTCATTGCCAAAATATTATTTCTATCGAAGAATTGCCAGCCTATATGAAGAAGATGGAGTCAGAGCATTACAAGAAGTAGACCAGTGGCCTCATCATACCTATTGCTAGAAATCAGATAATATGTTAAATTTGACACACTATGATAAACGCAGAAGTAACTAGGAATTCCGGAGAAAACGCCATGAGCGTTATTCGACGTTTTACTCGCAAGGTACAGGGTTCTGGAGTGATACAGAGAAAGCGCAGTATCAGATTTAGTGGACGCGTGCAGTCTGAATACAAGGTCAAGAAGCGTGCTCTCACCCTCTTGAGGAGACGAGAAAATATGGCAGAACTCATCAAACTAGGCAAAGCTCAGGCCAAGCCAGCTCGAAAATAATGTCGGATACATTTACGTTAGAAAATACCACACAGGCAGTGTTGCCTAGTGTGGATTTTCATGCCATGAAGAACGAAATCCTAGGAAAGGACTACCAGCTCTCTCTAGTTTTCGTACCTGCGTCGAGGATGTCAACACTGAATCTCACCTACCGCGACCGGAAATGCGCCACAGACATCCTGAGTTTCCCTCTCACAGAAAATGAAGGCGAGATATATATTTGCCCGAGCGAAGCTCGTAAAGAATCAGTGAAATTCGACAGAACGTATGCCAATTTTTTAGCTTTTCTATTCATTCACGGTTGTACACATTTGAAAGGATTCGATCATGGAGGTACAATGGAGGGGCATGAGTTGCGATTCCGAAAACTTTTCGGTATTTGACTACTGCTTAATTGCGTTCAGAGTTTTTAGTGATTAGTGATTAGTGATTAGTGATTAGTGATTAGTGATTGGTGATTAGTGATTGGTGATTAGTGATTAGTGATTAGTGATTAGTGATTAGTGATTGTGACTACTAGCCACTAGTCACTAAACACTAGACACTTCCCACTAGCCACTAGTCACTAAACACTAGACACTGACCCGGTAGCCACTAGTCACTAAACACTAGACACTAGACACTCCCCACTAGCCACTAGTCACTAGACACTAGACACTCCCCACTAGCCACTAGTCACTAAACACTAGACACTTCCCACTATCCCCTCCTTCAATATGGCAAGAAACATAATAACTGGAATAGATGTCGGCACCTACAGTGTTAAGGTTGTTATTGCCAGTACCCGCGAAAAGAATGAGCGCGGCTTCCCTGTCATGATCGGCATCGGCCAGGCGGAGTCGAGAGGTCTCCGACATGGTTACGTTACGAATATCCAGGACGTCGCCGAAAGTATCAAGAGTGCCCTACGACAAGCAGAGGAGAAAGCTGGAGTCAAAGTGAAAAAGGCATTCGTCTCAGTCGGAGGGATCGGTCTAGCTTCGACGACAGTGACGAGCTCGATCATGACTTCGCGTGCAGATGCTGAGATCATCCCCATGGACATAGAGAAGCTGCGTGAACAGAACGAGAAGGACATCCCCCGTTCAGAGATCGCCAATAGACGCATCATCTACGATATACCCCTCGTGTATAAGGTTGACGGATACCCATCACTAGGCTCACCACTCGGCCTCAAGGCCAACAAGATCGAGCTCAAAACCCTCTATATCACCTGTTTGGATCATCATGCCGCTGACCTCATAGATGCCGTCAATGCTGCCGGAATAGAGGTCGAGGACGTTATGGCCGCACCGATAGCCGCTAGTTTTGTTACACTATCCAAATCACAGAAGGTTGCCGGCTGTGTCCTGGCCAACATAGGTGCAGAAACAGTTTCAGTCGCAGTCTTTGAGAATAGTATTCCGACATCCCTAGAAGTTTTCCCTATCGGCTCGACTGACATAACCAACGACATCGCCCTCGGTCTCAAGGTTCCTCTCGAAGAAGCTGAGCAGATCAAGATCGGTGCTATCACTGGTAGCTCATATCCCAGGAAGAAACTGGAGGAGATCATCGCCGCTAGACTTTCGGATATATTCGAACTCATCGAAGCTCACCTCAAAAAGATCGGCCGTAATGGCCTACTACCAGCCGGCATCATCATCACTGGCGGCGGATCTGGACTGAGCTCGATCGACGACCTAGCTAGAGTTTCATTACGCCTACCATCGAAGATCGGCAACATCGGTCTGGTCGAGGGCAAGTCTTCATTCAAAGACGCGACATGGGCTGTTGCTTATGGTCTAACTATCTGGGGTGTCCACGCTGACGAAGGTCAGGAGATAGATCGCTCAAAAGAATTCATGAAGAGGATGTGGAAATCAGCTTCACGAAAACTAAAACAATTCCTGCCATAGTCAACTTGTATCTATATTTCACTATGTTAATATACCCCTATGCCTAATATCACTCCAGACATCGAAGCTTTCGCCCGTATCAAAGTACTAGGACTAGGCGGTTCCGGCGGTAACGCTGTGAATCACATGATCAACTGCAAAGTCCGCGGCGTGGATTTCATAACTATCAATACTGATTCCCAAGACCTCCATCGTTCCCTGGCGAAGAAGCGCATAAATATCGGCAAGAATCTCACACGTGGCCTAGGTACTGGTATGAATTCTGACCTCGGTCGCCGAGCCGCAGAAGAAACCCGAGATGAGATCCAGGATGCTATCAAAGGAGCTGACATGGTTTTCGTAACCTGTGGACTAGGTGGTGGTACAGGATCAGGTACTAGCCCGATCGTCGCTCGTACCGCCAAGGAACTCGGCTGTCTGACTGTTGCTGTAGTTACGAGGCCATTCTATTTCGAGGGCCGACAACGCACTCGTATAGCTGACGCCGCACTGGATGATCTACGCAAGGAAGTCGACGCCATCATCGTGATACCGAATGATCGCCTGCTCTCTGCTATCGACAAAGCAACCACCGTCAAGAACGCTTTTGCTATGTGTGATGACATCTTGCGTCATGCCGTCGAGGGTATCTCTGACCTCATCACCACACCAGGACTGGTCAACATCGACTTCGCAGACATTCGTACAGTCATGGAAAATGCCGGCTCAGCACTCATGGGTATCGGTTCCGCCTCTGGTGAGAACCGCGCTATCGAAGCCGCCAAAGCCGCTATCAATTCACCATTGCTCGATGTTTCTATCGCTGGAGCCAAGGGCGTTCTGTTCTCTATCGCTGGTGGCGAAGACCTCACCATGTTCGAGATCCAGGATGCCGCCAAGGTTATCACCGAGTCGATCGACCCAGAGGCCAAGATCATCTTCGGAACTGTTCGTGATGACAAGCTAAAGAAGAATGAGATCAGGATCACTGTCATCGCTACTGGATTCCCGGAGAATATCGCCGCTACTATCGGCAAACCATCACTGTCTGCTCCTGCTGCAGCTAGTACCGGCAATCCAGAGTCCAATATCGCATCATTCATGCGTCGTGGAAATACAGAAAAAGGCAAGATCTACAATCCTACCCCTACAGAAACGAAACGTGAGGCACCTTCTGTCGTGGCTGAAAAAGTAGAAGTGAAGACCGAAGTCAAACCCGAGGTCAAGGAAGACGATGATTGGGGCGCGATACCTGCTTTCTTGCGCAGAAGTAGACTGAAATAGTCCTCCGCCGAGTTGAGGTTATCCAATATTTCAAATTTTAAATACCCTGAATATATTCTGGGTATTTTTTATGTTATGATAGAGGCTCTATGACCTACGACCTAGCAATCATCGGTGGCGGACCGGCAGGAGCAGCGGCTGCTGTATATGCCGCTCGCAAGAGACTAAAGACTGTATTTGTGACCAGCGACTGGCTAGGCCAGAGCAACGTCTCCGAAAAGATCGAGAACTGGATCGGCACTGTGGCGATCTCGGGTTTGGATCTATCGAGATCACTGGAAAAACACGCCAAGTCATATGGCCAAGGTATTATCGATTTCAAGGAAAACGAGAGGTGCACGAAATGTTCGCTAGCCGATGGTGGGAGCTCAACGTCCAATAGTCTTTTCTCAATAGGCACGGACAAAGGTACCTATTTGGCCAGGACGGTTCTCATAGCCTCTGGTAGTAGTAGGCGCAAGCTCGATATTCCCGGTGCAGAAAAGTACGACAACAAGGGTCTGACCTACTGCGCGACCTGTGATGGTCCACTATTCGCTGATCAGGATGTTGCAGTCATCGGTGGCGGCAATGCCGGATTTGAGAGCGCGGCGCAACTGCTAGCATACTGCAAGAGCGTTACTCTACTCATACGTGGTGACCAACTGAAAGCTGATCCAGGAACGATCGAACGCGTTACCAAAAACCCCCAGATGCATGTCATCAAATTCGCCATGCCCAAAGAAGTCCGTGGTGACAAATTCGTCAACGCCTATGTTTATACAGACACACGATCTGGCAAGGAAGTAGTACTCCCAGTCACGGGGATCTTTGTAGAGATCGGTTCCCTACCAAATACAGACTTTGCGAAAGACCTTGTAAAATTGGACGCTTCCGATCACGTCATCATCGATCCTAGAACTCAGCGTACGTCTATAGACGGCGTATGGTCCGCTGGAGACTGCACAGACGGTCTGTATCACCAGAACAATATTGCTGCAGGAGATGCAGTAAAAGCGATCGAGGACATCTACTCCTGGTTACATGCGAGGTGATAGATAGCGACTCTATTAAATATATTCCAGCTACATATTGCTCATTTGTTGAATGCGACCATGCAAATGAAAATGATCCATACGACTATCGTAAAGTTCAACATTGGTTGTGTTGTGATAGGTATATAATCAATCATGGTGAGAAGTTAGAACTGAAACTTTGGTGCCGTCTCAGCGGCCTTTTTGTTATCATAAGTACTCTGTAGCCTCGTTATGGCATCAGTTAGATAACTCCTCTCTGTGTCCATATTTGTCCTATTAACGCCGTAAGCATCAAAAGCACGCTCAAATTCGTCCAGGAGACCCTGAGCATCGCGCGCTATCTCTAGACAATCCTCTGCAGAACAACCAGCAGCATTACTGATAGTTTCTTGGTACTGCCTAGCGAAAGCTCCATATCCCGCCTTCAGATAACTCATCGCGTCAGTACCACTCTTCACCATATCCTGCGCCTTCGTAACCTTTTTCAGTAGTTCACTAGCCCAAGCGCTACTCGGAGTTACCTTACTCTTGTCGATACCCTTCCACGCATCTAGATATTTTCCAATAAAGATCTGCTCACTAGGCTTCACACTTCCAACCTTGACGGACTCTTGGACAACCTTGAATACAGGTACGCCGCTTTCCGGAACAGGCGGCTTTCCTTCCGCGTTCGTAACACCAGCAAGTATAGCTGCGCCAGCAACCGCCGACATTACACTATTTTTCAAAACGTTCGGCTTTGTTACGTTCGGCAATGCGAGACTATCATCGTCCGCATTTTCCCTCCTTAGTACAGGTTCTATTTTTATTGGTGCTGGTTCTTGATTTTCTGGCATCATGATATTGAATCGAATTAATTAATATATGTAAATTATACTCCACGCCCCTAGATAATCAATGGTACGCATTCACCGAGCTAAAATGACACCGAAGGCCTACTGGTTCTCTGACATAAATAGACACCGGAAACCGTGGTACGGTGGTGGGATTACTAGCCATAATTCACACCACCAACATGGATACGGAATCTACCAAACAATACAT
>CAILTI010000010.1 GCA_903837075.1 uncultured bacterium | reverse complement strand
GAAATCCCTATTGATCTTGTTCCCTCTGCCAAGAATCCATGAATTGACTAGTGCTCACAGGTTTCAACGGTTGATCGGTCTTCTTCTCGCGCAATTCTTTCAGGCGCTTCGACTCCGCGGGAACAACTTTAATATCTTCGGGTACGTTACCGGCCTTTTCCAATTCATCATAAACTTCTTCGCCCACCTTCGGATCATCGAGCATTTCAATTATCTTCTTGAAAGACTTCGGCTCGATCTTTGGTGTACCCTCCACTGGATCAACTCCTAGATTATGTATATTTTCCATGTCTATATCATATACCTTGTGAGTAATAATTCCAATGTGAATGTGGGCACGGGGTACATATCAGTGCCGGAGGGGGGACTTGAACCCCCAAGAGCGTGAGCTCACAGCGTTCTGAACGCTGCGTGTTTGCCAATTTCACCACTCCGACTCGTTACAAATAACATTCGATCACTTCACATACCTTACTCCTCTTCGTTTCAATCATACAGATTCTATATGATAATACATCGAAATACGAAACGGCACCAACATCTGAAATGTTGGTGCCTGGAAAACTTCAATTCTGATGGTACACGTGGTTACCATAAGTTCTTTGCAACATGCGGTCATTAGGACCCACGTAGAACTTGAACCACGCTACTATGATAATTACCGCTATAATAGCGGTTACAATCATCATTACCCCAGTTTTGACGTTTTCCGTCAGTTTTACTCGGTGAGTCATAACATTACTTTGTTTTGTTTTGTTTTTTTCTCGCCGAATGAGGAACCTTAACCAGTATAGCATACTACCCCATTCTTGTCAAGGGGTACAACTAAAAGACTGATCCGGTACATTATATACCAAATTTTAATATCATCAATCACCACCCACCCTAGAGTAGGCGGTTTAACTGATGATCACCTATTTCTTCTCCCCTTTTGCTTCTTCTTTCTTGAGCGGTAGACCGAGATATTCTAGAAAAGCCAAGGTGGCCTTCTTGTCATTGGAAGTAGTGACGATAGTGATGGCAAATCCGAAAACATCCTTGAGATCTTCGTCAGATGTCTCAGCAAAAATAGTGTGTTCTTTTATACCCATCGTGTAGTTACCCATAGCGTCAACAGACGTACGAGAGAGTCCACGGAAGTCCTTGGTACGAGGAAGTGAGATGTGAACTAGGCGATCGAGGAACTCACACATGCGCTTGCCGCGTAGAGTGATCTGGTAGCCGATCGGATCACCAACACGAGTCTTGAATGTTGCGATAGCCTTCTTGGTGACACGGACAGCTGGCTTCTGACCAGTGATACGAGCCAACCTATCTGCCATAACTTCGATCTTTTTCTTGTCCTTCACGGATCCGAAACCACTAGAAATGACCACCTTGACTAGTCGTGGAGTCTGCATCGGGTTCTGCAAATTCAATGGTTCCTTTAGTACCTTGAATGAATCTTTATTTAGTTCGTATATGGATTTATATGACATGGTAGTTAGGGTTTAGGGGCTAGGGGCTGGGGTTTAGTGTTTATTTACTAAACCCTATACCCTTTTTATTTATGTAGTCTTCATCGCTTTCGACGCATTGAATGGCATAGCAACCTCGACTGTCTGCCCCTTCTGCCCTTCCTTGCGAGCTCTCTCGTGCTTCTTCACAGTGTTGATCCCCTCGACAACGATCTTGTTCGTTGCAGGAAAAGCCTTGGCGACCTTGCCGGTCTTGCCCTTGTCATCACCTGAAAGCATCTTGATTGTATCTCCTTTTTTGATATGCATGTTAATTTAGTTGAAAGTCTATAAAGTCCTTAATGTCCATAAAGCTCTAAACGATCTCGGATGCCTTTGAGGCGATCGTTTTGAATCCAGCCTCGGCGACTTCACGAGGGATAGGACCAAAGATGCGTCCAGCTATCGGCTCTTTCTTGTCCTTCTCGATGATGACAACTGCATTCTCATCGAAACGTACATATGAACCATCCTTACGTCGTGTAGGCTTGACCTGACGAACGACAACAGCGTGCAAGACGTCCTTCTTCTTGATAGCTTTTCTAGGCTCTGCTTTCTGTACGGACAGAACGACGATCTCGCCGATCTCTGCATAACGCTTGCGCGTAGCACCGAGCACCTTGAAAATGCGTCCGATCTTTGCTCCGGAATTGTCTGCTATTTTAACTATTGTACGTGGTTGGATCATGGAATTTATATTGAATGATTGAAGATTGAATAATTGAAGGATTTTCTTTCTATGTTGTCTTTCAATTTTTCAATTTTCAATCTTTTAATGACTATGCAATTACCTTGAATGCCTTTCTCTTTGAGATCGGTCTGCAGGCCTCTACTGTTGCCTTATCCCCTATCTTCTTCGTATTACCTGGGTCGTGGGCCAATATCTTTGTCCTCTTGGTCATGAACTTGTGATACTTCGTGTGTTTGACATATCTCTCCACAACCACGGCACATGTATCCTTCATCTTGTCAGAAGAAACGACACCTGAGAATGTCTGGCGTTTTGCTACTTTTTCGGTTGTTGCTGTTGTTGTCATGTGGTTTTAGATACTACTTGATATTCAATGATTTGTCTACTGAAATGAAAAATGGAAAATGTTGCAAATATTAACTTTTACTTTTTCCCTTTTACACTTGCGAGTTGCGTCATTATCCTCGCTATATCCTTCCTCAGTCCGCGGCCTTCCTTCACATTCTTGGTCTTGGCACCAGCAGAACCGAAACGGAACGCTCGTAGGGCCTCCTTTTTTTCAGCCATGAGTCTAGACAGGTCTGAGGTCGTTTTAGTTGTTATTTCTTTCATTTTCATGGTTGTATTTATTGAATGATTGAATAATTGCTTGTTTCTAATCTTTTAGTCTTTCAATTTTCAATCTTTTGATTACATTCTGGCAACGATCTTTGTTTTTACTGGCAACTTCGTTCCTGCCTTTCGGAGAGCTTCTGCAGCAACCGCGGCATCAACTCCGTCGATCTCGAACATGATACGACCAGGTTTCACCTCGGCGATGAATCCGACTGGATCACCTTTTCCTTTTCCCATTTTTACTTCGGCCGGCTTCTGTGTGAATGGGTGATCAGGGAAAATGCGGATCCATACTTTACCAGATTTCGTAGCATAGCGAGCCATAACTTTTCTGGCTGCCTCGATCTGGTTCGAAGTGATGCGTGCATACTTCATGGCTTTGAGTCCATATGAACCAAAAGCGATCTTGACGCCACGTGTATCAGCATGCGACATCTCCTTGTCTGGATGTGTGCGCATCGTGAACCACTTGCGATGTTTTACTTTTTTAGGGAATAGCATTTTAGTTAATTTTCAATTTCCAATGTCCAATGATCAACCTTTGTGACTATATTGAATATTGTTCATTGAATATTGGTCATTTAGTCTGATCTTTTTTAAATATCTCTCCCTTGTATATCCAAACTTTGATACCGATATCACCGTATGTCATATGCGCCTTCTCACGAGCAAAATCGATGTCGGCACGTAGAGTCTGTAGTGGGATCTGACCTTTCTTCAGCTCTTCTGTGCGAGCGATCTCAGCGCCACCTAGGCGACCTCCGAGACGAACACGAATACCCTTTACTTCCCTGTTTGCCATGACTTTCTCTATGGTCTGCTTCATAACACGTCGGAATGGTAGACGCTTCTCCAATGACTCAGCGACCATCATGGCAGCTATAGCAGCATTGGACTCAGGACTGCGAACCTCTTCGATATCAACCTTGAGTTCCTGACCCTTTACCTCAACCTTGTTCTTGCGCAAGATCTTTAGGATCTTCTCGCGGAGCTTTACAACGCCATCACCTGATTTGCCGATCAACATTCCAGGACGTGATGTCTTGATGATCACTCGGAAAACCTTCTGACTGCGCTCGATGTCGAGACCGCCGATGTAATTGGCGCGAAGTTCCTTCTGCAAAAACTCACGAATGATGAGGTCACCTTTCAGAGCCGTACGATATGATCGGTCTACTAGAAACCAGCGACTCTTCCAATCGCGAATGATGCCTAGTCTGTGTGAATATGGATGAACGGTGTGGGACATGGTGGTTGATTAAATGATTGAAAGATTGAAAATTGAATGATTAATTTTTTGCAGCCTTAACTGCCGTCTTCTTGCCTCTTACTCCCTGCTTCTTTGCCTTCACCTCTATCGGTGCCAATATGATCGTTACGTGACTCGTCCTCTTCTTTATCGGATACGCTGATCCACGCGCCATTGGCTGACTGCGCTTCAAGACGAAACCCTGATCCACACGGATCTCCTTTACAAAAAGGGTCGCTTTCTCGATCTTGTGGTTATGTGAAGCGTTGGCGACAGCTGATGCGAGCAAGTCACCTAGAGGGCTCGTAGCTTTCTTGACTACGCCGACTAGGATAGTTTCCGCCTGGACAACACTCTTGCCGCGGATCATATTTGCGACCAATCGGACCTTGCGAGGAGAGATTCTGTAATTTTTTAGTGAGGCGGTGATCATGGGAATAGATAATTGAATGATTGAATGATTGAATGATTGAATGATTGAAAGATTACTTCTTTGCGACGGCTGTCGTAGCAGCTTCCTTAGCGGACTTGGCGGCATTCATCTCAGCTTCCTTGGCCTTCATTTCGAGTTCCTTTTGCATCTTACCTCCATGGCGCACGAACTTGCGTGTAGGTGAGAATTCACCGAGGCGATGTCCTACCATGTCCTCAGTTACGAAAACGTCCACATGTATCTTTCCGTTGTGGACGCCAAAAGTGAAACCAACCATCTCTGGGGAAATCTGTGATCGGCGTGACCATGTCTTTATCGTTCCAGCTGTTGCAGGCTTTTTGCCCTCGATCTTTCTTAGCAATCGCTCTTCGATATATGGACCTTTCTTTAGTGATCGTGACATAAAAATGAAATGGGTTATTTCTAGCTTTGACTCGGACTTTGTGTCTGTAAACTACCAAATATCCTCGCTTGTTAGAATAAAATAAGCCCCTGTGAGCTCATGAGCCATGTTAACAGAGCCGCCGTTTGAAGTCAAGTGTTGCTAGATATCACCTCTTCATCTTCCCCTTTCTCTTGTAAAAATTCTTGGATTCTCGAGTAATGGCCAGGATACTGACCATAGCGATATAGGAAGCGCTGACTTCAGATGGGAGATGATACGAGTATCCATATATACCAGGGCCGACGATGAGAAACAGCATCAGGATGGTCCAGATGATAACGTAAAGCTCACCAGGATGTAGAGATTTGTGCATGTGATGCCAACGACGAAATTCCTTCTCTGCACTATATATAGCCAAGGCAGCAGCATATATCCCCGCAACTCCGAGGAGGATCTCATCCTTCGACAACATGTTGTCATTATAGAAATCAAAGATGATCGCCGTAAAAAATATCAGAGTCCAGAAATTGACTATTATTCGCCACATCTTGAACGAGCCAGCTTTCTGTAAGCGGTCTACCGTAGATACTTTACTAGACATGCACCAATTATAGCATTTATATAAATTAAATGACGACACCTATTCCCTGTCATGATATAATCCACTCATGGACACAGAAACTATACAGATAGTCGAAACGGCCGTAGTGGTCGTCATCATTTTATCAATTATATTCATCACGCTCCGTAAATACTGGGTAAAAATGAATGAGAACGAAAAACTAAAGAATGAATTCATCACGATAGTAGCTCACAAGTTCCGTACACCTTTGACGCATATCAAATGGACATCTGATGAACTCGCACAAAGTGAGACCAATTCATTCAAGAAAGAGAAACTCCTAGACATCCAGCATTCAAACAAACTGCTGGTTGACCTAATGGGGACATTGATAGAACTGGCCGGATCAGATGACGCGTCGACACAGATATATGATTTCAAGATTTACCCTCTCTTCGAATCAGTCAAGAATATGGTCGACTCTCTGAAAGAAGATTTCCACATGAAAAATCTCTTTATTTCGATTTCATGCGAATCAGAGGATGTTCTCGTCAACGTCGACAAGAACCAGCTCGAATTCGTTATTCAGTCATTACTCGAAAACGCTCTCATATACAGCAGCCCAGGCAAGAACGTAGATGTAGCCGTCGGGAAGGTCAAGAACAAGGCTGTATTCGTCGTCAAGGACAACGGTATCGGCATCGAGAATGCTGATCAGTCACATATATTCACGAAATTCTTCCGCGCCAAGAATGCCTCCCGTATGGATACCGAAGGCTTCGGTGTGAGTCTATATCTGACTAGATCTATATTGAAACGACTAGGCGGCCGTATCGATGTCTATTCTGCAGGTGCAGGCACCGGTACAACCTGTACTGTCACACTACCACTCGCAAAGGGCAAATGAGCGACTCTCACTTGCCCTGGATCAATGTCATCATGAATACGATCGTGCTCTTGCCTATTTTTACAAATAGTTTGTACATCTAGATTATGGGTTAGGTTCTAGGGGCTAGGGTATAGGGTATAGAAATCGCGCCTACTAAACCCTAAATCCTCGCAACTAACTAGCTGCTGTCATATTCTTTCCAGGAATACGACGAGAAACGACGAAAACGTTCGAATATTTCTTTGGACGGCGAGTCTTCTGACCTTTACCTGCTGGTTTGCCCCAGCGAGTCTTTAGTCTTCGTAGACCGCGACCAGACCTCTGTTCACCTCCACCGTATGGGTGGTCAACTGGGTTCTGAGCAGAACCGCGAACTGTAGGGCGGATACCCATCCAGCGTGAACGACCAGCTTTACCGATATTGACTAGGCGATTCTCTTCGTTCGAAACTGCACCTATAGAAGCCCAGGCATCTTCGTGGATCTTGCGAACTTCCGTGGAAGGCATCTTGATATGTGTATATCCAGCGTCATTGGCAACTACCTGACCGAATGAACCGGCAGAACGGACGAGCTTTGCACCACTACCTGGCTTTACTTCGACATTGAAAATGTATGTACCAACTGGGATCTTTTTGAGAGGTAGACGATTGCCTGTTTCGATAGGTGCGTTTTCTGAAACGATGAATGAATTGCCGACTTTCATCGTCTTTGGTAGCAAAACGTAACGCTTCGTTCCATCCTTGTAATTCACAATACCGATGTAACCAGTGCGGAATGGATCATATTCTACAGTCTTGACTGTTGCGATCTGGTCCTTCTTGTCATATATAAAGTCGATCATACGATAGAGCTTCTTGTGACCTCCTCCCTTGTGTCGAACAGTGATACGACCAAATGCATTGCGTCCCATGTCGCGCTTAAAACCGACGGTGAGAGCCTTGTGTGGTTCGCTCACAGTGACATAGTCCTTGAATGGCAGGACTGTCATGTGTCGGCGTGATTTGCTTGTTGGCCTGTAAGTCTTCATTGTAGTTAATTATTATAATTGAAAATGGAAAAATTAAAATGGAAAATTACACAAAATCTATCTTCTCCCCCTTCTTCAGTGTCACGATCGCCTTGCGAATACCGGAAACTTTTCCATGGCGACCTTTCACAAAGACGTTCTTGACTGGTGTATTCAGCACAGCAACCTTGATCGGTCGTACCTTGTAGAGAGCGTTCACAGCATTCGCGATAGACTGCTTGTTGGCATTCCTAGTGACTTCGAATGTGTATCTGCCAGACTGACTGAGTATCCCAGACTTTTCCGTAACACGAGGTCGTATGATGGCCTCCGAAACATTGGAGAAACTCTCGAGAGGTACTGCGACAACCTTGGAAGGCTTGGTTATGAGGACTGGGGCCGCTGCTACGATCTTCTCATGCTTCTCGGACTCCTGCTTCTTTGCGACGACAACATGCTTCTTTGCGCCCTTTGCGGCCGCAGCTTTTGTCTGAACAGCTGACTGTTGTAGTTTGTCGTCTTTTCTCTTTTTGAATCCGAATATGGCCATGGTAGTTAGGGGTTAGGGTATAGTGATTAGGGGTTAGTTTTTTGTGGCTACAGCCGAAGCTTTCGTAGTCTTTGCGTTCAATGCTTTCAATGATTCCTCAGGATTTACGACGACGAGGAAAGCATGATTCAATAATGAAACTGGATTGATGTTGCGGAACTCTTCTATGGAAATATTGCCAATGTTTTGGAAACTCTTCTCGACGGTCTTCACCTTCCTATCCAGAGCGATGATGGCGGTGTTTGATTTCTTCGTTGACAACCTCTCAAATCCTTTGATAGATGCCAATTGGCTGATCATAGTGATAGCTTCCTTGGTTTTCGGTACTGCAAAGTTCATACTATCGACAAATAGGATCTCGCCTTCTTTGAATTTACGAGAAAGAATAGTGTAAAGTGCCTTGGCTCGGGCTTTCTTGTTGATCTTGCGATCAAAGTTCTTGTCATTCCTAGGACCATGAGCGACACCTCCACCTACCCATATCGGAGAACGAGTGGAACCGTGACGAGCTCTACCAGTACCTTTCTGCTTCCAAGGCTTCTTACCGCCACCACGAACCTCTCCGCGAGTCTTCGTATGAGCGATATTCGTCCTGGAATTGGAATTCATCAACCTAACAACCTCGTGAACTAGGTCTGCATTCCATGGCACACCAAAAATGCTTTCTGGAAGTTTCGTCTTTCCTACTGGTTTGCCTGTTTGATTGTATATTGTTGCTTCCATTGTATTATTTATTGAATGATTGAATATTGAAGGATTGAATGATTCATTTTCACTACTATTTTTCAATCACTCAATTTTCAATCTTTCAATCTTATTGTCCTACGATCTCCACCAGCGAACCTCGGCGTCCTGGTATTGCTCCAGAAACATACATTACAGAATCCTCTACGTCAATATGTGCGACTTTCAGATTCTTCACCGTGACTCGATCACTACCCATTCTGCCTGCCATGCGCATACCGACTGGTACGTGAGTTCTCAAGCCTCCACCGATCGAACCTGGCTCCCTTTCGGAGTGTTTCTGACCGTGAGTTCTAGGACCTCCATGGAATCCGTGACGTTTGACTACACCTTGGAAACCTTTACCTTTGGATGTGGCACTGACCACGACGACATCGCCGATCTTGAATTGGGCCAGTTCAACCTTGTCACCAACTTTGAACGAAGGCATCGGGTTTAGCGTATATGGTGTAGCACGAAACTCACAGACTGAGGCAAAATTACCCAGGTCCTTGAAATGGCCTTTCTGTGGCTTGGCGATGCGGTTCACGTTGCGTGTTCCCTCACCGACCTGTACAGCCTCGTAGCCATCTACATCCTTGGTTCTGATCTGAACAACAGTGTTCCCGCGGACTTCTACTGCTGTAACTGGAATAGCTCTGCCAGAAGCATCGTAGATCTGTGTCATATTGAGTTTTCTTCCTAAAATGAATTTCATGGGGGATAGTTATACGAATATACGAATTTTACGAATCAACGAATGGATACGAATGTCACCAAACAGTTGTCTACTACATTCGTAGACATTCGTATATTGGTACCATTCGCATATTTGTATGCTTCGATTCGTATGTCAACCTTACATCATCTTCACATCGATATTCACTCCTGACGGCAGACTTAGATTTGTGAGTGCTTCGATAACTTTCGGATTTGGATTCACTATATCTATCAGCCTCTTGTGTACTCTCATCTCGAACTGCTCTCTGGAATTCTTGTCGATGAATGAGGAACGGTTAACGGTGTACTTCTTGATCTCTGTTGGCAGAGGCACTGGACCATGTATCTCCGCATCGTATCTGGCGGCCGTATCCATGATCTGTTTCAAAGAAGAGTCCAGTATCTTGTGTTCGTAAGCTCTCACTCGGATCCGGAGGTGTGGCGTCTCCGCGACGGCCTTCGGTTTCCTCGTGCGTGGAGCCTTCTTTACAACAGGCTGGGAAACTACTTCGTTATTTATTGTATCTTTGTTAGGCATTTTATTTAGTGATTAGTGACTAGTTGTTAGTGGTTAGTTTTATCTGCTATTACTAGTCACTATCCCCTAGACACTAGTCCCTGTCTACGCGACCACCTTCGTAACAACTCCTGCGCCTACTGTCTTACCGCCTTCACGAACTGCGAAACGCTGCTTGTCCTCGAGAGCGACTGGGGCAACGAGTTTGACTTTGAATGTGACTGTATCACCTGGCATGACCATCTCAACCTTCTCAGGCAATGTTACTTCGCCTGTTACGTCCGTCGTTCTGATATAGAACTGTGGCTTGTAACCAGTGAAGAATGGTGTGTGGCGACCTCCCTCTTCTTTCTTCAAAACGTATACTTCTGCCTCGAACTCTGTGTGAGGCTTGACTGAACCTGGCTTGGCCAATACTTGACCACGTGACACATCATCCTTGCCTGTACCGCGTAGAAGTAGTCCTGCGTTGTCACCTGCCATACCTTCCTTGAGTGACTTGTTGAACATCTCGATACCTGTGATAACGGTCTTGGCTGTATCCTTGAATCCGATGATCTCGCATTCCTCACCAACCTTCACGATACCGCGCTCGATACGGCCAGTAACGACTGTTCCGCGTCCTTCGATAGAGAAGATGTCTTCGATAGGCATGAGGAATGGCTTGTCGACTTCACGAACTGGAGTTGGGATATAGGTGTCGAGAGCATTCATGAGCTCGTCGATCTTTAGTGACCATGTGGCGTCGCCATTCAATGCATTGGAAGCTGAACCGCGGACGATCGGGACATTCTTGCCATCAAATTTGTTCTTTGTTAGAAGTTCACGAACCTCTTCCTCGACTAGATCGATGAGATCCTGCTCTGGAACGAGGTCACACTTGTTTAGAAAAACTACGATCTTTGGAACACCAACCTGGTAAGCCAAAAGTACGTGTTCACGTGTCTGAGGCATCACTCCATCTGTTGCTGATACGACGAGGATAGCACCGTCCATCTGAGCGGCACCAGTGATCATGTTCTTGATGAAGTCGGCGTGTCCTGGACAGTCGATGTGGGCATAGTGACGAGTAGCTGTCTCATACTCTACGTGAGATAGAGAAATAGTTACGGTCTTTGTCGCATCACGAACTGTACCTCCCTTGGTAATGTCTGCGTAAGCTTTGACATTGGCTAGACCCTTCTTTGACTGAACTGCCAAAATAGCGGCCGTCAATGTTGACTTCCCGTGGTCGATGTGACCGATAGTACCCACGTTTACATGGGGCTTTGTGCGATTGAATTCTGCTGTTGCCATATTATTGTTTTAGTGCCCCGACTCTTTGGAATACTCGACGAGATTGAACTCGTATCCCAGCGAGAATTCCAAAATGCAGGGGATAAATTATTAATAGTCTTGTAAATACGCCCTCGTGGCGCGTAAGAAGTAGCTTAACATAGGTTGATTATTAGCGCAAATTCGCGGCGCTGACAACGTCTACCATTGTCGAATAGTGGTCAAAAAAGGTGTAGAACCGTCCTACACCCATGAGTACTGAAATTTTGTCACAACCTAACCACAATTGGACATTTCTCGATACTTTCTCACTGTTCGTATGGAAATGAGTTCCTCGATATCTGACACAATGATGAGACCATCACCTGCCTGACCCGTCCACGCCTTACTCAGGATGATATTCACCACATCCTCGGCTAACTCATCATCGACAACGACGATGACCCATAACATCGCGACGTATTCTGGATCATTTTCTAGTGTTCGACTAAGTCTGCTGCGGCCATGTATCATTCCGAAGCCCCGTACCTCATATACTGTGAGGCCAGAGATGCACGCACCGTCCTCCAAGGCCATAACAACGTCATCCAACGTGTGAGGCCTGATGACTGCTTCTATCTTCTTCATATTTTATAGACGAATTTTCAAACCATTTATTGGAACGCTCCGGTATGGATATTAACTTATGTGCACCACGTGTCAATGTGACGGGAAGTGTTTAAGGGGTGTAATGATTCAGACTAGAACTTGAGGAGACGAAAAGGCGCGGCCTTGTAATGTAACCAGGTCCACCCTCCTACAAGATCTCCATATACGAAAAGAGGCCGCACTTCCCTGATGGAAATGCGGCGCTCTGTGATCTAAAAGAACTTCTTGGCGTTCTTTGCCAAGTCTACGAATCTAGTTCGCAGATGAACTAACCTTTGCCACCGCCGTAATAAGGCGGATACCAGGGATCGGCGGGTTCAGCGAGGTCGCCATCGTTCCAGACAGGAACAACATAGTAGACGCCTGTTGTTTGATACACATAGACGGCCATCACTTGTTTTCCGCCCGGATAAACATCGGGTAGGGCATTATTCCAGCTCCAGTCCGATGTGCCGGCTTTCCGAATCCAGGCGCCACGGAACCATTTTCCTTCTGTGGTCTGGAACGAAGCGAGGCTCAATGTTCTTGCGACACTTGTGGACCTTAACTCCAGCGTCAGATTGTATCCGACGCTATTTGTCGTGGGAACACTGACAAAGATCTCTCCTTGGTCAACAGCCGATACGACCCCTTGGATAGTGGACTTCAGCGTCACATTGAAGTGCTCAGGCTGAACGGAAGTGCCGTTGCCGACATTCCAGTAGAGCCAACCTGAGGCGTCGCCTTTGCCACCAGAGGTGTACACGGCGAGCAGCGCATTTGTTCCTGCAAGTTGCCGAGGGAAATACACTTTGCCGTTCTGAACGTTCAATGAGTATTCCATCTGCGTCTTGCCGTCCGGTCCGAGGATGGCGAGAATCGCCGACCGTGCGTTGTTGACCTTGATCGGAATGTTATCAAACAGAGTCAAGGTAACATCGCCGTAATCGGGAGGCAGAGCGTAGCCACCTTTGCCGTTCACCAGACTGAACTGATGATAACCGGTGAAGAGCGGATCGCCGTCAGCGTTGTAGGCGCCGGCCCAGACGAAGAGCGAGTCATTCGGATTGGCCACATCCACGGACAAGTTCATGCCGCGGATGGTGTGACTGATGCCAGAGGCCGTTGCTTCTTCCACCGGCACATATCCATAGGAATTGTTGCCGACAGGAAGCGAGGCATTGATCGAGGCGGCGACGTTAGCCGATTGCTCCAGAGCGTAGGTACGCAGAGCGTCCTTCGAGCGAAGCATTGGCAGATCCTGCGCATTCAGATTGAGTGCGAAGGCGGCCGTGAGTGTCAGTGCGATTGTTCTTTTCATATCTATCTTTTCTTTCATTACCGAGTTAACGTTAACTGCAATTTTTCTGTTTATTTGTTTGGTTTACCGTAATTGTTTACTGGACATTCGGATTGGCGTGAAGCCCATCAAAATGAAGGACTGGCTGCGTTACACGCACCACCTCAGCTTGCGCCTCGGTGGAAGTGGAAACTACTACTTCCCGGTTCTGCGCGCCAACACGGTTGGCATCGCGTACCAGGACCATTACCGCAACGACCACCACGAGGACTAGCCCCGTGATGATCGCCATATTTTTTCTCATATCTTCCTCCTTCTTTTTGCTTCGAAAACCACACACTAAACCACGTACTCTTGCACACACGTGCAAAAGCCTGTATTTATCGCTATATGTGGCTCTCAAAGGCCATTTATGGGCCGTCGTGGCCCAGATTCCTGATTACTATAGCACCTTCCACTTTCTTTGTCAAGTAGTCAATCCCTTTAGGACGAGTACAATAGCGATATGGTTAACCCATTAACATGGCTATCACGTAGGCGTTTCCCCTATGAACCACTCATCAGTATCGAGATATCTCGACATGCATTGACGAACAACCTAGATGAATTTCGCAAATTGGCACCACACCATAGTATCGCTCCAGTATTGAAGAGCAATGCTTACGGTCATGGTCTTTTCGATGTCGCCAGAATATTGGAAAATCATAGACGCGGTACCAAAGATGCCAGGAATACGAATGGTAGCGGAACTATTCCATTTTTCATTATTGATTCATATTTCGAAGCGGTCGCCCTACGCTCCCAAGGTATCAAAACTCCCCTACTCGTCATCGGTTACACTCGACCAGAGAGTATCCTATCCTCCACATTGAACAATGTCGCCTTCACCATAGGTAGTCTAGAATCATTACAGGAGCTCGAAGACACCGAACACCCGATCGGTATTCATTTGAAGATCGATACTGGTATGAGGAGACAAGGTATCCTGCCTGAAGAGATCCCGGCCGCCATACAACTACTGGCAGAGAATACTAACCTCATTCTGCTAGGTATCTGCTCTCACCTATCTGACGCAGACAATGACGACCCATCATATTCCGAAAGTCAGATCAATATCTGGAACAGAACTGTCAGCCATTTCAAAAATGAGTTTCCTTCACTGAAGTATATTCACCTCGGTGCTACTCATGGTCATCGATTTACCCCAGACATCGACGCCAACGTTTCCAGACTCGGCCTAGGACTATATGGACTAGTCGATGGTGCTAGTTTTCCACAGAAATTGAACCTCATCCCGGCTCTCCACATGAAGACGGTGATCGCCTCGGTCAAAAAGGTGAAGAGAGATGACAGTGTCGGCTATAGTGGCACCTTCCGAGCAGACAGGGATATGACGATCGCCATTATTCCCGTCGGATATTATGAAGGTATCGATCGCCGACTTTCTAATAATGGTTTTGTCGGCGTTGGTAGAGACAATATCTCCTGCCCGATCATCGGTAACGTCAGTATGAATATGACGGCTGTAGACATCTCAAAAGTTCAGAACGTCGAGGAAGGTATGGAAGTAACTGTATTTAGCAACATCAACTCCGCCGACAACTCCATCGTTTCTCTATCAAAGAAAGGTGGCGTCATACCATATGAACTAGCTGTTCACATCCCATCTACACTGAAAAGGACGGTGGTGGGGTAGTTTCTTCATTTAATTAATTTGTTCTTTCTAGTTCTCCAATTGTCGCGCAGATTCTCCTTCTTCTTCAGATCCTTTAAATTCTTGTATTCTCTGGTAGTCATACCCGTATAACATTATCTCCGTATCAGCAACGTCAGTTAAGCGCATTTTGCCGTCTGGAGCCACCATTTTCAACCCGTTACACTTTGTAACGGTTTCATTTGAACCTTCATCAATAAGACGTTTTTTCATAACACGCCAATAAACCTATGGAGGGTTGGATAAAATGGGTCGTTAGATAATATGTGAACCAAAGTATCCAATTGTTCCTGAACCTTGGTTGGCAAGGCACCAACTTGTTTCAGGAAGTCTTTAGAATAAACGATCTTCATAGCCTCCTGAGCTGACGAAGTAGTGATCCCTTTCCAGAATAGGACAGTGTTGGTTGTTGTTTCAACATTTTTCGGACATTTTTTAGGAAAGAACCCTTATACTCACCCTCATCATCTTCATTACGTACAGATTCAATCACAAAACTGCGAAGTGTCGAAATTTCGGAAGAGAGTTTCTGAATTGATTTTTCAAATGCTTTTGTAGTCATGGAATAACAATTATACGATTCAACTTGATAAACGTGTGCGCCGAGAGGGACTCGAACCCCCGATGCCCATTGGGCCGTGGATTTACAGTCCACTGGAATAGCCGCTATCCGATCGGCGCATATCGATCAGTGCGGTCATTCTAATAC
Organism: uncultured bacterium; assembly: GCA_903837075.1. Taxonomy (GTDB): domain Bacteria; phylum Patescibacteriota; class Minisyncoccia; order Phycocordibacterales; family PALSA-1337; genus C7867-002. Next base: position 24,468 of record CAILTI010000010.1, on the reverse strand, counting down.
AATTCCTCTTTATTGGCAAAACTGATCTGTGTATTTGACCAAACTGTCATTTACTTACTAACCATCCCACTACCATTACCAACGAAATTTTTGGTGATGATCGGACTCTCTCCCTTCCTCTTGTTCTTCACTTCAAATGTGAACTTGTCTGAACCACTAGGTATCTGCACGCTGATCGTGCCACCTTTCGTAACTTTCTGACCTATGAGCAGGTTGGCAACTGGCGTCAAGATCATATTTTGTATGAGACGCTTCAGTGGTCGTGCACCATACTGAGGATTGTAACCGGTCTTGGCTAGATGATCATAAACTGCCACATCTAGAGTGAGCTCTATACCCTTTTCCTTCAAACGTTTTACGACTTGACCAACCTGTATATCGACGATCTGTCTGATAGCCTCAGGTGCCAAAATGTCAAAGATGATGATGTCATCGATACGATTCAAAAACTCTGGTCGGAAATAGTCCTTGAGAGATGAGTTGATCCTGGTCTTGGCCTCTTCATAATTTTCCTTCTCTCTGTTCGTCGAATTCTTGGCGAATCCGAGTTTCTCCATACGCTCGATGTGTTGGGCTCCGATATTCGAGGTCATGATGATAACAGTGTTCCTGAAATTGACTATGCGGCCTTTACTGTCCGTCAGACGACCATTATCCAAAACTTGCAATAGTACATTGAAAACTTCTGGATGGGCCTTCTCGATCTCATCGAACAAGATAACTGAGTAAGGACGATGTCGCACAGTCTCAGTGAGTCCGCCGGCCTCATCATAACCAACATATCCCGGAGGTGCCCCGATCAACTTTGAAACGGAATGCTTCTCCATGAATTCTGACATGTCGACGCGGATCAGGGATTTCTCATCATTGAATAACAACTCTGCCAGAGCTTTGGTAAGTTCTGTTTTCCCAACACCTGTCGGTCCGAGGAAGATGAATGAGCCGATCGGTCTGTTCGGATCAGCGATGCCAGCCCTCGATCGACGGATCGTATCAGAGATCTTGGTGACGGCTTCGGCTTGACCAACTATCCTCTTCTCTAGATCTGCCTCCATGCGAGTCAGCTTGACGGCTTCAGATTCCATCATCCTAGCAACCGGGATACCCGTCCAACGAGAGACAACCGCGGCAATATCCTCGGCATTGATCTCTTCCTTCAGGATGCGTCGTGAAGACTGCAACTTTTTTAGTCGCTTGTTCTTTTGTTCGAGCTCCTTGTCGAGTGCAGGCAGACGACCATAGCGGATCTCTGCCGCTTTGGCCAAGTCAGTTCTAGCTTCCGCGGCCTCTCCCTCTATACGCAGAACCTCGAGCTCTTTCTTGATACGTTTTATATCAGCGATGGTCTCCTTTTCATTCTTCCATTTCAGTTCTAGTTCTGACGTTGACTCCTTGAGATCAGCGATATCTTCCTCGATCTTCACTGTGCGCTCTTTGGATTCCTTGTTCTTCTCTTTCTTTAGAGCCTCCCTCTCGATCTCCAGGCGCATGATCTTCCTCCTAGTTTCCTCTAGCTGTGGTGGCATATTCTCTAGCGAGATACGCAATGATGAAGAAGCCTCGTCTATGAGATCGACAACCTTGTCAGGCAAGAACCTATCTGTGATGTATCGACTAGCCAGACTGACTGCGGCAATGATGGCGTCATCTGTGATACGGACCCCATGATATAGTTCGTACTTCTCTTTGAGGCCACGGAGGATGGCGATAGCATCATCGACTGATGGTTCACTCACGAAAACTGGCTGGAATCGACGCGTGAGCGCAGGATCTCTCTCGATGTATTTCTGATACTCCTTGATAGTAGTTGCACCGATCGCACGGAGTTCTCCTCGAGCCAGTGCAGGCTTCAACATATTGGAAGCATCCATGGAACCTTCCGAAGCTCCAGCTCCGACTAATGTATGTATCTCATCTATGAAGAGGATGATCTTGCCATCTGATTTCTCGACTTCTTTCAGAATATTCTTCAAACGTTCCTCGAACTCGCCGCGATATTTCGTACCAGCGATGAGGGATCCGAGATCGAGAGAGACCAACTCCTTGTCCTTCAATGATTCTGGTATGTCGCCTTGTGACATGCGGAGAGCCAAACCTTCGACGATGGCCGTCTTGCCTACACCGGCTTCACCGATCAGGATAGGATTGTTCTTGGTGCGTCTAGAGAGGATCTGTATGATGCGCATGATCTCCGCGTCACGACCGATCACTGGGTCCAATTTGTTTTCCTTGGCTAGCTTGGTCAGAGATCTGGCGTATTTGTATAAAACACGAAACTTCTTTGGTTCATTGTCCTTGGATGCGGGATTGGTCTTGAGATCAGAGATGACTTTTATGACCGCCTCCTTGTCGATCTTGAATCTACCCAAGATGTCTTTGGCAATACTAGGAATATCGAAAATGGATAGGAACAAATGTTCCGTTGAGATGAACTCGTCCTTGAGAGCCGTAGCTACTCGGATCGAGTTATCGAGTGTCTGTGCCAGATCCGGCGTGAGGTATATCTGATACGAAGGTGACAACACATTGGAATTCTCCGTTGACTCGATGCTCTCGAGTACTATGTCGGTCAGTACCGGCGTATCTATCTCCAATCGGTCCAATATGGAAGCAACCATACTCTCTTCTTGCAGTATGAGTGCGCAAAGTAGATGCACTGGATTTACATGATTCTGACCACGTTCGATAGCGAGCTCATGAGCTCTCTTCAATGCTTCGCGGGCCTTGGTTGTTAGTTTGCTGAGTGGAGGCATAGATTTGGGGGATAGGGTTTAGTGATTGGGGGCTAGTAATAGCCACATCTACGAACGATTCACTATTAACTTATATTAATACAGAAAGGTACCAGTAGTCAAATACAGCAAGACCTCGCCTCGTCGATATCTAACTATGCTAAATAGTTACTGGCGGTACGCTAGCGTGCTCTTTGAGTGCCTTGATGAGACTCGGTGAGTCAAAGTAATTGCCCAATAGACTCTTCCATTTCGGATCGTCGATACTAACATCCGGCTCTACCCCATTCCCCTCTATCGGATTGTTGTCACCTCGGAGCGTGAGAGAGTGCACTAGCAATAGCAAATATCTCTGACTAGAGTCTATGACAGTTTCCATCGGATATGTATTCTCGACCGTCCCCCAACCGCCAGTCGTCTGACCGACAGAATGTGCCAATTTGAAATGTTTGAATGTTGAAGTCATGAGTTCAGCTGATGACAGAGAGTTTCGGTCAGTTAGGATCGCTATCTCCTTGTAGCGCCCGAGCTCATCATACTTCGCCAATGTCGTACGCTGGACTTGCATGTCTCCTTGGTGGTACAGATCAAATGCGTATTGATTCTCACCGATAAATATACCCAGGAAGGCCGTCACAAAGTCCAAGGCGCCACCCATATTACCTCGCAGGTCTATGATCATACTATCCATTCCCGAAGTGGTTGACGCGTTGTCTACCATACGACCAAACTCTTGCAATGATGTTGGTGAAACTCGAGTTAGATTGAAATACAATGTCTTTCCGAAAATATTCTTGAAAACTGTCGGCTCGATCTTTGCCTCGTCATACAGTGCCTTCGTATCAGTATCAGTCAGCACCTTATGAGCATATGTTATCTGTTTCAATTCTGCTTTTGCTTCTGTTGTCGTAGCTCGAGCCAGTTCCGCAGCTTTTTCCTTGTATGCCTGGTTAACTGCATCGATATCTGAACCTGTCGGAATATTCAGATTTCCATATAGATCCGTGGACGAACTGATATTGCTCACTGTTTGCCTGAAGGCCAGTTCCTGATCTCCCGAATGAAGTCCGTTCCTCCCGATCGGTTCGAGATTGTAAAGTACTACAGCGATGATATTCAATGCCATACTTCTCTTGTCGGCAGTCGATGTTGCTACTGCGATAGCCTTCCTGATCATGATCTCCGTACTCGTCGCATCGCGATTGATCAATGTTGTCGTGGCAGATGTGACTTTCTGCACCGAGAGGCGGAATATTTCAGAGAGCTGTGTGTCGGACATCATCTTCTTTGGCATCCAGTAATTTTTCAAGATCTTGTCATATGCTTCCATGTCGAACTTCACATACGTTTCATCCGTGGGCGCACTCTTTGATAAGCTTCCTATATTCGTATTAGAAAAAAGAAAAAATGCACTGATGGCCAATACCACCAGAATTACACCTATGAATATTATTAATTCTTGATTCTTTTTGATTTTCATATTTTTGTAATTTATCTAAATTCTATAATATTCTCTTTTTTGTAATGGATGACTGCTACGTGATCACTTCGCTACTTTGACCGCCTCTTCGAATTGGATAGAGAGCAGTCGTGAAGCACCGTCAGATCCCATCGTTATGCCATAGAGTACTCCAGCACGAGACATGGTTTCCCTATTGTGCGTGATCAGGATGAGTTGTGAATGTTCCGAAAGATCTGCGATCATGTCTCCATACTTGCGTGAATTTGCCTCGTCTAGTGCCGCATCTGTTTCATCGAGTATGACGAATGGTGGAGGATTTACCTGAGAGATCGCGAAAAGTAAAGCGATCGACGTCAGTGCCCTCTCTCCGCCAGAGAGCATCATCAAGCCTTTGATCTTCTTCCTCGGGAGACTGACGTTGACGTCCAAGCCTTCGGGCAATAGTTCTTCATTACTTTCATTATTAACGATCGCTCCCTTTTGGGAGGAGTAGCTTTCTCCTTCCAAGCGGGCTGACATTTCTCCTGATAACATTCCATCGCTCTCACCTCTCAGCAGTCCACTGAGATCATCCATATCGCCCTTCCTCTTGCGCCTAACTTCTCTGACGACAGTCAACTCCGCGTGTCCGCCACCGAACATCAGAGAAAAGTATTTCTTGAATTCGCTATTTATCTTCAATATTCCCGTTTTGAATTCCATATCTATTCGTGCATCGAGTTCGGTCGTCAGTTTCCTGAGTTCTTCTCCGGCCTTCTTCAGATCCTCCAACTCCTTCGCCAAAAAAGCGTCGCGCTCTTCTGTCTCGCGAAATTCTTTCATAACTTCTGCACCACCACTGCCACCAGAGTCTTCCAGGCGTACTTTGTTGCGCTCGATCTTCTTGCGGCGCTCCTCCTGCTGTTGTCTAGTTGAAACAGATACGGATCCGACGGACATGATGTCCATCGGAACCCAATTCACTGCATCGCGACCAACCAACATATGAGCTTCACCCATCTCCCTCTTGAAAGCTTCTTCCTCATGGCCTACGGTCAACTTTGACGCTGTGAGATTGTTCACGACCGCCCTGACTTCGTTCTGCCTGGCGATGATCTTGAATACATCTTTCTCCGCCTCGCGGTTGGTATCTTTTTCTTTCTCTATAATGTCTCTCAACGAATCATATTCTGCACGGAATTGCACTTCGTCTCTCGACAAAGCTTGCAGTGTAGCGTCTGATGCTACCTTCTTCTCGGTCAAGTTGGCGATCTCCTTTTCGGCATCACCGATGAACGAAGACTCGTGCGTGGATCTATTTTTGGTAATAAATGACTTGAGAGAGGAGATGATCTCGAGAAAGAAATTCCTGGCCTTCTCCGCCGTGTCCAGTCCCTCGATCTTTGAATCATTCAATCTCTCAATATTCCTGACTACTTCCTCGACATCTCGGAGATAGACGGTCTTTGACTCTTCATCCTGCATTCGCGAATGCTCCTTTTCGATCGCTCTCCTGTTTGCAGAAATCTCTCCTTCGATGCGACCCAACTCACGCACGACGGAGTCTTTGTCTGCTCTCACCTTCGCCAATCTATTTTCGACAGAGATGACGGCGTCACTTTTCGAATCCTTGAATTTCGAATCAGTAATGATCTTCTTGGCATTCTCCAAAGCGCGGTCGAGGTCTGACAATTCCTGTTGCGGACCAGACAGTGCTTTTACTAGTCGGCTCTTTTCAGAGTTCAGATAGTATTCTTCGCTAGCGAAGTATTCCTGGTATAGCACGATCAATTCTTTGCGGAGCTCCTCAGCTTTCTCGACTTTCTCCACCTGTTTCTTCAAGAATCTGATATGTGGTGCGATCTCTCGGCGCAGTGACTCTACCTGCTTCATGTTTTCTTCGGTACGTTCTAGCTTGTGCAGACTTTCCAGTTTCTTCCATTGGTAGAGTTTGAGTCCCAATGCGTCTTCAACCATCTCCCTACGTTCACGGATCGACGCCGAAAGTATCCTATCGGCCTCTCCTTGCGAAATGATGTGGTGACCACTGGCGCCGATATGTGCAGTTGCTAACAACTCGATGATATCTTTGAGACGTACCTGGCTGCCATTCAGTAGATATTCATTTGCATTGTCTCTATGTACGACACGTTCGATCACTACCTCATCAAAGTCGATCGAGGAAAATATCTTTCTGGAATTATCGAAAGTCAGTTTAACGCTGGCTCTATTACCTTTACCTGAACCTCCGCTAGTCTCCCCACCACCATTCCAGATCATGTCTTCACCACGTTTGCCACGCAGAGACTTGATAGATTGCTCGCCCAGGACGAATCTGAAGGCCTCAGCCACATTACTATTGTGAGCAAATATATTATTGGCTATAAAATTATGGTCTTCATCAACTGTGAGATCGTAAACGTACTCTCCAGATGGAATCTCACGTACCGAAACGATCTCATCCCACAAAACATCTGAGCTTGCAAACTTACGAAGTTCGTTCGCACATTGTCGCCATGCTGTATTTGATTCAGGAACAATTGACTCTAGATAATCGATGACTCTATCCACTCCTCCTCGACTAGGCAGACAGCGTCTCTCATAATACGCAGCTAGTGTCGAGTTTTCTTTACGAGCTTTTTTTACACTGACACCAGCCTCTTTTATAAGTTCATGTAAAGGCTCAATAATGCCAGGAATAAGATCATGATTGGGATTTCCCTGATTTGCCTCCATATCGAGCATAGCTCTTACGGTAGCTGATTTCCTCCCTTTCGGTTGGATCCTTTCCACAAAGCGACGAATATTTGCATTACCATAGACATAAACTGACCAATATGGTCGCACCGTCTTTTTAATCGTGTTCGTGGCGCACTTCTCTTTTTTTTGTATGTCTGAGAGTATTCCCAACCTAAGTAGCAGAGTCGAAACGCCACGCGCCAACTCTTCACTTGCAGAAGTATACTCGATGTAGGCTTGCCTATTACCCTTACTTTTCGATATCTTGAAACTGAAATGTCCATCACCATCATATAGAGCACCGAGGAATGCCTCGACTACATGATCGCGAGACTGGAATATCTGTGGCGGCACTTTCTTTGTTCGAGATGGTCCTTCGATCGTCATGCCAAATATTTTGTCCAATACGCGGGCAAGCGTTATGGAAAATGTAATGACATCTTTTGTATCGCCTTTATAAGAAAATACTTTTGCTTCCAAACCAAAGCATTTGCGAACACATGAAACATAATCGGCTACAGATGCTGGATCATCATTCACATACCAAACCTGGCCATTTCTAGATGTCCTACCTTCAGCTATGATGTATCCAAGGAATCTGGCAACTTCCTCATCGATATATTCAGGTATCTTCATAGTTCCCTCACCCTTTGATTTCAATGTGCGGTTCCCAAACGTATATATGTATGGACCACACAAAGCCGGGAGATATGTTACAGGCATAGCTTGAGACATTCGAACACGAGCAAAGACACACTCCTCAACACCAGAGACTCTCTCAAGCGCTCTCGTCGTCGTCACACTCTTTTCTATCATTCGCAGATCCATAAGCTCTTCTAGAATCGGACTGTATGGGACATAGACGTTATCTTCTGGTTTGAAAGCGGCTGCGACATCTTTCATCATTATGCGCTGCATCCTCCCAACAACTGGCAATGATCTTGGCGTAGCGATACGTAAACCAGTTTTTACTGCGTCGGCACGAACAGAATGAACAGTCCCATTTTCACACCCGAACAATGGATGATATGGAGTAGCTGTGATCGTTCTTCCTGATCGTGTGTTGATCTCCAGCATCTTCTCTGGTGCCGTTCGACGGACAAAAGCCGTAACGTGACGCCAATCTGTTTTTAATGTATATAAATTGAGTGCAGCAACGTTAAATGAAACATTGGTATCGATAACCGCCATTCCATCATCGAACATCGTAACCGCTCGAGCTCGAGATTGAGCCATATCAAATAGTTCTTTGATCGGTTTAATAGACCCGTCCTCCAGTTGAACCAATGTTCCACCATCAACACACTTCCCGGATCCATTCGGGCCTACTATGCCTGTTATCGGGGTATTGAACTCTAGATTCGCCTTTTTTGCGAATGATTTGAATCCGGAAATTTCTAATGATTTCAGGTGCATAGTGATAGTAGATGTATTGTATCATAATTGGTTAAATACTAAATTCTAATATCTAAATCCTAAACAAATTCTAATACCAATTGGTTGAAATTGATAAACATTGGTATTAGAATTTGTTTAGGATTTAATTACCCCTACCATCCCTTTACCTGCAAAGCTTTCTCTGCCGCTTGTTGCTCAGCTTCCTGTTTTGATAAACCTGAACCTGTAGCAACCTGAACATCACCCAAGAAAACACCGAGAGTGAATACTTTGTTATGGTCAGGACCAGTTTCTTTGAGCGTTTTGTAATTCGGAGTAATACTGACTTTCTCTTGTGCCCTTTCCTGAAATTTACTTTTGGCATCTATCCATGTCTTCTTGGCGACGATCTCCTCGATGTCTATAGTATTCAATATACTTTCTGAAATAAAATTCGCCGCGGCGTTGTATCCACCATCTAGATATATCGCACCGATGACTGCCTCGACAGCATTGGCGAGAATGACGGAACGGGCACGACCACTGTCCTTGGATTCACCTTTGGACATGAGCATGTAATCATTCAGCCCGATCTTCTCCGCAACCTTGGTAAGGCTAACCGTATTCACGATCGAAGAACGGAAGGCGGTCAATTCCCCTTCCTGTTTCTTTGGATATTTTCTGAACAGATAACTCGTGACGACGAGCTCGAGAACAGCGTCACCCAAGAATTCGAGTCGCTCATTGTGTTCACTACTAGAACCCTTGTTTTCATTCAGGAATGATCGATGAGTACATGCCATGCGCAAAAGTGAGATGTCGGTGAATTCGACACCTATGTGTTTCGCTAAGGACTCTATGGTTTTGGGTTTCATGGTTATTTAAATCCTAAGCACCGATCTTCTGCTCACTCAACAGTGTGACCGCCTTCGTCACTATCGGCAAAATATCATTATAAAAATTCAGTTCGAGAATGTCAGCGAGCTTGAACCATTTGGCATCATCGAGGCCAGGCTTCTTTGCCAAGGTGAGTTCAGTAAAATCAGACTCGGTCAAATAGTAATGAACTTGTTTCCTGATCTTACCTATTTCCGGATCATTGGCGATGTATTCATTGGTACCGAGATCAGCTTTGATCTTTACATCGAGACCTATCTCTTCCTTCACTTTATTGATCGTTCCCTGTGCTGGTTCGATCCCCTCTGGAATCTTGCCCTTCGACAATGTCCAATGCCCGAAAACATCATGAACGAAAGCCATGTAGATATCTTCTCCATCACGAGCATATACGACAGCACCTCCTAGATGTTGCACGGGCATCTCTTCATATGGAACTTCTGCTGGCTTCCTCTTTTTTACAGGACTGGCATCTTTACCCGGTTCACCGAGTTCCTTGTAGACAGCTCCTAGCACGCCATTGACGAATCTTCCCGAAGTTTCGCCGCCATAAGTTTTGGCGAGCTCGATCGCTTCATTTATAGCAACCTTGGCTGGAACTTCTCCCCTATCTGAGAATAACAATTCATAAAGTCCGAGACGTAGGACATTGCGGTCGACTGGAGAGATCTTATCTATAGGCCAATCAGGCGCAGCCTTCTCGATGATCTCCTTCAGGTCTTCTTTCTTTGCCAAAATACCCTTCATAAGATCTATTATGAAAGTGTTATCACCCATACCTGGAGCAAACTCCTTGGCATTGCGATCGATGATGGCGGCGGCAGTTTCGTCGTGCTGACCACGACTATCCCATTCGAATAGGGATTGGAGGACGATGGAGCGGGATAAGTGACGGTTTGCCATGTTAGTTAAAGAACATTTTGGTACGTTATTATCAAATTTATTTTCAAATTGACCGATAAAACCTGAACCCTCATTCCCAAACTCTAAACAAATTCTAAATTTCAATATTCAAATTTCTGATTTCGGATTTCGGATTTCGGATTTGTTTAGTATTTAGGATTTCAAATGTCGCACCGAATTTCGCACCTAGGACTATTTCTTGGCAGCTGCTTTCGCCTTGGCGGCCTTCTTGGCAACCTTTGCTGCTAGATCGATAACCTTGCGACCATTGTAAGAGCCGCAATTCATACAGATCATATGGCTCTGATGAAGAGCTTGGCATGTGCCACACTTCGCTAGACGCACTGCGTCGAGTGCATGATGTGAACGCCTATTGTTGCGGTGTGCCCGCGTTGATCGCATTCGATTTACCATGGGCAATAGTATTACATAAATAGCTGAATTCTGCAACTAGAATACGTCTCTAGAGTCTCCTTGCAATTTTTGTGCGCCCAGTAGGGATCGAACCTACGACCTTATCCTTAAGAGGGATCTGCTCTACCAGCTGAGCTATGGGCGCGAGTGAGGATGCTAGAGGACAAGCTTGCTTGGACTCTACGTCCGAGCGCAGTGCCTATATCGAACGAAACAAAGACGTGGACACCTCGCAAATTACTCTAACAGGTTTTGGTAAGTTAGACAATATGACAATAATAATATAAAGTAGATATCACGAAACCCGCCGGGGTGGCGAAATTGGTAGACGCACGTGGCTTAGGACCACGCGGAGCAATCCATGGAGGTTCGAGTCCTCTCCCCGGCACAAACGAGCGAAGCGAGTTTGTGCTGGAGCAAGCCGACAGGCTTGCGGGGAGGACTCGAAGAGTCTGAGTATATTTTTGACACTTCGTAGCTTTAGCGGAGAAGGGGAAAAAATACGAAGACTGTACTGAAGCCGTAGGCTTCGAGTCCTCTCCCCGGCACTGATGATCTGTACCCCATAATATTTAGGCAAAAAGAAAAGGGCCACCATTTTATTGGCGGCCCTTTTCGTGATTGAATGTGCTACTTGATAGCAAACAGATTGCTATCGATGGACATCAGCGCATCCACCATACCATTACCCGCCTTAACTTTAGTTTCTTCGGTCATGATCGGGGCTTTGGGTGTGCTGGTAGGCTTCGCGCCAGAATGAGCGTCATCTGACATTGTTATGTCATATTCTTTACACCACGCCTTCAGTTGCCCGAGGTCAAATGCGTGCTTCATGAATGCGACCAGGTTGTCGGTCGTCAACGATGACACCTTTTTGGGGTAGTTTCGGGAACCGTTGTGGAGATTTCCTTTTTTGTCAAAGTACCACCAACCAACACCTGATACCTTGTCTTCGAATTTACCGATTTCGAGCCACCGTAATTTTGATCTTACAGCGTCCGATGATTCCCACCACTCGATCATCTTGCCGAGGTTTTTCCCGGAAAGACCCGCAATTTTGGAATCAAAGTAGACATGATACCGACCAGATGTTTTTTCCTTTTGAAGCACGATATCTGCTTCGTAGCCATGTTTGTACATGGCTGCACTTTTGACCTGATCATTGTCGCTAGTACAGACCAGCAACATGAGAGGAGAAGTGTTATTCCCTATATGCGCCGGTACCCGTATCGGCTTGATCGATCGAACCTCGTCGACCGCCTTCCAGAAATCGCACTGCTGCTCGTAGAAGGCGTTGAGTAAATTTGATACCCACTTAACGATCATCTCTTCCGTGTACGCCGCCTTCACGATCATTTCATCCGAGTACGGCGACCTCACGACATTTTTAGAGTCCGGATATCGGAACAGTGCCCTTATCACATAACTAAGCTCGGTCACATCCTTATCAGGATCTGCCTCCATGCTTTTTTGCACCTGTGCGGAGATGAATGCCTTTATTCTTAGATCAGGAAAGTTCATCCTGTCGAAAATATCCTGAAGTGTGATTTCCTTCTGGATAGCGGCCTGACAAAATTCACGTTGATAGATGACGGCGTTCAACAACAGCGTCATTGTCCACAACGTTTCATTATGGCCTGTGCTTTTCGACCCACGACGAACAGGGCTGATCAATACCTCCAACCGCAACTGGCTACCATTTCCCTTCTTCGAGGAAAAAACCTCTAGAAGTGGCACGATCGACGTCCTCGTCGCAACATTAAGGTCGTTGGCAACTTGTAACGCCGGATGCTCGACTTCGCGCCCATAACGACCCAGGCCGCAACCGATGGGCAGGATACCCTTTTCCTCCAACTCTTGATCAGAACCGCACACCTCACCTTCAGTGAATGTTGCCTTGGCATCACTGATGCCAATGAACTTCTTTGATCCATACCACATGAGTAGCAGACGTGCTGCCACACACTCCAGTCCGAAACCGGCCGACAGTACGATTTGACTAACACTATACTTGCCTGCCTTTTTCTCACTCATTTATTCTATCCCTTTCTGTATTGAGGCCAAAAAGCCTCAGGGTTGTTTGACTTAGCACTCAGTTCAATCACGAATTTACAATGAACTTTAGCTTTGGCTATTATGGCATCTTTCTCTATCATTGTCAATAGACATATCGCGAATTTATCCGCTATTGACAGATTTGCTCTATAATGCTATTATTCACCCCAGTAACGATGGATCGCAACAGAACGTGGCTCATCGACAATTCAATAAAAAACCCGGTATTGGCTATATAAACCAATACCAAAAAGAAAGAAAAAAAATATGGAAGAAGATAGCAAAGTGCCCGTGACCCCGCCGACGCTGCAAACTGAAGAGGCTGCTAAGGAGACGAAAATTGAGCCTGCAGCAGACGCAGTATCGCCAGCTGACAAAGCGACGTCTAACACAGGTTCAGTGGCGGACAAGGCAACGAAAAGTGAGCCCGACATGAACAAAGTGGTCGGCAATATTGATGCGATGAATACATCGTTGGAGAAATTGTTCACGCTTCATACGGACATAAAAGACGCCCTCCTAGGAGCTGCGGGAAGCTTCCAATCCATTGCGAACGGAACTGGGCAGAACACGATCTCGCTGAACGAGATCAGCACCAAGATCACGACGCTCGTTGATCGGCCGGCAGTAAATCCTGTCGACGTCACGGCGATCTGTGAGAATGTCAAAACCATTCTCGCCCGTCCAGCAGTGACCACTGCAGAGGTTGCTGCGATCAGTGCCGGTGTAGAGACACTTCTCTCTCGGCCTACGGCACCGACAAGTAAAAATAGATGGGGGCCATGGCTCCGAGCCGCGATCATCATCGCGGTACTCGGGACGATCGTCCTAGTCCGCACATGCAGCGGAACTCCTCGTGGAGCGGCCGCTGCAGGACTCACTAACAACGTTTCGGGCGCTCTCCCAGCGAGCGCCGCCCCAAATGTCAGTGCACCCACACAAGCAGCACCAATCCCAGCACCAGCGCCAGCGCCGGTACCAGCTCCCGCCCCCAAGGCAAGGAGAGTTATCATTCAAAATGTCATCACTGGCAAAGTGACGACGATCGATCCTGATGGCTCGACTAACAACGACGCCGTCGTCGTGTCGTCCTCAACTCAGGCGCAAACGGTGATTGTTGACAATCGGTTGAGTGGTCTCAGCAATTGCTTCAACAACCTGAGTAACGTCCAAATAAACTTTGGAACAGGCAACAACAATAATAAAGGGAATGCTGTCGGGAACACCATAGTGGTGCAACCGGTGATCGTTCACCTTCCGCCGACGCAGATCTTGCGGGGCCCGCCGCATCAAGGTGCTCCAGCGCTTCCGCCAGCGCAACAAGCGCCGACGAATGCACCCGCACCTACTCCCGCTCCACAAGCCGAAGCAGCTCCCGTCCATCAAACGGAATCGGTCGCTAACCAGGTTGGCAACGCGCCGACCAGTACTATGGCGCCGGCGAAGAATCAGATGCCAGAAAGTTCTGCATCATCCGGCGGATTCTCATCCGTCACTACTGTTCAGGGGAATTTTGTACAACTCCTGGGTACTATATACGCTCAAGACGTAAACAGTTCATATGTAGTCCCCGCAGGCTCCGGACACACTGGACCTCAATAGCACAATTCGCCACCACAAGGTGGTGGACAGCATGGCGGCAATCGCCGCTAACAAACACCCACGTGGTGCTTTCAAGTGATTCTCTTTATAGGGATTCACGAAGAAAGCGCCATGGGGTGCTTTTTTTATATGTACATTTAGAATGCAAACTCACTACCCCCCACATATATTGACATAGCTTGCCTTAAGTGCTATGATTTCACACAGGTAAATGATCACCGACAACAAAATAACAACCGAGCTTCCCTATTTTGGGTGGCTCACAAAGAAAGGATAGGAATGAATAAAATCGGTCGCAAATTCTACAGCATAGTAATACTGATGACAGTTCTATTTGTGGGTGGGATTAGTACATGTCTAACCGCAGAGCAAACTGGAGTTTCAACCTGCACTGTTACAATAATCGCAGTCAGGAGCAATAATGGCGATACGGTTCAACAGCTGGATGCACCCGCCCCTGCTCCCGCTCCACAAGCCGAAGCAGCTCCCGTCCATCAGGCGGGACCGACAGCTGACTGGGCTGGTTCGAAGCCGATCAGTTATTCACCGGCACCATTCGATGAACCGGCCAAACCGGTCCAGCACAACATCACGTACTCGTATGTTCCGCCAACCTATGCTTATGGTGTAGGTTACGGATACAGCGGATACTACGGTGGTTACACTTACGGTTACCCCTCGTGGTATTGGGGTGGACACAATGGGCGCTCACCAACTTACCATCACAACTCCAGTTACCGCCAAAGCGGCGGTAACAACAACGGGTCTCGATCGGGACCCCCACAGCACAATTCACCACCACAAGGTGGTGGACAGCATGGCGACAAGCGCCGCTAGCAAACACCCACGTGGTGCTTTCAAGTGTTTCCACTCAAAGGACTCACGAAGAAAGCGCCATGGGGTGCTTTTTTTATATGAAATTAGCCCCACTTAACGGCGGCCGATCTCCACTATATCGATATCATGCCAATTTGGGCTATATTCTGGGCCATAAAATAACTTGACATCGATGTCTATAAATGCTATAATAGATAACAGGTAGATGAACCACAAGGAAGGCTCATCGACAATCAAATAAAAAACAAAAAAATGGACTTCCCTGTTTGGGTGGTCCGAAAGAAAAGGAAGAAAAATGAAAGAAAATGAAATACAACCAGAGAAGGAACTTTTCTGGTTGTCGGTGCTAGTCCAGGTACTAGGTGCTGGCATCTTGTTCGGCATCCTCTGCACGTTCGTCGGCTTGCCCATCGTTGTGTTTTCCGGAGCAAGTTGGTTCTGGGCTACGCTGACATGTCTCAGTGTCAGCATCATCGGATGGGCGCTCATACTATTCAAGAGCCCAATGTTCGGTTGGTGGTTCATATACACCCAACCAAATCACCGGCGTGTTCTAGCCAATCAAATAGTGAGAGACAAGATGACGAAGGATCTGGACTCACGTCTCAGTGTGGGCGAAATAGCCTCAATGAGAGAGATCGGCTCTGGTTGGCGAGGAAAATGGCCAACAGAGTACAAAGTTGGCGCTCCCATCAATATGAAGAGCGAGATCATCGTGGGTACTGGCAAAGAACCACTCATGGTATATACCCAAAAAGGTGAGGACATCGAGCTACTTATACATTGGCAATTGACAGCTACACCGTTACCGGGAAAACTCGTCACTCTGATACGTCAGAGTGAAGATGCAATAACATCAAACCTCAAAGCCGAGGTCGATCAATTCTTCATTCAAACCATAAAAGGTATGAAGGAAGAGGATGTTTTCAAGACAATAGATG
This sequence comes from uncultured bacterium, assembly GCA_903837075.1. Classification (GTDB taxonomy): domain Bacteria; phylum Patescibacteriota; class Minisyncoccia; order Phycocordibacterales; family PALSA-1337; genus C7867-002. Next base: position 8,530 of record CAILTI010000010.1, on the reverse strand, counting down.
GCCCGGACGCAAAGGAAGAAGACAAGGGAAAAATGATACTCATAAAGCGTTTCGAAACCTTGTTCGGTGGCGATCACACCGTAGATGACCGAGAGCTGAAGATAGGTGTCTCCACGAAGGAACTAAAGCTCATCGACATCCAGCGCACAAAATCATATCAGGAAGCGGTTCAAGCTGTAGCAGTCGCAGACAATATGGCAAAAGTAATGGCAGCACTCCGAGGTGGCCTTGACGTTGAAACTGCCAAAGATTTGGCGCCAGACGTCTTGCTAATGCTGACGGCGGCGATCGCAGGCAGGATCCAGGGTCTGAATCCGATAATGGTTACCGGACTCGGCAAGAACGTAGACCCCAATATACTTTCTACGCTCCTGGCACAAACAGCAAAAACGAAAGGAAAATAATGGCAATAAATGGAGGCACATTTGCCGGAACCGAAGACAAGGATCCGACAGAACCAAAATCAGACACTTCCAAACATTGGAGGTGGATCATTATCTTAGCTGTTATCGTGATATTTCTCATCATAGCAGCGGTCCCGTTCACCATGTATATTGTTTCGGAAGCAAAGTCGCCAGGAGGAGCTGGCCCAACAGCACCACAACCGCAACAAGCGGCTCAGGTCGTACATCAACCCTACCGGTTCGGTTACATCACGTTGTCGAAAGACTACAGTGGAATTGTGGCGGTGAATAGTGACAAAGGTGAACACTTCATCATCGAGACCGCCGGCGACGACGTCGAGGTCTTCGACAAGACAAATAACGATAAGGAGTTCTTTGAAAAGTTCAGCCTTACGAACAACGACTTGCCAAACTACGTTGCCAAAGGACAGACATATGCATTCGCCTTGAAGGCGGCAAATGATCGGTCAGTGGGTAAAACGCTGGTGTACTGCCTGTATGATTACGGAACGAGGCCGCCATCCGATTGGCGCCTGCAGGCCGTTCGGGCGATGCAAGGCATCAAATAGTTCTTTTAGAATCAAAAAAGGGCTGACGAAATACTTCGTCAGCCCTTTTCCTTTTATACTGATCCTCTAACTCTCAAAATGTTTTGACCGTATTTGAGATGACATACACTATCCCCCACGCCGATAACATGATGAACATACCGATGATGCCACCCAACATACTTTTTTTTGCATTCGCTCGATCTTCACCCTCAGCAGATCCCCAGATGAGACGTGCCACGCTATAGGCGAATATGAGCAGAGCGACAGCGAACAAGATCTCTAGCGCCGGAGTGACGATATGTACTATTATAGGAGATATCGCCTTACCAAAATCATCTGGACTTACGGCAGCTAAAAGAGAGGAAGGTGACAACATATCGATTTTATCTCTGGAAACCAGGAAGAGGTGGTATATTTCCATTAATTACCTGCTGAATCTGAGGTATGGCAGTACTTGGTGTTCTTGTCCTAAACGTACCAGTCAAAATACCAACTAGTCCCCAGATAGATAGAATAATGAACAATCCAACTATGCCCCACATGATCGACTGGCCAGCTTTCCCACGTGCCTCAGGGTCATTACCCTTGACCATATACCATACAACATTCCATATAATAAATATAACTGCTACAGCAACCAACAAATAAGTAAACATGTTGCCTAGGTTGATAAGCGTCTGTGACAGAGTATTGGCATCTGTTATTGCTACTGGTACTACTGTGTTCTGTGCTAAAGCTACTACTGGTGCGAAAGCGAGTGCTGCTGCTATGATTTTTTTCATATTATTTTATTAATAATTATTAAATGCTAATACTGTTATATTAGGTACTGTTAATTATACACGAATCACGCTGGCATAACAGGGCTGAGCTGTGGATATGTAACCTGTCTATTATTTCGGAAATATGTTCGATAGTGCGCCCCAATTGCTCGGAGTATTGTCCTTATTCGCCAGATCAAAGCTATTTAGTAGTATATTCACCAATCCCCAGAATGATAGAATCACAAAAAAACCCAGTAGGCTATACATAACGTACATGTTCCCCTCTCCCCTTTTCTCATTCGGCAAAACAAAATACTTGATAACATAGAAAACGAACATGATGACTGCAAAGGACATCATGAGATATAGGGCCAGATTCAGATAAGGTATGATGACTTGAACGAGTCCTACCAACGTCTTGGTCGTCGCTGCGGCAAATGTTATAACAGGCAATGATAGGGCGCCAAATGACAACACGTACTTTATATATTTCTTGTTCATATTTATTGATAAGTTCAGTTAATAATTCTGTTTATTGGCATCTTTGGCACTTTGGATAACATTCGGATCTATCACACCCGTACTACTCATCGTATTAATGACGATATCGACAGCTACTCTGGCGCCGATCACGATAGCTAGACCTATGACGATATAGAGGAGTTCATTACTAGCTTTTTTCATTTCTTCGGGCTTGCCTTGAGAGAGGATGTATTTGAAACCTACAACTATGAGCATAACTACCCCGAAGAGTACTGCGATGTAGCTGAACACCTGGAGCACAGACTTTACCAGGTCACCTATCGAATTAACCTTGAGTGGATTTTTGAGAGTTGATGCAGCGGTTGATTGAGGTGTATTTGAATCAGTCTTACTATTAGAATCTAGAACGGCATTACTATCCGTTTTATTATTTTGAGCAAAAGAATTTCCCGATACAAATGTAGCAGAGCAAGCTAGTGATATAAGAAGGATATAAAGAATTTTTTTCATATAAATATATTACGGACTACCTAATAGTGACCTGAACCCTTCGCTGGCGCCCAGCCAACCCAGTAATTGATAAATGATGAACCAAGCTGACAACATCAGTATAAACCCCTTGAACATTTTTGGGAACATGTCCTTGACCTTCGTGCGACCCTTTTCGGTACCTTCGATGTATAGAAAGCCGATATAGACAAAACTACCCAGAGCCGCGAATACACCGACTGATACGATGATATTAATGAGACGCTGAGCGGTATCTACGAGGGCGTTGAAGTCGCAGGGATGGTACCAGTCAGGATATGCTGAACCACCAGTATAGGGAAACGGTGTGATCTTCGTACTGCGCGTCCCAGGAATATATTCTACATGATTGATAGTTATCGTTTCAGTTGGTGGCAGTTTGCTGAGATCCGGTCCGTCACACATCACGAATTTGAATGTTGGGTCTGTGATATTGATAGTCTGCGAGGTAGCGGCCATAGTCACAAAAGGAAGCTGTGCCGCGATGATAACTAGAACGGTGGTTGTAAAGATGGTTCGTTTCATAAGAGTGTAAAATGTAAAAATTAAAATGGAAAATCTCTCATAGAGAAGTCAGTTAATTTTAATGTTACATTATAATTTTCCATTTTGATGTTTCAATTTTACATTATCTATCATTGCGTCGTATTCCTCAACAACAGATTGTACTGACTCTCTATATCCTGAATAGCTTCACTAACTGTATTCTTGCCACTCGTCACTGATTGTACCATGTTAGCGAAGAGCGCTCGTGACTGGGACACATCTGCATCTAGCCAGGTGTTCGTGATGAGTGCTGTGGTATCGAACACGCTCAGGTACGGATCACTAGAACCAGCGGCGATGAGATCTCTACGCACTGAAGGCAGATACAATGTTGTGGATAGAGAGGCTAGATTTGCCGCGGATGTCAAGGCAGAAATGATCTGATAGGCGTTGTTCACATTGGCAGAACTCTTCAGGATCGAGAAACCATACATCCGACCATATGTCGCTTTCGTGCCACCAGTTTTGACTTGGGGCAGTGGCGCAGCATCAAAGTTCAAGTTCGGATTCTTGGCACGGAGGCCCTTGAGTTCCGAAGCAAAGCCAAAATATGTCCCGGTGATACCAGACAGGAATGCAGTCTTGTCATTGGGCATCCCCCTATTCCAGGTATAGTTCGGACTCGATGGATCAACGAACTGTGTATAGAAACTGAGTACTGCCTGTGAGACAGAGGCATTCTGGCTCGATATCGTAGTCCCCAATAGTCCCTTACCATCATATGCGGTCACTGGATTGCCGAGTTGCATGAGGAGCGTTCCGAATATTTCACGCGCGTTCGTAGTATTGGTAAAATCTCCCATAGCCATGGTTGATTTTGTAACATTACCATTGCTATCTCTCACTGTGAGCTTGGGAATGAGTTTGACCGTCTCATCCCAGTATTTCGGATATGTTGCTATACCGGCCGCATTGAACATGTCCCTATTCCAGTACATGATGAGTGGGTCAACAGTGAATGGTATCGCTAGAGCGCCATTCGCAGAAAGATAGATATTGGCTTCCTGGATATAGGTATCCATGAATGTCCTCTGTGGCAAGGCTGTATAAGGTATAGAGGTGATCTTGTCGAGATGTGGCAGTATCATATCAACTGGCAGAAGTACGACATCTGGTCCCGTTCCGCGAGCTAGAGCGGCGATAAAGGTACCGTTGAACTGGTCAGGTGCGATCTGTGTATAAGTCGCATTGACAGGCTCCGCGGCGCCATTATTTATATTGCCAAGATACTGAGTAAATGTTTCTGCTGGAAACGTACCCCAGACTGTTATCGGTGACAACGTAGTTTTACTCGAACTACCCTTGAATGTCGCAAAACCGATCACACCGCCGATGATGCAAACAACGAAGACTGCTAGGGTGATGATCTGGAATTTGGACATATTAATTGAAAATTTGAATATAAAAATGGAAAATGACAGTGCAAAAATAAAAATTTATCTCAGAAACATTTTGCATTTTAAATTGTCATTTTTCATTTTGATTTTTATATTTTGCATTATCTAACAAACACAAGACCGTAATGATGGTCCCCTGCTCCGAAAGTCTGTTCCAACTTGAAGCCTGCCTTCTCGAACAGTGCCTGTGCTTTTGCTGCCGAAACGAGTGTTTTTGGACTGAGTGGCGAAACATCACTCCAGTCCACGACCAATACCTTACCACCTACTTTGGTTATCCTTTTCATTTCCAATGCAAAATCATCCGGCTTTTCTATCTGGAACAGGACATTGGAGGCGATCACCCTATCAGCCAGCGACTCACGCACCTTCGTTCCACCTATCTTCTCCGCATTTCCCCAAACTACCTCGATATTGTGAAGTCCTTGTGATCCTGCGACCGAACGTAGCCTTTCCAACAGATCTTTCTGAACATCCACAGCATAGACGCGGCCTGTCGCGCCTACCCTTTTCGCTGCCTCGATGCTATAGAATCCAGAGCCTGCACCGATATCGACTATCTTCATGCCGTCCGCGAGACCTAACTTGTTGAGATTTGTGGCTGGGTCAGAAAACATGACTACATTATATGCTATAAAAGGTGAAGTATGAAGTGCCCCCTGGGGACAGTAGAGGAAGTTCTAATAAAGGTGCACAGTAGTGAAGAATGCCTCGAGTGACCCTCGCACCTGTTTGAGCGAGTATGTAATTGCAGACACAAAGCGAGTGTCGTTGGAATCAACAAGTCGAGCTTGTCGAGACTTGATTGATTCCCGATGCTTTGTGTCCTTGCAATTACACGAGTGAGTTTGCGGAGGGTCACTCGAGGCATTCTTCACTACTGATCACATGACCAAGAACCAAAATATTTACAAACAGATCAGACTCGCCAGAGTATCTCCATCACGAAGCTTCATGACACGAACACCTTGGGTGGCGCGAGAGAGAGCAGGAATCTCCTTGAGATCGACACGGATGACTTGGGATTTCTTTGACATAGCTACGATCTCTTCGTTGTCATCAGTTACAACCTTGGCAGCGATGAGGGAGCCAGTCTTCCCCGTTATATTCATAGTGAGAATGCCGGAACCACCGCGATTCTGGACTTTGTATTCAGAAAGTTTGGTCTTTTTGCCATATCCATTTGAACTCATGACGAACAGAGCTGGATTCGTGGCATCCTTGGAGACGACGTCAGCAGAGATAACACCATCGACTTTGTCGAGCTTGATAACACGCACGCCGGCAGCATTCCTACCCATTTCACGAACATCAGACTCCTTGAAATGGATCGACTGGCCTTCCTTGGTGGCGATGACGACCTCGTCATTTTTCGTCACGAATGAAGCAGAGATGAGTTCATCACCGTCTTCCAGTGTGATCGCGATCAGTCCAGAACGTCTCACGTCCTTGAAATGTGCTGCGGATGTCTTCTTGCCTGTACCATTCTTGGTGACCATCATGAGAGATAGTCCTTCAGCCTCTTTCTTGTTCTTTGGCATCGGCAATATAGAAGTCACCCGCTCACCATCAGCGAGAGAGATGAAGTTCATGACTGACTTGCCTTTGGTGGCACGTTTTCCCTCCGGTATGTCATACATCTTGATCTGGAAAGCTTTGCCTTTGTCAGTAAAAAATAGTAGGTCATTGTGCGTCGAGGCAAATATGAGATGTGAGATGAAGTCCTCTTCTTTGGTATCTAGATCGACTACTCCAACACCGCCGCGCTTCTGTTTGCGGTATTCGTCTGGATCCGTTCTCTTTACATAGCCACCTTTCGTAAGGACGAGTACTGACTCCTCATCAGCTATCAGGTCCTCAGGATTGAAATCTTTGACGCCATGCTTCACGATCCTCGTGCGACGATCGTCACCATATCGAGCCTTCACATCAGTGAGCTCGGTCTTGATGATGCCGCGGACGAGTTTATCACTGCCCAAGATAGATCTGAGTTCCCCTATCAATGCCTGCACTTCAGCCAATTCATCCAAAACTTTCTTGCGCTCTAGTCCTGCCAGTCTCTGCAGTTTCATTTCCAGGATAGCAGTTGCCTGTTTTTCACTGAACTTGAACTTCTTCATGAGGGCCGCATGAGCCTCTACAGCGTCCTTGGAAGCACGGATCATGGTGATGATCTCATCTATATGATCTAGGGCTTTCTTCAGTCCTAGGAGGATATGCTCACGGTCTAGAGCCCTAGTGAGATCGAACTGTGTGCGACGTCGTATGACATCTATCCTGTGCACGACGAATTCCTGTAGGATGGATTTTAATGAAAGCGTTTGCGGAACTCCGTGGACTAGAGCGACAGTATTGAAATGAAAAGCCTCTTCTAGCTGAGTATGCTTGTAGAGGAGATTTAGTATTTTTTCCGGATATGAACCTTGTTTCAAGTCTATGGCGATGCGGATATCCTTGTCTGACTCATCACGGAGACCCTTTACACCCTCGATGATCTTCTCACGAACGAGATCGGCGATCTTGATGATGAGCTCGGACTTGTTGACACGATAAGGGATGGAAGTGATGATGATCTGGAATTGGCCTTTCTTGTCCTCGACGATCTCTGCTTCGCCACGTACGGTAACACCGCCACGCCCGGTAGCATAGGCATGATGTATGTCTTTCTCGCCATACATGACAGCGCCAGTTGGAAAATCAGGACCTTTGATGAACTGGAACAAGTCCTCAGTCGTGGCGTCCTTGTTCTCGAGTAGATAGACTGTAGCATCGACAACTTCGCGAAGATTGTGTGGTGCGATATTTGTGGCCATACCAACGGCGATACCGAGCGTACCATTCAATAGGAGATTGGGCACTGTGGTCGGCAAAACTGTTGGCTCTTTCTTTGATCCGTCATAGTTCGGTCGGAAATCAACCGTGTTCTTGTCCATATCACGGAGTAGCTCACTCGCGATACGTGACATCTTGGCTTCTGTATAACGCATAGCAGCTGGTGGATCACCGTCAACTGTTCCGAAGTTTCCTTGACCATGTACCAACATATAGCGCATGGTGAATGGTTGTGCCATCTTGACCATCGAGTCATATATAGCGACGTCACCGTGTGGGTGATATGAACCCATAGTGTCTCCAACGACGACGGCTGATTTGCGGAATTTTGATGACGCTGTCAGACCCTTTTCATGCATAGCATATAGTATGCGGCGATGCACAGGTTTCAATCCATCACGAACATCTGGAAGCGCACGATCCGTGATAACAGACATGGCATAGTCCAAAAATGACTCACGCATCTCTGTAGTGATGGAGCGAGCAACAATACCGTTCCCTTCGCGGACTGGTACCGGTTCTCCTGTGGTGGGTTTGTCTGACTTCTTGGCCATAAAATAATATAATAGGCCCTAATTAATGAATAACTTTGGCCTAATCACACTCGTACATATGTACTATTGTAGCATAAATGATAGGGTTTTGCACAGCTCAAATATACCCCTTATATAAACAAAAAACACCCAGTTAAAGGTGTTTTTTGTTTTAGCTCTCTATTTTGTTCCGTTCACCCATGAGAGATTCAATTGATATCTCCCATGTGGTCCGGGAATCTTCCCCGGTTAAGGACTCGTGTTTAGAGCACACAAGAGTCATGGCTCCACTCCGACTTTACGTCGAAGCGATCGACTATAAGTTTATTTACCCATTCCGAAGAATGGATAAAAAACGGTTGATTCTTTGAAATATTCCACGAGCAGCTTCCGCTACCCGTGCCTTGTTACGACTTACCCCCTGTCATCGATTTTGCCTTAGGCCCGCACGAGGCGAGATTTCGGGCACCACCGACTCCCTTGGGTTGACGG
>CAILTI010000009.1 GCA_903837075.1 uncultured bacterium | reverse complement strand
CTGGGCAGACCGCCTAAAGCTCATAGACCACTTCGAGTCTCTTACGAAAACGCCTGACGGAGACCACTTTCGGGGGTAAAAACCTCGTAGGACGGGTGCAAATCAGTGTACACGAAGAAGATGTCGTTAGAAGCAATTGAGGTCCATAAAGATGATGAAAATAGATCAAATTCGGCACTTGGGGAACGGGAAGCAAAAAAGCTTCTTGAGCTTTCTCATGCCGAGTATCGAGCTATTGGATTGACGGGAGAGGAGATAAAAGAGCTAGATAGTACTCTTAAAAAAACTATAGAGATGGTATTGGTGGAGAAAATTATTAAGTCGGTTATTAAGTAAAAATTATGAACAAAAATAATAAAGATAGTATGTTGGTGACAGGTAAGAAAGAATTAGCAGTAATATATTGCCGTGTTTCTTCTAAACAACAGGAGAGTTATGGCAGTGGTCTAGATAGTCAAGAACATCGTTGCAAAAAGTATGCTGAAGAAAAGGGATATGTAGTTGAAGAAGTCTTTAGAGATGCCTTTACTGGCGCAGGAGATTTTATGAATCGCCCGGCAATGTCGGCTCTTTTGGGCTACCTGGATAAAAATAGTCATAAAAACTATGTCGTCATATTCGACGATCTAAAAAGATTTGCACGCGATACGGAGTTTCATTTGAAACTTCGCGCCGCTCTTAAATTCCGATCAGCCAGACCGGAATGTCTGAATTATACCTTCGGTGATACACCTGAGGATGAATTCGTAGAAACAGTTTTTGCCGCTCAAGGAGCACTTGAACGAAGACAAAACCAGAGACAAGTTATTCAGAAACAAAAAGCTCGTCTTGAAAAAGGGTTGTGGCCATTTTGCCCTCCTCTTGGATATAAATTTTCCAAGAGTTCTGAGCATGGAAAAATCCTTGTACCGAGAGAACCAAACGCATCTATTATTGCGGAGGCGCTAGAAGGATTCGCCTCAGGCCGCTTTGAAAATCAGCAAGACGTTGCAAACTTTCTTATTCTCAAGGATTTTGATGGTGGCAAGCCGATTTATCTTAGTTCAGTAAGGAGACTTCTTGAATGTCCTCTTTATGGTGGATATGTGGAATATGGAAAATGGGAGGTTAGTCGCCGACTAGGGAAACATCAACCACTCGTGAGACCAGAAGTGTACGACGTAGTCGAGCAAAGACTTAACGGGAAAGTGAAAGTCTTTGAGAGGAAACCGGATAGAAAAGAATTTCCTCTTAGGGGCTTTATTCGTTGTATGGAATGCGGCAGACCATTAACTGCATCCATGCCTATGGGAGGGTCGCATAAACGCCATGAATATTATTGGTGCAAGACGAAGGGTTGCTCTGCGAGATACAAGACAGTGAAACCAGTCGAGCTTCATAAGTCATTCGAGGATATATTGCTACCGCTTACTGCAATCGAAGCGGTAGTCAATCATGCTAAGGCGGAATTGTCGTTGATGTGGGAGAAGATAAATGGAGATGCAATGAGAATTCAAGAAAGCAAGGAAGAAGAGATAAAAAATGTAGGTACTGAAATTGAAAAACTCATGGAGAGGGTCGGTAAGGCTCTGAACGAAATGACAATAAGAGCCTACGAAGCGCAGATTGCTTCTCT
>CAILTI010000008.1 GCA_903837075.1 uncultured bacterium | reverse complement strand
TTCCTATACCGTGGCTCCAGTACTCACAAACTTTTTGCAAATATTGAAAAAGGTTGTCATGACAACTTTTTTAAATGGGGGGGTGTGAAAAGGAGGAAGTAAGGAGAGAAAGGTGCGAGCACGAGGAATTTTCCAGCAGGAAAATATCCGTACCCCTGCAACCTTCGTTGTTACGAGGTGAAGGTGCGTGAGGGATATGATCACTGGGTGAAACCGTGCCTTTTTTGATTTATGCTATAATTATCTCTATGAACCTCCGAGATTACATCACACAGGCGAGAAAAGATCACATAGCAGTCGGGCATTTCAATGCATCAACATTGGATGGTATCATAGCTATCGCTGATGCCGCCAAGGAACTCGGCGTCCCAGTCGTGGTCGGATTGTCTGAAGGTGAGAGAGACTATGTCGGGGTGAAGACCGCCGTTGCCATCATACAGAGCATTCGTGAGATGAGCGGTCAGCCGATATTCCTGAATGCAGATCATACATATTCATTTGATAGGGTAAAGGAAGCGATCGATGCTGGATTTGACGCAGTCATATTTGACGGTGCGCAGCTACCATTCGAGGAGAATATAAAGATCACCAAGAAATGCGTGGAATATGCACGAACTATGAATCACGATGTTCTAGTAGAAGGTGAGCTCGGATTCATCGGAACATCATCGAAGATCCTCGATGCGATCCCGGAAGGTGCTGTGACCAGTGATGACCAGATGACCAAGCCAGCAGATGCTGAGAGATTCATTCGCGAAACTGCTGTGGATATGTTGGCGCCCGCGGTCGGCAATATTCACGGCATAGTTCGTGGAGGTCATCCAGCATTGCATACTGTTCGAGTTGGGGAGTTGAGTAGTGTTGTTACTGTACCACTCGTACTACATGGTGCATCAGGTAATACTGCAGATGATATCAGAAAAGCGATCAAGGCTGGTGTTGCTCTCGTCCATGTGAATACTGAGCTTCGTATAGCTTACCGAGGGGGATTGGTAAAGTCATTGTCTGAAAACCTCGAAGAATTGTCACCATACAAATATCTGAAGCCTGCGAAACAGGCGATGCAAAAGGTCGTCGAAGAAAAACTCAAGATTTTCGGAATGAGGTGATAGTGAATGGTCGTTGACTTTTCGTTTTTTTTTGGTAAACTGTCTCTAATAATGTTCCGCGGCCATTGGAGTTGCGCCCAAGATGGTACTATCGGCACTATCGCTGATGGCGGATAATATGACAAGCCCTTTGCGGGGCTTGTGCGCGTTATATTTCTATTGTTAATCCATAATACTAAAAAAGTGTTTTTGTCCATGCCCGAGTTGGCGGATTATAATATGAATAGTTTTTGCATTCAATTTCTTTGTAAATGTCCAGAATTGCACAACCTTTCCTCCTAAAATCGACTGAAAAGGCTCTTGATGATATTTGGTAAATTCCGTAGATGATAGGATAATATCTTTTGCATATGGTAATAGTTTGAATCGTCTTATTTGATCATTTATGGTACGACGGGCATTGCGTTTCCAGAATATATGTCTCAAGCCGTGTCTGTTGAATATTACATTTTCATTATTTAATGCGGGACAGCAAATGAGCCCCATTTTCCAGTAAGCAGATATAGATGTTTCGATGAATATTTTTTGACTCTCTCCATTCATATCTAAACCGTAACATATGACCGATAAAGATCTGATGAATTTTTGATGAAGATTTGATAAAGAAAAGATCAAATCCAGATGAAGATCTACTGAAGAAAAACCTCTATAGTTAACAGCAATATTCAGATGACACTCTGTCAAGTTGTTATATGTCAGCATATGACTATAATATGCTTACTTGAGGCCGATTATTAGTGTTATGTAATATACACATATGAAAAACATATCAAACATATCTAGCAAGATAAAACCTCTGTATGACAGAGTACTTATAAAAGAAGACACCGAAACGAAAGAGAAGAAGACATCTTCTGGCATCATCATTCCGATAACCGTCAATGAAGACAAAGGTAGCAAGAAAGGAGAAATAGTCGCCGTTGGCGACGGAAAGATAGAGGAAGGTAAACTTATAAAATTGAGCGTTGAGATCGGTGACGAAGTTTTGTTCCAATGGGGAGACAAGATAAGGATCGGTGATGATGAATACTATATCGTGAGAGAGAGTGAGATATTAGCTATTATTAAATAGGGTGGTCCGCCCTTTTGGGGAGAGTAGCTCTTCTCCTCAAACCCACAAAGGGAATCGGAGAAGACCTCTCCCCCAAGCGGGCGGAATTATCATTATTAACATTGATAAAAAATATGAGTAAAAAAATCCTATACAACGAAGAAGCTCGTAAGGCACTAAAGAGAGGTGTTGATGCTGTAGCCGATGCAGTAAAGATAACGATCGGACCGAGAGGCAGGAATGTCGTACTCGATAAAGGTTATGGATCACCAACCATCACGAATGACGGTGTGTCGATAGCTCGTGAGATCACTCTGAAAGATAAGTTCGAAAATATGGGCGCTGAGATCGTCAAGGAAGTTGCGTCCAAGACCAATGATGGCGCCGGTGATGGAACAACCACAGCCACTATCCTCATCCAAGCGATCGTCAGTGAAGGTATGAAACAGACAACGATGGGTGTAAATGCTATGGGAGTGAGATTTGGCATCGAGGCGGCCGCCCGAGATGTAGTCAAAGCTCTCCGTTCGATCGCCAAACCTATCAAGAGTGACGAAGAAATAATGCAGGTAGCGACTATCGCCGCAGAGTCTAGAGAATTGGGCACGATCATCGCCGAAACGATCAAGAAGGTTGGTAAGGATGGTGTGGTCACCGTCGAGGAGTCGCAGTCGACAGGACTAGAGTCAGAGATCGTCGAAGGTATCCAATTCGACAAGGGTTACATCTCTCCATATATGATCACCAACCCTGACCGCATGGAATCAGAATTCAAGGAACCAGCGATCTTGGTAACGGACAAGAAGATCTCTGGTATCAAGGAAGTATTACCACTCCTCGAGCAATTAGCACAAACAGGCAAGAAAGACTTGGTCATCATCGCCGAAGACGTTGATGGTGAGGCATTGTCTACATTCATCGTCAATAAATTGCGTGGTACATTCAATGTGCTCGCTATAAAAGCACCGAACTATGGAGATGCGAAGAAAGCTTCTCTCGAAGATATCGCCGTAACCGTGGGAGCTACTGTGATCTCCGAAGAAGTCGGCATCAAGTTCGAGAAAGCGAATATCTCGATGCTCGGTCACGCTCGCAAAGTGATCTCGACCAAAGATGGCACCATCATCGTCGGTGGCAAGGGCAAGAAGGCAGATATCGAAAAGAGAGCTGATCAGATCAGGAAACAAGCATCTCAGACTGATAACAAATACGACAGGGCGAAGCTAGAAGAGCGCGTTGCCAAGCTTTCTGGTGGTGTTGCAGTGATACGTGTCGGCGCGGCCACGGAAACGGAGATGAAATATCTAAAATTGAAGATCGAAGATGCTGTGAATGCTACCAAGGCGGCGATCGAAGAGGGTATAGTCGCCGGAGGTGGAGTAGCTCTAGTGCGCGCAGCGCATCTGGTCGGACAGCATATCCGAGATGCGATATCCAAGAGTCAAAATCCATCAGCGAAGAATTCAAAGACAGAAAAGACGGCCGCAGATATGTCTCCAGTCTTGAGTAAGGAGCACTTGCTGGGTTATGAGATCGTCCTCAAGGCTCTCGAGGCTCCGACCAAGCAGATCGCCATAAATGCTGGCAAGGAAGATGGTTCTGTTATCGTCGACAAGATCAAGAATGGTAGAGGCGCTATCGGTTATGACGCTCTACGCGATGAGATGGTCATAGATATGATCGCCGCCGGCATCGTTGATCCAGTAAAGGTCACTAGACTAGGTGTCGAGAATGCCTGTTCTGCTGCCGCTATCTTGCTAACTACAGAAGCTGCTGTCGCTGAGATTCCTGAAGAAAAGAAGGAGGGGAATCACGCAGGGGCTGGAATGGAGTATTAGTTGTAGGTTGCGCAAGTCCACGATGCGGGATTTCCAATTTCATGATATAGTACTCGGAGTCATAAAAGACCCATTATTAGTCGTAATTTATCATTATAATAGCCAATTCCCGCTATATCGGGAATGAATCATATGAAAAAATCAACAGTTACCATCATAGTTATTGTCATCATTATCATCGTCGGCATCATCGTATTTGGTCGTTCTGGAGGAGATTCGACTCCTGGACCTATCACAGACGTCGGTGCTCCAGTCGGATCTACTACACCATCTACTTCAGTCGCAGTGAGTGAGACAGTCAAGGTTTCTTCAAAGGTCTCCTCATATCAGAATGACGAGCTCGGTTTTTCAGTCAAGTATCCGAACACATGGGAGAAGTCAGAGACAGCTAATGGAGTAACATTCATCATGCCTATCGATCAATCACAAGTATCGACTATCGCCAAACTTCAGGCGGATGTTTCAGTTACATCAGGTAAGTGTGCTTTCCCTCCTGTTACTACTATCCAGGATAGAGGAACTCTCGTAGTTGGCAGCAAGACATTGAATATGATCTCTATGACAAATACAGTACAAGGACGTAACTATGTTGATCGTATGTATTCTCTGCAGAATAACGATGTTTGTTACGTTTTCGCATTCTCATCGATCGCCCAGAGTCCTACAGTTAAGAACCTAACTGGATCGAACCTAACTCAGGCTCAGAATAACAACAGAGCTATGGTTACTACCGCTGATGTTGCCTTTACTGACATGGTCAAGACCTTCATGCTAGTTACAGGCCCACAAGGCAAAGATGAGGCTCAGGTTGTACCTATGAAGAAGTAATCGCGAGATTATCTACTTCTGATCGCGCGAAATCGTAATAGTTAATCAATACATATTATGAAAAAAACACTCACCATCATCATCCTAGCTGTCGTCGTCTTGGCAGTCCTCTATGGATTTACCACCTACAATAGTCTAGTTACATTGAATGTTGCCGCTGATGCGCAGTTGAAACAGATAGAGACGGAATATCAGAGGCGTTTTGATCTCATCCCCAATCTCGTCGAATCAGTCAAGGGTATCATGAAGCAAGAACAGGGTGTCTTTACCGCTATCGCCGATGCACGTACGAAGTATTCTGGTGCCGTCACAGCCAATGAAAAGGCTGCAGCTGCTACGCAGGTAGAAGGTGCTCTCGGTAGACTGCTCGTGATCACAGAAAACTATCCGCAACTAAAGTCATCAGACACCGTAACTTCTCTCATGTCACAACTCGAAGGTTCGGAGAATCGCATCAGTGTCGCACGTATGAGGTTCAATCAATCCATCCAGTCATATGATCTCAAGATAAAGCGTTTCCCTAGTTCTGTCATCGCATCGATGTTCGGATTTGGCGAGAGGCAATACTTCAACGCTGCTCCTGGTGCAGAGATTGTTCCTGCTGTGAAGCTCTAATGTTATATGGTGGTTGCTACGCAGAGCCGTAAACTTATGAGAAAATCTATCATAGTAGTATCTTTCCTCTTCCTTCCATTTACTACAATGGCGTACACAAGCCCTGGATCAACACAGGGCTATGTTAGTGATTTCGCCCGTGTGATGACGGCGAGTGATGTTACAACTATCAAGGAGCAGTTGAAGGCTTTCGAGGGTGCGACTGGTAATGAGATCGCTGTCGTCACTGTGCCAACTATAGGAAATGATGAGACGATCGAGACATACGCAGTACAACTTTTTACAGAGTGGGGCATCGGCAAGAAAGGTAAAGATAATGGAATTCTCATACTAGTCGCGACGGGTGATAGACAGGTGCGTATAG
Source organism: uncultured bacterium (assembly GCA_903837075.1). Lineage (GTDB taxonomy): Bacteria > Patescibacteriota > Minisyncoccia > Phycocordibacterales > PALSA-1337 > C7867-002. Next base: position 888 of record CAILTI010000008.1, on the reverse strand, counting down.
AAGTCGGTTATGGACTGGAAGGGAATATCACAGATATCATTTCCAATAATATCATCCGAGAGGTGATGGTCCCTAGTTTCAAAACTGGAGACTATTCTACTGGTATCGCGAAGGCGGCCCTGGCAGTGACAGGTGTTATCAATGGTTCAGCTGACGCGAAGCAATATCTGACTACGGATGGCGCTACATCTAGAGGTAAAGGTTTACAGGTTGATTACTTTGCGCTCATGTTTATCGGCATTATGGCACTCAATATCCTGGCCAAGGTATTGGGAAAAACTCGGTCATGGTGGCTGGGTGGAGTGATCGGTGCCGTTGTTGGTGCGGTGATCGGTCTGATCTGGGGGTTTGTATCTATAGGTATCATTGCAATAATAGTTCTGACTATTGCCGGTCTCGTATTTGACTATTTCGTCTCCAAGAATCCTCCAGGCTCGGGGGATGATCATGATGGAGGCATATGGCCGATATTCTTCGGTGGTGGATCTGGTGGTAGTGGAGGTGGCGGCTTCGGCGGATTTGGTGGAGGGATGTCTGGAGGTGGCGGAGCGAGTGGGAGATGGTAGATGGCTGCTAGTCGTTAGGGACTAGGGGCTAGGGTATAGGCAAGAGAGGTAATCAATCGGATTGGTATTCGGTAAATATACCTGCTATATTTGCATGGCAATGGAGGGTTCGCATAGTGGTCTAGTGCGCATCCCTGGAAAGGATGTATGTCCGAAAGGGCATCGAGAGTTCGAATCTCTCACCCTCCGCAAAAAAGTGAAATCGGTTTCCGTGAGCAGTTGCGCCTCGCTTCGCTCGTCGCGATGAGGGCGACACGGCATTCCTCCCCTGACCCCTCCTGCCGTGTCGCCCGCATTTTTGTTGGCGTTTTTTGGGATTTTC
>CAILTI010000007.1 GCA_903837075.1 uncultured bacterium | reverse complement strand
GCATTTTCAGCCATAAAAATGTCTGAAAATATGCTCAGACTTTTCGATTCCCACACGCAAAGCGCGCAGGCGCTTTGCTCCCGTAATATGGTTAGTATTTCATCTCGATTTTTTGGTGCCTGGGGTGGGAATCGAACCCACAAGAGCTAATGCTCACAACATTTTAAGTGTTGCGTGTCTACCAGTTTCACCACCCAGGCAAGGGGTAGAATATCCTCCTTCGCTTCGGGATCAGCGCTACGGAGGACGCTGAATTTTTAAAGTCGCTAAGCTCCCTAAAAATTCGCGGAGGCCACGGCGAGAATCGAACTCGCGCATATTCCTTTTGCAGAGGAACGAATTACCACTTTTCTACGTGGCCACATGTTTATGTTTGAAATGTCCTAAAACCTCAATGTCTCTAGGGACAATGATCATATTAGCACGATACCTGAAAGACTTTAAGGGAGTCTAATCCTGAGGGATCTTTTTGCTGATCTCATCCAATCTCTGCCTATTTTTCTCGCCACGATCTATAGCTACCAGGAAAAAGGGGATTCGCTGGATCTTTGAGTGATCTTTCACATACTCTTTGAAGTCGGTGAGTTGTCGCCCCATGAATTCGACGGCAGATTCCTCTTGATTCTCAGGTAATACAGTGACGAGGATCACGGCGGTCCCACCACGACTGCGTAATTCTACATCAGTGATAGTGATGAGTGATCGTCTGTTGGATTCACGGGAAAAGAAGTCAGCGGCTAGCTCACGGATCATTTCTCTGATTTTAGTATCTCTTTGATTCATTGTTTTTAGGGTCTAGTATGTAGAGGATAGGGTATAGAAGACCCTATCCACTATACCCTCATCACTTTTTTTCTACCATTCTCACCACCTCCACCTTATCTCCTGCGGCGATCTCGAACTTTGCATCTATGAGACTACCAAATTCGAAACCTTCACGGACCTCGGTGACACGTTTCTTCTGTTGCTGGAGTTCACGGATAAAGCCGCGTCCTATCTCCGCTTCACGTCGAACGATCTTGACCGAAGCGCCAGTTTCTAACTGTCCCTCCTGGACCTTACCACCGACGACTTGGCGATCTCTTTCCTTCGAGAACACAGCGATGATCTTGGCTTTGCCGGTAACTTCTTCGACGTATTCTTTTGGTACCATACTTAGCAATGTCTCACGGACGAACTGTGACAACTCGTAGATGATCGAAAAATTCTTCATCTGTATCGGCACGGCGGCACGTTCGATCAGAGTGGAGGCTTTCTTGTCTGGTTCGGCATTGAATCCGATCAGGATGATATTCGGGTCGCCTTGTGCAGACTTGATGTCATTCTCATTGATAGCACCGATACCTTCGGAGACGATCTTGATCACTACGCGGTCATGGTGGATCTTGGCGAGTTCGAATTTCATTCCTTCTAGTGAGCCGATGACATCTGCCTTGAGAACGAGTGGCAGGGAAACGATCTTCGGAGGATTCGGGTCTCCAGCCTTTGTACCAGATGATGCAGTTGGAGCTTTGTTGTTCGTGGAAACCTTCGGTGCTGAATTTTTCGAATTCCTGACCATCGCGGCATACTCCTCTATAGCCTCTTCGGCTAACTTTTTCGTCTTTACAGTCTTCCATTCGGAACCGCAAGGAGGTATAGAAGTCCAACCGAGAACGATGACTGGCATGGATGCAGTGGCAGTCGTGATTTTCTCACCTTTGAAATTTTCAATGAAACGAACTGGTGCATATGTACCCTCGGCAACGACGAATGTGCCGATCTCTAGTGTGCCATTGCCTATGAGTAGTGTCGCTGAGACGCCCTTGCGTGTGTCTAAGGTTGATTCGATAACAGTTCCTGAGGCTGGAATAGTAGGATCAGTTTTCAAGTCTTCGAGTTCGGCTTGGAGGATGAGTAGGTCTAGCAATTCTGGAATGCCGGCACCGGTCACAGAAGAGATGGACACGCAGGGAACATTGCCACCCCAACCTTCGACGTAGATCTCATTCTCACCCAGACTTTGTTTGGTGCGTTCGATATTCGCGTTCGGCTTGTCGATCTTGGTGATGGCTACGATGTAAGGCATCTTCTGTTCATTGATATTCTGTAGGGCTTCTAGTGTTTGAGGTTTGACGCCGTCTTCGGCGGAGACGATGAGGATGGCGATGTCTGCGGCCTTGGCACCTCGCTCACGAATATTACAAAAAGCTTCGTGACCTGGTGTGTCGAGGAATGTTATAGGATGCTTCTCACCATCACTCGATATATGTTCTGCCTGATATGCACCAACGTGCTGAGTGATGCCACCGGCTTCACCAGCTACGATGTTAGTCTTGCGGATATAGTCGAGGAGAGTTGATTTGCCATGGTCGATGTGACCCATGACAACTACCACGGGGGGACGTGCCTGCCCGAGAGAAGCTGGAACCAGGTTTTGCTGGTCTTTTTTCATGGTAGTGATAGAAATCTCAGTCTAGCAGAAAACTACATTATTGACAACGTTGATTACATATTGTTTTCTGACAAATCGATCTTTCCGCTAGATTCAGTTCAGTGCCAGCCTCGCTTTTTCTATCGCTTCTTTTTCCTCGGCAGACAATTCGTGCTCGCTAGAGTATTTCTTTATCGGCTTCGAATATACGTTGGTAGATTCGCGAGAATACAAACTAGATAGTACGACTCCGTCTCCTTCCTCATTTACAAAAGCGGTCGCGAAGCTCTGATTGCCTCCGCCGCCTGTGCCATGGAAAGGATTGAATCTGACTGTATGTACGGACTGGACACTCTTTCTCAGTCTCTTTTCAACACCAGAGAGATATCCTTCCATCTCCTTCTGGAACGCTTTCAGATCTCGTGTACTGTCTGCAACGATAGTTAGAGAGTCTGCAATATTGGTGGCATCGATGTTCACCAAGAACTTTCTCAGCTTGATGCGCATGTCGATGACTAGTATGAGTAATGTGATGGAGATGATGGCGAGTACTACGATCGCGATGTATGCCGGATTGGTAATGAAAGTTGTTAACATGATCGGTTGATTATAATGCTATAAATATTTTATGTCCAATTGAACAATATTATGGTACATTCTACCTATGATATTCAGACGTCGCATATATCTAGATTACGCATCTCTCACCCCCATAGATCCGCGAGTTTCGCGCGAGATGAGGAAATTTTCTGCAGGCAAATACGCCAATCCATCATCGTGGTATAGAGAGGGAGTTGCAGCCAAGAAAGCCTCAGATCGATCACGAAAGATAGTCGCAGAGTTCGTTCATGCACATCCGGACGAGATCATCTTTACATCTGGTGGTACCGAGTCAAATACGTTGGCCATCCGGGGTGCATTCCACGCATTCACGAAAACCAGGAAAGCTGGCGATGAAAAACCACACCTCGTCATTTCCTCCATCGAACATTCTTCGATCATGGTATTGGCGGAAGTCCTCGAAAATGAGGGTTGTGAAGTGACGAGGATAGGTGTAGATGGGGAAGGGCGAGTTGATCTCGATGAGCTGAAGGCGTCATTGAGGCCTAGTACTTTTCTAGTTTCTGTAATGTCTGTGAACAATGAGATCGGGACTATTCAGCCGATTCGTGAGATCGCCAAGATCATTCGGAATCATAGGAAGCAGCGACAGCAGATGAGCTCCCCCCAAGCGGCCATGTTAGATTTGTCTTACCCCCTTTTCACACCGACGCGGCACAGGCGGCACTCTATGAGGAACTCTACGTCGAGAAGCTCGGAGTCGATCTACTTACAATCGACGGAAGTAAGGTATATGGTCCGCGAGGTATCGGAGCGCTATATGTGCGCCGTGGTACACCTATCGAACCTATCATACATGGTGGTGGTCAAGAGATGGGAATGAGATCTGGTACAGAGAATCTGCCGGGTATTGCAGGGTTCGCGAAGGCATTGGAGATCGCAAAAGTGGAAAATGGAAAAGGTAATATGGAAAATACGGAAGCTTTGCGCCGTATGATGATAGTTGGATTGCAGGGGATAAGGCAGGATATCAAAGTAAATGGTCCACTCGACGACACTATGAGGTCGCCACATATATTGAATATATCGATTCCTGGAATAGACAACGAATTTTTCATAATGCAACTAGATGCCGGAGGGGTAGCTTGTTCGACGAAGAGCTCATGTCTGCGTGACGAAAAGGAGTCATATGTCCTCCAGGCTATTGGCGCCAACAGTCAGGAGTCAGTGAGATTTTCCTTTGGTAGGTGGACGACGGGGAGAGATATAAAAAGGGCGTTGAAGGTTATAAGCGGATTGCCGAATTTGCGCAATTCAACGTAATCTGATAGTATCCTCTCACATGCTAATGATCCGATTACAGCGCACTGGCCGCAAACACGAACCGACTTTTCGTGTGGTTCTGACTGATTCCAAGAACGGCCCAAAGAGTGGAAAGTATCTGAAGAATCTCGGCTGGTATGATACACGTCTCAAGAACGATGCAAAGAAGCAACTCGACACAGAGGCGGTCAAATACTGGATGTCCAAGGGTGCCAAGCTATCTCTCACACTTCACAATTTCCTAGTAGGTCAGAAGATCATCGAAGGTAAGAAGCTAAATGCCCTACCAAAAAAGTCACCGATCAAGAAAGCTGAGGAGGCCAAGAAAGAGGAGGTGAAGCCAGCCGCAGAAACGAAAGAAGAGGTAAAGGCAGAGGCAGTCGCAACAGTTTAAATATTATAAACAATCACCGAGAGATCGGTGATTTGTTTGCCAGTATATAGTTGATTTGGTACACTGCTCCTAGTACAGCATAGTTACCTGTACGACATTATGAATTAATAATTAAGATTTTATGCAGAAAGATCAAGAATTTCTAGACTATGTTATCAAGGCTCTAGTCGACAATCCGGGTGAAGTCAAGACGACACGCACAGTAGACGAGATGGGAGTAAAACTTACACTAGAATGTGGCGCCGCAGATATGGGCAAGATCATTGGCCGTCAGGGTAACACCGCCAAGGCGATCCGAACATTGCTACGCGTCGTCGGTATGAAGAACAATTCCCGTGTGAATCTAAAGATCAATGAACCTATCGGCGGCCTACGCTCACCAGAGCGCATGGCACAGGAAGGTGCATCTATGTCTCCCGCAGTTCCATTGGTTACTCCGAACTCCAAGACAGTAGATGAGGCTATGGCAGATCTAAAATTGGGGTAGGAAGGAAGAGTCGAATATTGAAATATTTGGCGCAAACAAAAATTCGGGTGAATGCCCGTTTTTTTGTTGCAGTTAGATGGGCGTGAGTGAGTAGTTTGGTGGGATAAAAAATCCACGCGAGGGGCGTGGAATGATTTGGAGACGATCTTCGTGTTCTAGATCGTAAGACTAGAATGTGAGAAATGAAAGCTTGATCTTGCAGTCCGGAACGGCATCCGTCAAAGCTAGATTTTCAATATGATCGATAACTGTCGTCATGACCCAGACAATTTCCTCTTTCGAGAGTTCGCTGTGGTCTCGACATTCGATCTGGAGCGGGGTCATGCCTAGCTTGGCACGAACCTCCTCGAAGCTGTTGAACGCGGCTGTAGTGAATAGTTTCAGCATTTCTAGTCGTGCCTGAACTTTTACTTCCGAGGTTCTGGGCGATACCGCTGCAGTTACGAGCCTCAGACGCTCGGTGTGTTTCAGTTCGTTCAGTGCGTGGATGATGACCGTCGATATTACTCGTGCTTTTATTTCATCTTTCATTATTTTATTGTTCATATTGTTGGTTTTACCGTCCATAGTTGAATTTACAACATGTTTCTAGTATAGTCAATGTCATGGACAAAACAGGTCAAAAAATGACATTTCACATAATTACACTATTTCCTGAAATCATGGGGGCATATCTCGATGCTTCTATCATCGGCCGTGCCCAGAAAGAAGGTCACATATCTATCAAGTATGCCAATCCTCGTGATTTTACGGAAAAAGCTGGAGAAGTTCAGACGTATTCAGAGAGACGAGTGGATAACAAGCCTTATGGTGGTGGGCCGGGGATGGTGATAGAGGCTATGCCTGTTATAAGGGCGATCGGGGAGATCATTGAAGGATTGAGAATTGAAAAATTGAAAAATTCAGAGAAGTCACGAAATTCTAAAATCGAAATTCTAAACAAATCCAAAATCCTAAATTCTAAAGTCAAAATCATCTTTTTCAGCCCATCAGGTGATCAGTTCACGAATGAAGTAGCAGATAAGATGAAGAAATATACTGATATCATCTTTGTTTGTGGACGTTATGAGGGTATAGATGCACGAGTGAAGAAGGCATTTCCGATGACGGACGTATCTGTTGGTCCGTATGTTCTGACGGGCGGGGAACTGCCAGCAATGATCATGATAGATAGTATCACTCGCCGCATAAAGGGAGTTCTGGGACATGACGAGTCTATAGAGGAGTTGCGCGTGGCCAGTCCAGACGTATATACCAGACCGGAAGTCATCGAATACAAAGGGAAGAAATATCGAGTACCGAAGGTCTTGCTGAGTGGGCATCATGCCAAGATGGATGAATGGAGGAAGAAGAAGAAATCTGCATAGGTAGTTATTGGTACTCATCCCTTCATGGGGATGAGTGATAGTTATCCCCACCCTTGACAGCCTAATATAGGCATGCTAGGCTCGACATAACTTCGCAGATTGTGTTCTGCCGTGTCCTTCGTAGCTTTGGCGAAGAAGGACCAAATAGCGGAGGATTAGAAAGGTTCATCATTAATCCTACAAGTGAATATTACCTCATAAGGTGATGCAAATTGATAGCCGTTTATTGCGAACGGGCGTTTTGTGTATCCATTGATTATTAACTAGTTGTTACCCATTTTAATAATATTATAAATACCATGACCACATCTACTACGTCAGTTCGAGGTTCAGTTCCCATCACTTCTGCCACCAATAGGCCGAAAAAGTATTTTTCACGATATAAGGCACCACTCACTGAGATGCCGCACCTAGTAGAGTCACAGTTGGTATCTTTTGCCGACCTCATGGAGCGAGGCATGCCAGCACTTCTGAAGGAATTCTCTCCGATCTCTGACTATGCAGGCAAGAAGTTCGAGTTGTCATTCAGTCACATGGAACTCGTCCGACCGAAATACAACGAGCATTTCGCAAAGAGTAACAAGCAGAACTACGAGGGTCAGATCAAAGTCAGGGTGACTCTGAAGAACAAATCTCTGAATGTGGTCAAGGAACAGGAGATGTTTCTGGCTGATTTTCCTTTGATGACTGATCACGGAACATTCATCATTAACGGTGTTGAGCGCGTGATCGTCCCACAGCTAGCACGTTCATTCGGTATATTTTTTACAGCTTCAGAACTCAAGGGCAAGAGCTATTTCGGAGCAAAGATCATCCCAGCACGCGGCGTATGGATGGAGATCGAGACAGATGCTGATGGTACGGTATATTGTCGTATCGATCGCAAGCGCAAGTTCCCAGTAACGTCACTACTCCGCATCCTCGGAGCTGATACCAATGAGAAGATAATCGAACTATTCGAGAAGAATGAAGAGGCCAAGAAGGTTATCATGACGACTCTAGGCAAGGATCATGCCAAGACTATGGATGATGCGTATATCGAGATACACAAGAGACTTCGTGATGGAGACCTGGCAACAGCGGATAACGCTCGTTCATTCATCAAGGCTCTATTGGCTCCAGATCGTTATGATATCTCTCGTGTTGGTAGATTCCGATTCAACAAGAGATTCCAGAAATCGATGGAAGAGAAGGATCTAGAACAGCGCACCCTTACATTGAATGACATCGCCACAACGATCGAACACATCGTCGCACTTTCTGTTACTCCAGACATGCAGGCTGACGACATCGACCACCTAGGTTCTCGCCGCGTACGATACGTGGGTGAACTCATGGAACAGCGTGTCCGTCTCGGTCTCACACAGATGAAGAGAAATATTCAGGACAAGATGTCTACTGTAGAGCCAGATGTCACTATGCCAGTTTCATTCATATATCCGAGACCACTCCAGGCTCGTATAAAGGAATTCTTCACGACCAACCAGCTATCACAGTTCATGATACAAGAGAACGTCCTGGGCGAGATCGAACATCTACGACTCCTGACCGCACTCGGTCCCGGTGGACTATCACGCGAGCGTGCAGGATTCGAAGTTCGCGACGTGCATCCATCTCACTATGGCAGACTCTGTCCGATCCACACTCCAGAAGGTCCGAACATCGGCTTGGTTCTGCACCTTACGACCTATGCTCGTATCAATGATTTTGGAATGATCGAAACACCATATGCCAAGGTCAAGGATGGTAAGGTCACCAAAGATATCGTTTACTTGAATGCCCTCGAAGAGGAAAACTTCCGTATCGCACACGCCGCATCTATATATGATGTCAATGGCAATCTGACCGAAGATGAAGTGGAAGTTCGTATCAATGGTAAACCAGCTCTAGCCAAGAAAACTGAAGTTGACTATATCGACGTCGACGCCAACCAGGCTTTCTCTGTCGCCACTTCTCTCATTCCATTCTTGAACCATGATGACGCCAACAGAGCGCTCATGGGATCGAACATGCAGAAACAAGCAACCCCATGTCTAGTACCTGAGGCACCTTTTGTTGCAACTGGTATGGAGAGAAAGGCTGTTATCGATACTGGCCGCATCATCGTCGCTAAGGAAGAAGGTGAGATCACTCACGTCGATGCAAAGAGGATCGTTTTCAAATCCGCAAAGACAGGCAAGACTCATGATTACAATCTAGTTCTATTCTCGAGAACGAACGGCTTTACAGCATTTCATCAGAGACCAGTCGTCTCAGTCGGTCAGAAATTGAAGAAGGGTGATATCATCGCTGATACTTCTACTTCTGATCATGGAGAGATCGCGCTCGGACACAATGCTCTAGTAGCCTTCATGTCATGGTCTGGTAATAACTACGAGGACGCCATCATCTTGTCACAGCGTATCGTCAAGGAAAGTAAATGGAGTTCTATCCATATCGAGGAATTCGTAGTCAATGTTCGCGATACCAAACTCGGTCCAGAAGTAACGACATGCGATATTCCGAATGTTGGTGAAGCCAAACTGAAGAACCTAACAGAGGAAGGTATCGTCCGTATCGGTGCTGAAGTACGACCAGGTGACATCTTGGTTGGAAAGATTTCTCCTAAGGGCGAAACACAACTCACTCCAGAAGAGCGCCTGCTCCGTTCGATCTTCGGTGAGAAAGCTCGTGATGTGAAGGATACATCGAAGCGCATGGAAAATGGTAAGCAAGGCCGCGTCATCTCCGTAAAGATATTCTCTCGTGAGAAGGGTGACAAGCTCGAGTCCGGTATCATCAAAAAGATCTATATCGAAACTGCTCAGGTTCGTAATATCTCTGTCGGTGACAAGATGGCTGGTCGTCACGGTAACAAAGGTGTCATCTCCAAGATTCTCCCAGAAGAAGAGATGCCTTACATGGAGGATGGTCGTCCGATCGATGTCATCTTGACTCCTCTCGGTGTGCCGTCACGTATGAACTTGGGACAGATATTGGAATTGCACCTAGGTCTAGCTGCGAACTCTCTCGGTTATCAGGCGATCGTTCCTCCATTTACAGGAGCTACGGACGCGGAGATCAAGGAAGAGTTGGTCAAGGCAGGCTTCGATGCTTCAGGCAAGATGAGACTACGCGATGGTAGAACTGGTGAACATTTTGACCAACCTGTCGCGGTAGGATTCATGTACATCATGAAACTGCACCACATGGTTGAGGACAAGATACATATGCGTTCTATCGGTCCTTACTCTCTCATCACCCAGCAACCTCTCGGTGGTAAAGCTCAAGGTGGAGGTCAGCGTTTTGGAGAAATGGAAGTCTGGGCACTGCTCGGTCACGGCGCCGCTCATACTTTGCGCGAGATTCTAACAGTCAAGTCAGACGATATACTAGGTCGTTCACAGACATTCGATGCTATCGTGAAGGGCGAGAAACTACGTGCTCCGAACTTGCCAGCATCATTCAATGTGCTATTGAAGACCCTCCGAGGACTAGCACTCAATGTGGAATTAGTAACTAAGCCGAAGGTCGACGAAGAGTAAGTTCTTGACAATAGTCATCTAAAGTATATACTTTAGATATTATTACTTCATTACAATACTATGCAAACAATGTTAAGCATCAAGATCAATAAGTCCGTCAAAGAGCAGGCACAAGAACTGTCACATATTCTAGGTGTTTCACTCAATGCGGTTGTGAACGGCTACATAAAGGAGTTCATTTCCGAGAGGAAAGTTACATTTGCGGATCATCCTATGCCGAATGCCAGGACTTTGAAAATATTAAAGAAGCTTTCCGATGATGCGCATAAAGGTAGGAATATGGCAGGCCCATTTAATTCAATGGAGGATATGATCAAGAGTTTGAATTCCTAATATTAATATGAATTGGACATCATGCAAACTGAATACCATAAACGCTTTAAGAAGCAATACAAGAAACTATCTCCCAAAATACGTGAGAGATTTATGGAACGTCTGCGATTATTCAAAAATGATCCATACGCACAGGAACTAAACAATCATCCGTTGCATAGCGAATACCTTGGTTACAGGAGTATAAATATAACAGGAGATTTGAGAGCGGTATATGAGATTCATGAAAGAGGTGCAGTAAAGTTTTTGTTTATAGATACGCATAGTAACTTGTATTGATTACTAACTAATAGCCAAATCTTTCAATCATTTAATAATTCAATTATTCAATTACTAAACAACCATGCAAACACCAATAAAAAAAGCGAATGATCCTACACAGTTCGACCTAGTACGACTAACTCTGGCATCACCGGAGAAGATCATGGAGTGGTCATACGGCGAAGTCACGAAGCCAGAGACCATCAACTACCGAACTCAGCGTTCAGAAAAGAGCGGTCTTTTCGATGAGAGAATCTTTGGTCCAGACCGCGACTTTGAGTGTTACTGCGGCAAATATCGCGGCATCCGATACAAGGGTATCGTTTGTGAAAAATGCGGAGTGGAGATCACTCGTTCCATCGTTCGTCGTGATCGCATGGGTCACATCGAGCTTGCAACGCCAGTTTCTCATATCTGGTTCCTCCGCAGTGTTCCTTCGAGAATAGGTCTCATCCTCGGTATGACGACTTCAGATCTCGAGAAAGTTGTGTATTTCGCTGGGTACATCGTCACCAAAGTTCACGAAGCAGAGAAGGCTCAATTCTCCAAAGATCTAGATGCTGAATACAAGAACAAGGTCAAGACAGCACAGGATGAAAAGACCAAGGAAGCTTTGAAGGAGCTCGTACTGAATGCCAGGAAAGAGATCGACAGCCTGAGTCTCGGTTTCGTCATGGACGAAGCAACGTATCACAAATACGCAGTGAAATACGGATCACTATTCGAAGCTGGTATCGGTGCAGAAGTTGTATATGAATTATTGAAGAAGATCGATCTAGCAAAATTGCAGGTCGAGTTGGAGAAGGAGTATGACGTAGCCAGTGCTGCTGATAGCGACAAGCTCGCAAAGAGATTGTCACTCGTGAAGCAGATGATCAAGGCCAAGGTTCGTCCGGAATGGATGTTCCTAGTACGTATCCCAGTCATTCCGCCAGGCATACGTCCGATGGTTGCTCTAGATGGTGGTAGATACGCGACATCAGATGTGAATGATCTATATCGTCGTGTTATCAACCGCAACAACCGCCTATTGAAACTAAAGGAGATCAACGCTCCGGAAGTTATTTTACGTAATGAAAAAAGAATATTGCAGGAGGCAGTCGATGCATTGATCGACAACTCGATCCGTCACAGCTCATCAGCTGGTGCTGCCGCTATCGCTGCACAGAAGAGAGCACTGAAGTCACTTTCAGATAGTTTGAAATCAAAGAGAGGTCTCTTCCGTCAGAACCTTCTCGGAAAGCGTGTCGACTACTCAGGTCGTTCAGTGATCGTCGTTGGACCAGAACTGAAGATCGATGAGTGCGGACTACCGAAGCACATGGCGTTAGAGCTCTTCAGACCGTTCGTCATTTCAGGACTTTTGAAAAAGGAATTGGCTTACAATATTCGCGGAGCCAACAGATTCATCGATGATGATGCCAAGGAAGTCTGGGAGATCCTCGAAGAGGTCATCAAGGGTAAATATGTACTTTTGAACCGCGCTCCTACATTGCACAGACTAGGTATCCAGGCCTTCAAACCAGTGTTGATCGAAGGTAATGCTATCCAAGTGCACCCACTCGTTTGTACTGCCTTTAACGCTGACTTCGATGGAGACCAGATGGCCGTACACGTGCCATTGTCCGACGAAGCACAGATGGAAGCTCGTGAGATCATGGCTGCAGACAAGAATATATTGAAACCAGGTAACAATGATCCGACAGTCGTTGCAAAAATGTTGGACATCGTTCTCGGTTGTTTCTGGGTGACGAAAGTGAAGAAGGTAGAGGGGGAGAATGATCGATCTGGTAGCAACATGAAATATTTCGAATCTCCACAGGCTGCTGAGTTGGCTTTCAATTTCAAAGATATCGACCTCCGAGAATTGGTCAAAGTTATCGCTCCAAAGCACAAGAAATATGCCGCATTCAAGGAGAGCATGTTCGAAACGACAGTTGGTCGCATATTGTTCAATAACATGTTGCCAGAAGATTACCCATTCATCAATGAGGAAGTCGGTCGCAAGCGTATCGCAGCCATCATCGATGACATGATCACTCGACACGGTGCCGTGAACGTCGCTCCTATCCTAGACAAGATCAAGTCCTTCGGATTTGGTTATGCTACATACTCAGGTACGACATGGGGTATCGATGATATCCTAGTGCCAGAGGCCAAGGGTGAGATAGTTGCACGTGGTAAACGTTCTGCAGATGTTGTTTCAAAACAATTCGATGAAGGATTGCTCACGGAGGAAGAGCGCATCAGGAAGCATATCGAGATCTGGCAGAAGGCCAAGGGTGAAGTCGAAAAAGCTATTCCAGGATCATTGGATAAGATGGGTTCCGTATATGACATGATCACCTCTGGTGCTCGCGGATCTCTATCACAGATCACGCAGATGGCGGGTATGAAAGGATTGATCTCATCAGTTTCAGGAGAGACGATCGAATTCCCGATCCTATCATGTGCCAAGGAAGGTTTGACTCCGATCGAGTATTTCATCACGACTCACGGTTCTCGTAAGGGTTTGACAGATACAGCACTCAACACTGCAAAGGCTGGATATCTAACGAGAAAACTATTCGTCGTCGCCCAGGATGTGGTAGTTTCTGAGATCGACTGCGGCACGAAGGACAGTATCGTCATTCACAAGCAGACAGCTTCGGGTATGAATATTCCTTTGTCCAAGAACATCCGAGGTCGTATCATTGCCGAAGATATCACAACGACAGACGGTGCGGTTATCTTCAAGAAGGGTCATCTATTGTCCAAGTCTGATGCCGCGAAAGTAGAGGAGATCGGTATCACCAATGTCAGCGTACGCTCTCCACTTTCATGTAAAACTATTCGAGGGGTATGTTCGATGTGTTATGGACTCGACCTAGGAAAGAATTCTCTAGTCGCACTCGGTGAAGCTGTTGGAACGGTGGCTGCTCAAGCTATCGGTGAACCAGGAACACAGCTCACGATGCGTACCTTCCACCAGGGAGGTGCCGCAGGTCTAGGTGGTGACATCACTATGGGTCTACCACGCGTCGAGGAAGTCTTCGAGAAACGCCGCCCAAAGAATCCAGCAGTCGTTGCGTCAGTCAATGGAGTCGTCACAGGATTCAAAGATATGGGTAAGGAGAAGGCCGTCTATGTTATCCCAGATATCGAGGATATGAGTAAAGGCTCAGCCAAGAAAGCATCCGAGATAGAATACTTGTTCCCATATCGCCGCACCACGACAGTTAGAGTAGGTGATCGAGTCACGAAGGGACAGCTATTGACCGACGGATCTGCAGACATCGATGAGGTCTATGAATACGGAGGTGAAGACAAGGCCAAGGATTATGTTATTACAGAAGTTGGAAAGATCTATGAACTACAGGGTGAAACTGTCTCACGTAAACACATCGAGCTCATCGTGAAGCAGATGTTCAGTCGACGCCGAGTCTTGGATGGTGGTAACACGAACTTGACCGATGGAATGGTTATCGATGATATCCAGCTCGGTGAAGAGAATGCACTAGCCAAAGAAAGTGGTGGAGATACGGCCAAGGTGGAGAGACTAGTTATGGGTATCACAGAGACATCGCTAACTAGAAAGAGTTTCCTATCAGCCGCTTCATTCCAGCATACTACGCGTGTCCTTATATCGAACGCCGTTCGTGGTGCTGACGATGATCTCACAGGTCTCATGGAAAACGTTATCATCGGTCGCCTCGTCCCAGCTGGTACAGGCTTCCCAGGTTCACCAAAGAAGGCGATGATAGACGCTATGGCGGCCAAGAGAGATGGGGTAGAGGTTGCTGAGTAATTAGAGATAATCACTAGGGGTTAGGGTATAGGGGATAGTAAATAGGGTATAGAAGAGACAAAAAACCTCGCCATGAGGAAACTCGAATGGCGGGGCTTTTTGGTGGTTTCTGTTTATTCTGACAAGCGAAGATGTGTGAATATTTTTATATTCACAACATCTGAGTCGAATTCAGAACAAACGAGTAAATACTCCGCAGCTTGCTGAGAGGTAGTTTATTCGGTGTGGGCGACGCAGGAGCAGGTGGCTAGACTGTTTGGTGTTGAGAGGTCAGTGGTGACAAAGCACATAAGTAACATTTTAATGGATATAACCTGAATGTCCCTGTAATTACAAAATCACCAGAAAAGATAGAAGGACTCCTCACGATAAAACTGACGAAAAACTTGGAATCAAAATAGCCCTTTATACTTTTTCACTTATCAACTATACTTGGAGCATGTCACGAACTACCGTCGAAGAGATCAAGGCCCGCATACCCATAGAAGACCTCGTAGGTTCCTATGTAAAGATCGATCGTGCGGGGAAGTCATACAAGGCCAGGTGTCCATTCCATAATGAGAAATCAGCTTCATTCTTCATATCTCCAGAGAGGGGTGGATATTATTGTTTTGGGTGTTTCCCGCCGGGCCAACTCATTAGAACTCCGTTTGGATATCATGCTATTGAAACACTTGATACGAAACATCATGTCTATTCAGGTAAAGGGAATATCAGAAAGATCCTTGCCACGCAGTACAGAGAATACCATGGCCAGATGATCAGTGTGGACGTGCAGAAGCTTGGGGGCACAGTATCTCTGACTTCTGATCACAACTTGCCTATCATAAGACCAAAAACCAAGTATTACAAAAATACCAAACAATTCTATAGGCAAGTTCGTGGATATAAACGCAACACCGCTCACAATATCCGCCTTTCTCGCGAGCAGATCGAAAAACATGCCACAGTCTTGAAAATCCCCGCTGGAGAATTGCGAGTTGGTGATTTTGTCATGTATCCTATACCTACAGCGGTGTCCAATATTGATAAGATTGATTTATCTACATACCTTGAGAAAAAGCATAAAAAAGGTCCCATCGTGCGAGCGGTTTCGTACAAAATCCAATTAAGCGATGATTTCCTTAAGCTGATCGGCTATTATATCGCAGAAGGGAGTAATAGTCGGGCATATATTCGCTTTAGTTTGGGTGATCATGAAGAAGATTTTGCTCGAGAAATAGTCTCCATCGTAAAGGACACCTTCGGTCTGGATGCCAAGATTCACAGGAGAACAAATAAAAATGGTATAGAAGTCACCGTATGTCATGCATACCTCGTAAACATTTTTGCAAATTTATGCGGAAAGGGCTCGGAAAACAAACATATACCCTTTGCATTTCAAGAGTTG
Source organism: uncultured bacterium (assembly GCA_903837075.1). Lineage (GTDB taxonomy): Bacteria > Patescibacteriota > Minisyncoccia > Phycocordibacterales > PALSA-1337 > C7867-002. The sequence continues at coordinate 5,876 of CAILTI010000007.1, read as the reverse complement.
CCTGTTTCTAAACAGATGGTGCTCGTTCATGCTATCAATAGAGGTGATGGTCATTCATTCAAGCCGCTTTTATCGAATCATATTCATAGTACTATTACTGTAGTATCTAGAATACTAGTCGAACAGATCGCTGATATTCTCTTGAGAAACGATATTTTCCCATCTGTACATAGCAGAAAAAAAAGAATAGATAAAAAGGGCGTGAATCATAAAGAGACTTATTCAGTAAAATGGTCGTCCACCGCCATCGCCCGTCATGAGGTTGTATATCTGGACGACGGTGCGAGATACTGGCTTTTGCCTGTGAAGAGGATTAGATCAGAAACATATTCTGGCCCGGTCTATAATTTTACTGTCGACGAAGACCACACTTATGCTACGAAAAATTTTGCGGTGTCAAACTGCGGCGCCAAAGGCGATATATTCAATTTCGTAGAGCAGTTCGAAGGTCTCGATTTCAAAGGTGCCTTGAAGGTCTTGGCTGAAAAGGCGGGTGTTCCACTCATCGTGAATCACAAAGACGAAGGCGAACGTGACCAATTATTCCGAATAATGGAAGATAGCGCAAAGTTTTTCGAAGATCAATTCGCGAAGTCGAAAGAGGCAGTGGAGTATGTAAAGGGTCGCGGGATAACGGCAGAGACTCGCGAAGTCTTTCGTATCGGCTGGGCGCCGGAAGGTTGGAATCATTTGCATGATTATCTAAAGAAGAAAGGCTGGAGTCAGGCGGTCATGGAAAAAGCGGGACTGATAAAGAGGAAGGAGGGTCTAGGGGATAGGGTCGAGGGTATAGCTGAAAGATTTTACGATCGCTTCCGCGGACGTGTGATGTTCCCAATCTCGGATTCGAGCGGTCGAATAGTAGCTTTTACTGGACGCATCTTGAAGGCAGATGATCGATCGGCAAAATACATGAATAGTCCAGACACGTTGCTTTACGACAAGTCGTCAATATTGTTCGGGCTCGACAAGTCCAAGGCTGAGATACGCAGGCAGAATTACACCATCATGGTCGAAGGTCAGATGGATCTCATCATGTCATATCAGGCTGGTGTTAGGAACATCGTAGCCGCTTCAGGAACAGCACTTTCGGACGAGTCAGTGAACAAGCAGGGGGCAGTGAACAATCTCGGACTGATACGCCGACTGTCACCAAATGTTATCATCGCTTTTGACAGTGATAATGCTGGTCGCAAGGCGGCATTCAGGGCGGCAGGTATCGCCCTGTCACTAGGTATGGATGTAAAGATGGCAGATATTGTCGGCGGCAAAGATCCCGCTGATCTAGTCAAGGAAAATCCAGAGATATGGAAAGAGATATTGCGAACTACGAAACCTGTCGTTGAGTTTGAATTGTCGAATGTATTGCGCGATGAGACTGATCCGAGGAAGATCCCACGAGCATTGCGCGAGAGGGTATTCCCACTTCTCGCTAGTATCGAGAGTCGAACGGACCAGGATTACTTTGTAAAAATGATCGCCGACAAAGCTAGCATAGATGCTGGAGCGATCTGGGAGGATCTGCGTACTGTCAGGAAGAAGATGGAAGGTGAGGCGGCGGCTGTACAGAAGAGTGCGCACCCTTTTGGGGGGAGTAGTTCCTCTCCGCAAACCCCGCAAGGGGGGAACGGACGGGAAACTACCTCAAAAGGGGGCGCCACTAATTCTCTTGATAACCAAGCGGCCGCGAAGGAGTCTGTGGGTGGAAGCCAGTCATCACAGTTTGGTGCATCTAGTCGCAATGACCTCGTCGAACGCCGCATGTTCGGTCTACTGAATCTGATGAAGGATGAAGATCCAAAGAAACATGCCGAATACATGGCAGAGATCGAGAAGATAGCTGGCGCGAAATTTCAGGAAAAGATAGATAGAGCCAGTCACGAGATCGGAGATATGTCTTTCGAAGCTGAGGCGATGTATGGTAGCGACAAGGATAAATGGGACGTACACATACGAGAGCTCATCATCAACTTCGGACTGGATATAGTCAATGACGAGTTGATACAGACGATGCGCGAACTACGTATAGCAGAAAAGGCGGGTGACCACGCACGTGTCGCCGAATTGGCAAAGAAATGCCAGGTTTTATCCATACGCAAAGCAGAGGTTGCACATAGCAGGAGACATTGATATTGGCCACATTTTGAACCATATTCTGATCTGGGTCGTAGTACTATATATCCAGCCGTAAAATCCTGTTATTTCAGACATAGAACTAGGTTTATAAGGTTCTATATGTGGACTTGCACATCATCGCCTTTTAATATACAATAACCACCAAGTTAACAACCAATCTCTCTATGCGAAAAAACAAAAAAGCAGTTTCCCGAGCACATAAGAGTGCCGAGCGTCCGACGAAGAGGACGTCTTTTCGTGCTAAAAAGCCAGCACCAAAGGCAAAGAGCAAAAATACTGCAGTAAAACCTATCGTCAACAAGGCTCGTGATTATGAGGCAAAGGCAACCAAGCTCATCCAGAAGGGACGAGATCGTGGTTTCGTGACGTACGACGAGATCTTGAAAGAGTTTCCACAGATCGAGAATGACGTGATGTTCCTAGATGAACTCTATACGAAATTCAGCACCGCGAACGTCGATGTTCTAGAAGGAGGAGGACTACTCGAAGTAGAGGATCTGAGTCACAAGAAAGCCCCTTCGCATCTATCGCGCAATCCAGACTCCGCATACGATTCTATCCAGATGTATCTAAAGGAGATCGGTCAATATCCGCTCATCAACGCTAGTATGGAGAAGGAGTTAGCGAAGCGTATTCAGAACAAGGATGAGGAGGCAAAGAATCTACTCGCCAAGGCCAATCTGCGCCTAGTCGTTTCTATAGCAAAGAAATACGTAGGTCGCAGTCCTGATCTCACACTTCTAGACCTTATCCAAGAAGGAAACCTCGGTCTCTTCCGAGCTGTCGACAAGTTCGACTGGACGAAGGGTTACAAGTTTTCTACTTATGCTACGTGGTGGATCCGTCAGGCGATCACGCGTGCTCTGGCTGATCAGTCGAGAACTATCCGCGTACCAGTCCATATGGTTGAAACGATAGCCAAGTACAAACAGGTAGTCCGTAGGCTCTCACATGATCTCGGTCGCGAACCATTACCAGATGAGATCGCTATGGAAATGGGTATGGACGTAGAGAAGATCTACCAGATCGAGAAGATCGAACAAGAAGTCGTGTCTCTAGAAAAGCCAGTTGGCGATGATGGGGATGACAAGTCTACTCTGCAAGATTTCATCGCTGATGACAAGATCCTCTCACCAGACCAAGAGTCTTCACGTCGTATATTGCGCGATCAGGTCAACATGATACTGAATGATCTATCAGAAAAGGAACGCAAGATCCTAGAGATGCGCCATGGATTGAATGATGGCATCACTCATACTCTCGAGGAAGTAGGCCGTGAGTTCGGTGTGACTCGTGAACGTATTCGTCAGATCGAAGCCAAGGCACATGAGAAAATACGCCAGCACGACAAGATCAACAGGCTGAAGAATTATTGACAACCAACATGTTATTAGAACCGATAATTTCAACACAGAATCTATTCTATATTCTACTCGTGGTGGTTTTCATCGTGTATTGGGTATTCGCATTTTCTATCGTCTATCACCTCACTAGATTTGGTGTCGGTACTTTACCGAAAAAACTGGCCACAGTATACCTCTTGGGGACTGCGGTTCTGTTTTGTTGGTGTTTCCTAGTATTTGCAGCTATTGATTTCAATATACTGGGAAGCAAGATAGCATTATTGTTCAGTAATATTTACAAATAGCCTATATGATATCTATATTTTCAATAATCAAAGATTCGAATAATACTTTTGAAGGAAAGGAAAAGGACGAAAAGGTATTGCTGTTGACGCGCAGACATCCTTTTTTCATCATCGTCAGGTTGGTGATCACCTTTGCTCTGTTCGTTCTACCGCTCATCGTCGGACCTTTCCTATATCCGTTCGCGGCAGTATATGGTCTCACGGGGTTACTCGTACTGGCATATAGCGTCTGGTGTCTACTGCTATGGCAGTCATTGTTCTATGCTATCACCATGTATGTTCTGGATGTGTGGATAGTTACTGATAGGAGGATCATCGATAGTACCCAGCATGGATTCTTCAATAGATCCGTATCAGAGCTCCATCTCTCTAGAGTGCAGGACATCTCTGTGAAGGTCGATGGTTTCTTCCAGTCGTTATTGAAATTCGGTGATCTAGTCATACAAACTGCAGGAACGGAAAATAAATTTGATTTCCGACAGATACCGAATCCAAATCAGGTCAAAGATCAGGTCATGGATCATATCACTGACAATATCATTCCTGAGGTGGTAAAGTCGAGTGTAGTGGATGGAGTGTAATGGTGAATGAAGAAGCCGGGTACATTTGTAACAGTCATGATATGACTAGCAACATCAATAACAGAAATACATTTACCGTTGGTGCGATATCCGTATTAGCCATTTCATGCTTAATAGTTCTGTTTATAGGGATAATTCCAAATGTATCAAATCTTTTGAATCAGGAAGCAGCGGTCAGTACAGGGTATCATCCTATAACCATGGATATACAGTTGACGCACTATGATTCAGCGACAAATGTTAAATGGTCGAATCATGGGGTAGCAGCAAGTGAATTGATCAGTTACGATATTGATGATGTGTGGAATTGGATGCCATTCGATGGATGGGGCAATACGCGCAATTCTTCACAAAGAAACTATTCTGTGTGGGGCCCGCCGACTTATGGTCTTCCTGGGATATCATGTACTACTCTGTATACATATTCGGGTACGACAACGCCAAAGGGTGGTAAAAAGACACTTGATTGTAGTGATGGTACTCATACCCAAGAAGATATCTCGTATGCGCAGGTGCTTAGAGGTAATTCGAGCATAGGCAGGAGTAGCTTTAATGATAAAAATTTGAAGAAGACTTTAACCATTCGTGAAAATGGTAGAACCAGTCTCATATTTACTGGTGATCCTGGGGTTAATTATGTAGTTGGAGTATATGTCGGTATAGGCAAGGAGACTCTAATAAATACAGACGGAGATAAGTCTAACCAAGGTTATATTTCATGTAGCGATGTTAGTGTCTTAGGTATACCCACCCAGTCTGCTGGAGGCGGAGGGTGCTGGTTAAGGTTGGTAGTTGCGGCTAACTCAACCGTTGATATCACCCCTTCGGCAAAAGCAGATTACTTTGTTTACGCAATCACTCCGGATTATAACCATCCATTTATCGCCACCACGACACCGCCGTCAGGATTGAAGGTGCCATCTGTATCCTATATATCTAGCGACGAAGTTTCCACTGGTTCCCAATTGCCTATCATGATAAATGGTGGAAACTTTGCTACGACTAACAGTATCGTTCAGCTAGTCAATATGATGACGGGCGTGTCGTATTCCGTTACTAGTCTTCCGAGTGATGGTTATAGTTTGGCATTCTCTCTGCCGACCAGCATAATTCCCGGTCAATATAATGTCAGAGTGAGAGTCACCAACAGCGACTGGTCTAACAGCATCCCATTGACTGTGACGGCTGCCGGAGCTCCAGTCACCACATCTGCGGTCATCACCTCCTTCACTTCTTCTAACGCCTACATGATCATAGGTTCCAACAAAACATTCACTCTGTCTTGGACCGCCACCAATGCTAGTTCCTGCTGGCTATCTGATACAGGATCTAGTAAGACATTACCTATCATCTCCACTGTCACGAAGGGTCCGATCTCTCAGAACACCACTTACACCCTTACATGTTCAAATAGTACCGTTACACCAGCCACCACAGTGTCGAAGTCACTCACAGTATCTGCGGTTACGGAAAAGAGTTTGAGGACGGATGGGGGGAATAACTGATGATCG
>CAILTI010000006.1 GCA_903837075.1 uncultured bacterium | reverse complement strand
TGGCTTCATATGCTCAGTGAAGGTAGCCACAACCACTCCAAAGACATGTAATGTCGCCTACAAAGCATTTGATACAGATATGTCCATAGGTATGAGTGGCGCTGCCGTAACCTCATTACAACAGCTTCTAGGCAAGCTAAACTTCTCGATAGCGGCTTCTACAGGTAACTTCGGACCACTGACAGTCCAATCAGTCACCCTATACCGTAAAGCACGTGGAATATCAGAAGCTAGCCTCGTCGGACCACTGACTAGGACAGCATTGAACATCGACCTCGCTGCTTCTTTGTGTGGAACAAGTACTACCACCACCACAACATCTACACCAGGATCTGTAGTGAAGCCAATACTGAAGACCACGATCACAAAACCAACATCATTTCCTAGAGATCTAACATTTGGCTCTGTAGGGGAGGACGTCCGTGCTCTACAGGTATACCTCAACAATCACGATTTCATCGTTGCTACCTCAGGTGAAGGCTCTCCAGGTCATGAAGTTCTCACCTTCGGTAACAAGACCAAGGCAGCCCTTATCAAGTTCCAAAAAGCCAATGGTATATCAGCAACAGGGTACTTCGGACCTATTACGAGGAAGGCTGTGCAGGTTTTGTGATGGGGCGTGTAGATCATTCTATGTCGCGTAGTTTCGATCGGTCATTTTGCATTTTGGACGCGATTTTGCTAATGTATACTCACTGATTTGAGGTATCAGCTCTGATCCAATCTCTAGGCTCATATCTCGGTCACGTCTGTGAAATTGACATTGTTCGCATGCGCGCGTAGCTCAGTTGGTAGAGCACGCCACTGATACTGGCGGGGTCCCAGGTTCGAATCCTGGCGCGCGCACAAGGAAAACTGCCTATGGGCAGTTTTCTATTGGCGCGTGAGAACGTGCCCTGCGGCACGTTCGGACAGGATTCGAAAATGTGGTATTATAATATAATATGATTATATCTAATCTTTTTGTTGCTTCAGTCTTATCAGCAGTTCAGTCTTTTTTTGGTTTGCAATTACCCAATAATATTCAGAAGGTACCAATAGTACCTCAGCATGAGATCCAGCAATCGATAGATATTTTTAGTAGCGATCAGGGCAATCTTGTAAAATATGATAGTAGCGCTATTACAGATAAAGGCAGGTCTTCTGTGTCCGGTATTTTAGTATCCCCCATTAAATTATTGGATATTGGATTACAACCTAATCCTAATAGGGGAGAAAATATAGCCGAATTTCCTCTAGGGCAGGTTTTTGATATGTCTGCAATTTTCGGTACGGGTGGTAGTTCGTCAGAGGATGTTTTGAATGATATCAATGTTGAGGTATCGGATCCGGGTGGTCGTGTTATTGCTAACATTGAACTTGAATGCGAGGAAACTCAGGGTATTTTTTACTGTAAAAATAATGTATGGAATACAAGTAATTTATCACTAGGAAAGAAGACATACAAATTCAATGTGAGTGGTACTGATTCAGGAGGGAAAAAGATTACTGGTTCTGCCGTTCGTGAATTCACGTTTAGGAATGTATCGACTGCATTATGTAAGGCCGTATTTCCACAACATAATTCTAACGATGTTTCGAAAAACAGGTTTAATTTAATATTCGTTGGAGTTGGGTATTCTAATGTTAGTGGTGAGTCGTTTTCGGATGTTTTTACGAAGGTTGCTGGCAGATTATTAGACCTAGGTGCCACGGGACACGGACTTTTTTCTGCCGAGCCTTTCAAGGGTAATAGTAATTTATTTAATTTTTGGTACGTGGATAGATCATATCCACTTGGGCAATGCACACTAATAAATCAACCTTGTTCCAATGAAGAATTGTCACAGAGTTGTCCATATCCAAATTCTTATCTTGTAGAGGTTCATGATAGGAATGCATATGATCAAGAGGTTGGAGCTTTTGCAAGAAGCGTAGTCGTTGTGATGCCATACTCCAGGGTTTCTGATCCCACACAATCTGCAGAAGCCGACTCCCTTCAAAGGACATTCACTCATGAGTTTGGTCATACTTTTGCGAATCTAGGTGATGAATATGTGGTCTTTCCTGATCAGACAGCGAGTCCGGTATATATCAGTATTCAGAAATTAAGGTCTATATTTCAGGCACAAAAAAATATTTTTTATGGTTCCTTAACGGAATGTCAACAGGATGCCCCTTGGCACGGCTTACCAGGTACGAATTGTTTTGAAGGGGCTGGGAAGATAGGGTTAAATGCTTTCAGACCAACTGATAATTCGTTGATGCGCGATCAATTTCTCGATCCGTTTACTTTTGGACCGTATAATTCCTTACTTATTCGAGATAGTTTCGACCGTTTCCTATCTAAATCAAGATTGATTTCAGGTGCAACATCTACATCAACCGCGACTGGTGTTTTACCAACTATTTCCAGCTTCAACGCATTGCCATCTGAGATTGTATCAGGACAAATATCACAGCTTTCTTGGGTGACAGGAAATGCAACTCGCTGTATTATCCAATCTGGTTCGGGTGAAGAATCGGTCTCAGTAAATGGATCGAAAAGGTTTAATCCAACACAAACCACTTCTTACAAATTATGGTGTGTGAATGATCCTGGTACAGGTAAAGATGGTCTATCAGCTGAACGTTCGATTTCTGTTGTGGTTAAAAGTCCATCTCCGTCAGCCATTCCTACGTGCTCGCTAATTTCTGATAAGAGTTCGTATATGCTTGGAGAAAGAATAACTTATTCCTGGACAAGTAAAAATGCAACGTATGCATCATGGCAAAATGCGGATTCAGGTGGCGGATATACATGGCTACCTAGCGATAAGCTACCTGCCAGCGGCTCACAGCAATTGATAGCGAGTGACATTGGTAAAGTTGGGGTAGGTCTCCAAGTAGCTGGTCCTAATGGTAGTGGGTCATGCAGTCACACCGTAATTATTACCGCGGTTACGAATCCTCCACCAACTACTCTGGATTCCATTACTTTCTACCCGGGCGATTTGAAAGTTATGCCGGGATCAAGTTTCAGATTGTCTGGCGGCACATCGGGAACTGGTACATACACAGTCGCCATAGTTGGTCCTAATTATGCCGGTAATACAGATTGGAATATGGTCGGAAACCTCTTAAAAGGTGGATCAAACTATACCGCAGTAAGTAAGGTAATATCTGCGAATGGTGATGGAATTGGATGGCTCGCATCCTTTGGAGGGATAGCAACAGAAGGATATTACACAGTCATTGTGTACGATAGTTCATATAATATTCTCGGGAAAGCCACGTTATGGGTAACTTATAAGGGATGAATCATTCTTGGTTAATTTCTTTCCAATATCGTCCCACAATGCGCACAAGGAAAACTGCCTATGGGCAGTTTTCTATTGGCGCGTGAGAACGTGCCCTGCGGCACGTTCGGACAGGATTCGAAAAGTCTGAACATATTTTCGAGTCCCGAGTTTTACGAGGGAGGAGAAAATGTGAAGACTGTACCGTTCCCGTAGGGAAAGAATCCTGGATGTTCCCGTAGGGAAAGAATCTTTGAGAATATCTGCTATACTTATTCGATGTCCCTCGTATTTACAAAAGAAGCATTAAAGAAGATTCGAACCCAAGGTTCTATCATTCCCAGTTCTTCGGCGCTGGGCCGACGCATGTTGCGCCCACTCATTATCCGACCGGATACGGTCATCGTGGAGCTCGGTGCGGGCACGGGAATATTCACGAAAGAGATCATGGGAAGATTGCCAGCGGGCGCCAAACTGATCGCATTTGAGAATAATAGGGCACTGGCAGAGAAGTTACGTGTCGATTTTCATGATGATCTGGCTTCGGGCGGTCTCATCCTCGTAGAAGATGATGCTGCAGCTCTGGGTGATCATTTGAGGAGATTGAATATTCCTCAGGCGCATTACATCGTATCAGGATTGCCGATAGGTAATTTCAGTCGCACCGCACGTCAGAAGATATTCGACGCTATATACGCTGGCATGAGAGATGATGGTATATACGTGCAATTCCAATATCTGTTGGCGAGCTGGTTACATGCTCGCAAGGTATTTCGTGCAAAGATCATAGGTTTCGAATTGAGAAACATTCCACCAGCCTTCGTATATTCCTGTCGCAAGAAATGAACCCGTTGTTGCAATAATTGCAGGATTTGCTATTGTTGGATCTTCAAATACTCAGAGAACGGCTATATTTGATCAATAGAAGACAATAGATCAAAGGGGGAATTACCCCGTGAAGGGATATGTGCATATTAACTATATGAAAAGTTTCCCCTTTTGTATTATAATTGTATATCAATCAATAGGGTGATGGCGAATACTAGCGACTAATCACTGATCACTACTTACTAATCACTAACTAAAATGACATTAGGTAAAAAAACAAAGATCGTCTGTACGATAGGCCCAGCTACGAAGTCTGCGGAGATGCTGGAAAAACTCATGGATGCAGGTATGAATGTTGTGAGACTCAATTTTTCACATGGTGACTTTCCAACACATCAACTCTGTGTAGATACAGTGAGAAAGATCATGCAAGATACTGGTAAAGCCGTCGCTATACTCCAGGACCTTTCTGGACCAAAGATACGCATCGGTAAGTTCAAGGAAGGCAAGATCACTCTGAAAAAAGATCAAACTTTCACATTGACGACAGATGACTGTATCGGAGATAGTGAGAGAGTGTTTATCAATTATGCAAATCTACCGAGAGAGGTGAAGGCTGGTGGGACGATCATGCTACAGGATGGAACGAAAAGATTGGAGATCTTGGAGATCAAAGGCAATGACATCATCACTACGGTAAAGGTTGGCGGAACCCTCGGGGATCATAGGGGAGTCAATGTCCCTGGTGCCAGTTTGTCGATAAGTTCGCTGACAGAGAAGGATCGCAAAGATCTAGAATTCGGTATAGCGAATAAAGTTGACTACGTTGCGCTGTCTTTCGTGCGTAGAGCAGAAGATATAAAGGAGCTTCGTGCAATATTGGAAAAGGCCGGTTCAGATGCTCATATCATCGCCAAGATCGAAACTCCAGAAGCTTTACACAATATCGACGCCATTCTCGATGCTTCCGATGGCATCATGGTCGCTCGTGGAGATCTGGCTATAGAGATACCAGCAGAAGAAGTGCCACTGGTTCAGAAAATGATCATCAGGAAATGTAATTCTGTTGGTAAACCTGTTATCACAGCGACACAGATGTTGGAGTCGATGCTAGAGAGTCCTGTACCAACACGTGCTGAAGTTTCAGATATAGCCAATGCTATCATCGATGGAACAGACGCTATCATGCTTTCTGAGGAGACGACTCTAGGAAAATTCCCGATAGAAGCCGTAGAGATCATGACGCGTGTCGCTACTCGTATAGAGAAGGAAGTCTATACTCGTGATACGATCGCAGAGTATGCGGAGTCTCATGGTGTGACAGATGTTGTATCACAGTCTGCTGTACGTGCCGCACATGCGGTCAATGCCAAGCTCATAGTTGCCCTCACACGTTCTGGACGTACGGCTAGGATGATCGCTCGTTATAGGCCTGCAGAATCTATCCTGGCGCTTTCTGACGCCGTAGGACATGCAAATCAGCTGATGTTGACCTTTGGTTGTTTCCCGATAGTAGCGCCAACATTCAATTCTTCCGATGAGATCATGAATATCGTTCGCAAGATGGCTCTCGACAAAAAGTTGGTAAAGAAGGGCGACAAAGTGATCATCGTCGCGGGTATGCCATTCGGAGTTTCCAGTGAGACGAATTTCATAATGGTGGAGACATTGTAGAGGTGAAATTGTTATTGATAAATAGTTGAAGAAATGAGACAATGGCATTATGCCAGTACTACAAACTCGCCCAAAATTAAGAGAAATAATGACTGCGTCGGAAATGGCGGGAGACGAGTTTGGATTCCCTGCATGTTTTCTTAATAATATCATCTGTGGCGACACGGTCGAAGTGATGAAGCGCATACCAGACGGATCAGTTGATCTGATCATCACTTCACCGCCATACAATCTCAAGAATTCGACCGGCAACGGAATGAAGGATGGTCGCGGAGGCAAGTGGGCAAATGCGGCACTTCAGAAGGGATACACGCATCACAACGATTGCATGCCTCATGATGAATACGTGAAGTGGCAGCGAGAATGTCTGACCGAAATGCTGCGGATCATTCCTGATGACGGGGCAATTTTTTACAATCACAAATGGCGAGTACAAGGAGGCCTTCTTCAGGATCGGCAAGATATTGTAAGCGGTTTTCCAGTACGCCAAATCATCATCTGGAGACGAAAAGGTGGATTCAATTTCAATCCAGGATATTTCGTGCCGACCTACGAGGTAATATATCTCATCGCCAAGCCGAAGTTCAAGCTTCAGCCAAGGGCTAGTGGTCTGGGGGATGTATGGGAATTTACTCAGGAGATGAATAACGAACATCCGGCGGCATTTCCTGTCGATCTCATCGATCGAATTGTATTATCAACCGATGCCAAAATCATACTCGATCCGTTCATGGGGTCCGGCACAACGGCATTGGCGGCTATCAATGCTGACAGGAAATATATAGGCATCGAGATCTCGCCAGATTACTGCAAGATGGCCGACGAAAGGATTCAACAACATAAATCGCAGACCAAGCTTTTATAATCCAATAATTTTATGCCTAACAAACCAAAAATCTATACCAAGCAATCTCTCATCGAAAAGCTGAGGGAAATTGCTGCTATGGACTGGATATTGAATACAAGAAAGGGAAACGTTGGTGGTATTGGTAACACTCTGGAGGATCTGCTTGGAATTAAGGAAAATAACCTACCAATTCCGAATGCGGCCGAGTGGGAGCTCAAGGCGCAGAGGATTGATACTACATCGCTCTGCACACTTTTTCATATTGAACCATCGCCACGCGCAATCCGCTTTGTCCCACAGGTACTCCTGCCGAAATACGGCTGGGCTCATAAGGAAGATGGTAAGAAATACGAGAAGGGAGAAATGAGTTTTCGGCAAACGATCCATGGTCTTTCAAGAAGCGATCGCGGTTTTATGGTCAAGATTGACCGTGCCGAAAAGAAGGTTCTTATTTCTTTCGATGCAAAGAGTGTGGACGGCCGTCACGCCCACTGGCTCCAATCCGTAAAAAAGCGGATAGGCCTCGGAGAGCTCGACCCGCAACCGTACTGGGGATTTGACGACCTTGAACACAAGGCCGGCACGAAACTGCTCAACAGTTTCTATGTTCAGTCGGAAGTAAAAACATTCCGTCGGAAGGAGTATTATAAATACACGAAAGTCATGATGCTGCAGAAATTCAGTTTCGAGGGATTCCTAAAAGCAATTGAGGAGGCAAAAATTCTCGTTGATTTTGATGCACGAAGTGGACATAATCACGGGACGAAATTCAGGATGCGACAGGATAGTTGGCCGATGTTGTATGAAAAAGTCACTACGATTATATAAATATGGTAACCGTTCATAATTCAAAGGGATAATGAACATTAGCCACAAAAAATGCTCTAGGTATTGATATAGATGAAGATGTGATTACAAATCACAGTGGTACTAACAAATCCCAAATTACGAAATGGGTGGAAACTCTGTAAAAATTCGCCAAATAAATATATTGGTATATACTGGTGGTATGCAAAAGGTCGGATACAAAATAGTCGATAACGCGCTGTTTTTAGACCGCTCTTTTAGTCGTGACTATATACTGACGATACATGACCTGCCAAACGAGGAAAAACCTCGTCAAAGACTCATGTCTCAAGGCCCCGAGTCGCTCAGTATGAGCGAACTTATGGCCGTCGTCTTGAATACAGTTTCCACTAAAGAAGACGTTCTAGAACTATCGAATAGGATCGTCAAGGAATATGGGGAAAAGACCATATTGGCCGAGACGGATGCCGAACAGTTATCGAAGGATCTAGACATACCCATAGGCAAGGCATGCGTCATCGTTGCGGTGGGAGAGATCGCGCGTCGTTATTCTGACAAGAACAAGAGCGGCTTTACGACGATCAGGAACGCGCAGGATGTTTACGACTATTTGCAGGATATGAGGAATCTACCCAAGGAGCATCTCCGAGGGCTATTTCTGAACGGACACAGTAGGATCATACGAGACGAAGTCATATCGATAGGTACAGTCAATTCAAATATTATTCATCCACGAGAAGTGTTTCGCGCCGGCATCGAATACAATGCCGCTGCAGTAGTATTGGCACACAACCATCCATCAGGTGAGGTTACACCTAGTGCCGAAGATATCGAGATAACAAAGCAGTTAGTCCAAGCGGGGAAGATCTTGGGTATCACCGTTCTCGATCATGTCATCATTACAAAAGACAGATTTGCGAGCATTATTCAGAATTAAAAATGCAAATATCAAAAACCAAGGTGATGATTTGAAATGTAAATAGTAAAGGCATTTCAGATCATTACTCGCAATTCTCATTTTTGAATTTTCATTTTTGCATTATCTATATGCGAGATTACCAAATAGCGTCACCTTCACTGGAGGGTGTATTGAACCATGATTCATTGTTATATGAAGGAGTAAAGAGGCCACTCGAGATATTGAGGATATTAGATGGGCCGGCGTCGAAGGGGAGGATGAAGGAAGGGAAAAAGAATGTTCAATGTTCAACGAACAATGATCAAACAAGTGTGCAGGGTGAGAAGCTGCGGGTCGGTGGACAGCTCAGTGATACACAATACAAAATATTGCAGGAATATTTCATCGATCTGTATGGAGTATTCATAAAGAAATTGTCGCACTTCCTAGTTGATTCCAATATATCTAGCGATGACAGCATAAAGCTCCAGGCAATGTTACAGGAGATGGTCAGGGTAAAGAAGTGGATATGGAAGTAGTCCTTCCGACTTCAGTGACTTTGTTGTAGACTGTATGCATCATGGCATCTAGAGATTATTTTAAAGGTAAGATGGTAGCCGTCATCGGACTCGGTTTGCATGGAGAAATGATGGAGGATGTGAAATATCTCATCAAGGCCGGTGCACTAGTTGCTATATATGATCTACGAAGTGAAGCGAGACTGAAGAACTACCTTGTCTTTCTCCGATCTATCGGTCTAGCCAATTATGTCTGTGGGCCAGTTCCTGTCGATGATCTACTCGACATGGATATGGTGATCTTGTCGCACGAGTATCCTCGCGATTCGTCATTCTTGAAAGAAGTCAAAGCCAATAATATCCCGATCGAATATCCAGAAACAGTATTCTTCAAGCAGGCCCCTCCGGTCAGTGTTGTTGGTGTTATGGGAATGTGTGGCAAATCTACTGTCGTGTCCATGCTCGCACCGATGCTCGAGAGCGCATGTGCTGATTTTGGTGATCAGAAACTTTACTGTATCGACCCAGAATCAGATAATGGCACGATCTCTCATCTCAAAAAGATCAAGAGTGGAGATATCGTGCTCATGAGAGTCACGGAGTCGATGGCTATAGAATTGCATGCTGCGCGCATGAGTCCACATGTCGCCATCTTTACGACTTTACCGAGTAAGGGTACATACTCAAATGCAGCCTTCGAATTGCTGGAATATCAGACGTATAACAATTTTATCGTGGGCAATGATACTGTAGTCGATCTCATTCATGCATTGAAGATACAGCCAAAGGCCAAAATGCTTCGAACCAAGACCGGGATCATTCCAGATGCCTGGGAATTCGTCGGGCGTGGCCCTCAGGACAAGGAAAATGCGTCGCTCGCACTCCAAGCAGCGAAGCTATTTAAAGTCGACGACGATGTAGCTGAGAGGTTGATGAAGGTTTGGAAGCCGCTAAAGGGTCGCATGGAATTGATCAAGAAGTTGAGGAATGTAGAATTCTATAATGATACAGCCTCAGTCGTTTCTCGTTCTACGGAATTGGCTCTCGAATCTCTGTCGATAAATAAGAATGTAGTGCTCGTATTGGGGGGTGCAGACAATGGTAGTGATTACACGAAATTATTTGCTAAGCTTCCGCAATATGCGCATGCCGTAGTCCTGGTTCCTGGGAGCGGCACGATGCGTGAGAGGGCATTCCTACGGGAAATACAGGACGTAAATATCATTTCAGCTCCATCTATAGAAGAGGCGGCTCGATTGGCTATGGAAAATTCTAGAAAAGGTGATCGTGTTCTCTTTAGTCCAGGTTTTGAGGCATATGGCTCTGATGGCTCACGCAAGGAGAGAGGAGAGAGATTCGTGAGAGCGGTTAGAAGTCTATAAAAAATGTTCAATATTCAATATTCAATGTTCATTGAATATTCGACAACTAATAACTAAATGTTCAATGGAGCATTGTTCGGTGTGGTTGATATTACTCACTAACATAATAATCTATGAAAATACATAGAAATTTTGACCTGGTCGAGAGAACGGCTAGATTCGCTGAAAATATTATTGTACAAGTAAAGAAAATAGGCACGGATTCAGTCAATCGAAAAATTATTGAACAATTAGTAAGATCTGCTGGTTCTGTTGGAGCGAATTATTGCGAGGCGGCAGAGGCGGAAAGTAAAAAAGATTTTATTCATAAATTGAGCATTTCAAAAAAGGAGGCAAAAGAATCGCAACATTGGATAAGATTGCTTGCTAAGGCCAATCCAGAAAGTCGTGCGACAATGATCGGCTCGTGGTCTGAAGCAGGAGAATTGGTTTTGATTTTTTCAAAGTCAATAGATACTGTAAAAGCGCGAGGACAGTGAAAATGACCAATGTTCAATAACGCAACGAATATTCAATTAGTCATTCACTGAACATTGCGTCATTGAATATTGAATATTGAACATTCATTGAACATTGAACATTGAACATTGAACATTCTCTATTCTATTCTCCACAGATCATACAAACCACTGCGCCGTTGATCTCCCAACCTCTATATGCTGACTGCATTGCACCAACCACCGACAAAGCACTATTTGTAGATATCTCTAGGCCGGTATGTTTTCGTACTATATCACGTGCGGCGATGATCTCGACATTCGACGCTACCCAAGAGTGACCTGCAGTTTTCTTGATGAGTGGAATCAGGGCAGATTTGCGCATCGCAGTTCTGTCAACGATAGCATCTGCTATAGAATCAATATTTTCACCATCGAAAGTTTCGATACCGTCAGCAATAGGGTGACATGAAGAGGTTTGCACGATGTGGATCTGAACTGGCTGGTTTTCATTGGTAAAATACATGGCTAGGGCCTGTGCAGTGGTACCAGAAGATGTGCCCATAAATATAGCCCCAATACCCTTTGTAGAGCCCAATTCTCGCGCTAGAGCCCCATAACCGAGTAGGGCGGTGTCATCTGTCGATTGGCGTAAACTAACGGCCCCTACCTGACTAGCTAGGGTGGCGGATTGGAGAGGTCGCTCCTTGATGAGGACGCTGATATTATCGTCTTCCAAAGCATTCAATTTCTCCAGTTTATGTGGCGCTATGTGGTTGCCAACAAAGATGTCTAGGGTCATGGGACTGGATATTCGAGAAGGATCAGAGTTGATCTTCTCTATATACAGAGCGGCAGCTAGAGCCGCATTGCCTGATGAGGAGATGACGAATTCCTCTGAACCTTGTTCCATGTAGTGGTCGATCATCGCCGGAATAGAACGACCCTTGTGTGAGCCGTATGGGTGCAAGTCTTCACGCTTGAAATAGAGCTCGCGTAGTCCGAGTGCTTTTGCTAGTTCAGGATATTTTTCTAATGGTGTCATGTTGCTTGTAATCCTACACTTTTTCGACTAATATTGAAAGAACGCACCTGTGGCGTTTTAAAAAATAATGTTTCAACAAAATTATAAAGCTATGAATACTCTACTAGTTTGCCCTGAATGTAAAAACACGGTTAACCTTTCACGATATCCGAATCTGACGCCAGGCATGGTTGTCGAGTGCGATCATTGTGGCATGACCTTGCTCGTAAAGGAGATCGAATCTAGTGGCAATGTCAAGACTGACATTGTAGATGAAGGAAAGTAGAGAGAATGTTCAGTGAATGACTAATTGAACATTTTTCCTGCAGCTTCTATCATGCCCCTGAATCCATGTGAACCTAGGAAGGCGATCACGTCGCCGCTTTTTGTATTGGCTAATAGATAGTCAACTAAGGCCTTGTCATCATCGATGAATAGGGTTGATTTGTGAGTTCTCATGATCCTATCGGCCAATTCGTCGCCTTCCATCGGCGATGACTCCGTCGAGTCGGGAGTCTTTGATGACTCGGCTGCGATCTTCAACTTTGTGAGTTTCGGGATGATCACTGTGTCGGCGTCGACGAATGCGCCATCATATTTGTCGGCTGACTGGCGTTCGCGGCCTCCAATATTTGGTTCGAAAATGGCAAAGACCCGTCCTCCATTTTTGCCACCATAAATATCTTTCAAGGTCTTCAGAACGGATGACGCCTTTTCTGGTGAATGGGCGATATCGTCGATCACAGTGATACCATTCGAAATAGTCTTTCCGCCTCCCGGGGTCGTGCCATCAAAACGCTTTTCCATCCTTCTCTTCAATCCATTGAATAGTGAAATAGCCTCGATGATCTCTGCTCCGTCAATGCCCATAGTACTTGCCAAGGCGAAGCAGCCGGTGATGTTTTCCGCTTGAAAATCGCCGAGAAGTGGGGAATGGATGTGAAATATCTGTCCTTTATGTGAAATGGCGAAGTCTATGCCAGATCTGGATTGGTGAATATCAGAGTATGTGTAGTCTGGGGCTATCGTATTCTGTGAAATTTGCGGGGAATCCGATTTTGCATGGTCATGAAGTTTGACTACATTTTCGTCAAATTTACCAGGCATCGCAGAACCATAACTAACAACACGCCCATCGAATGAACTCCTGATCCTGTCGATGCCGGGCTGGTTGGCCCTCATGACCAATAGGCCATCATGTGGCATTCCCGATAGCAACTTTCTGAACGCCTCGAAATAGCTGTCTTCTGTCGTATACAGATCTGCGTGATCCCAAGAAACTGCTGTCAATAATAGATGGGTCGGTTTGTAATGAAAAAATTTTGCTCGAAGGTCTGTTGGGGAACTCTTGTATTCGTCGCCCTCGAAAACACTCCATGTTGAGTCTGTCAATTTGGCTGATGATCCGTGGGATAGGGAGACGCCACCGAACATATACGAAGGATCTTTTTTTGCGTGCTCTAGTATGAAAGACAACAGGGCAGAAGATGAAGTTTTTCCCCAGGTACCAGAGCAGACGATAGAATTTTCCCTGACAAAATATTTACCTAACATCTCCGGAAATGAGTACATCGGGATATCATGCTCCTTGGCATAAATGGTTTCTGGATTGTGACTACCTGAAGCGGCGCCGATCATTATCGCGTCTGGTGCGCCACCTTCCATCATCTTTTCTGGATGCCAGCCAGCATAGAAATAGATGTTGTGCTTTTCCAATTCTGTTGAGACGGGAGGATAGAATCCCTTGTCACTACCGGTAACTTCTACCCCTCTTTCTCTGAAAGCGATGGCAATGGCGCTCATAGCCACACCACAGATACCGATAACGTGGATCTTTTTTGGCAGATTTGTCATGTTGAGTGATGGTAGTTGTTTTTCTCCGAGTACTGCTTTGACTTTTTTGAGATCCGTTTGCCAAGTAGTGCCGTCGAACCATTCCAAACCTTCGAATTGCAGTTTGTATGTGTCGCTAGGACGCTGGAGGGAGCCGAGATATACATATTTCAGACCAGCAGCTTTGGCATATTCGATAGCGCGTATCATCATCCCGAGGCCGGTATCTTTCTCAGTTGTGTTGAGATCATAAAAAGGGTATGAGTAATGTAGTAAAGAGGTATTCTCGTAAGCGATAGTGTAGGCGATGGGAGAGATGTCCGGATTTTGCGGTGGCTTCGTCGGGTCAGTGAGTATAGTGTATTCAAACAAAGTATTGAAATTACTTTTTTCGCCTTGAGTTAGCATCTCCTTAATTTTCTGGGCGCTCATGATACCTGGACCGAACTTGGCCTCATAGAAGTCTTTGGCTATTTTACCGATCTTGAAGTCATAGTTCGTGATCGGCAGACTCGCTGTATCCAATGTGATACCGTCTGTTTTCTTCAATATGCGTCTATTTTCACTAGTCGGTGAATATTTGGACAGATCGATACGTACCGAGCGCGTCTGTTGCATCATGCCTCTGCCAAGTCGAGTGAAGACATAGCCACGGTTGTACATATCGGAAATATTCTGGTCCGAGAAGTCGGTGATGGTGGTTTCATTCCAGTGAAGGTAGTTCATAGAGGGTCTAGGGGTTAGGGTATAGGGTATAGGGTATAGGGTTTAGTGAAGTGCCAACCAGAATCCAAAAATAACGAAGATGAAGTGAATGATCCAGAACCTCATCACTGTCTTCTCCTCACTCCATCCTATTAATTCGAAATGGTGATGTATCGGTGCCATGCGGAAAACTTTGCGACCAAATATGTATCGTGAGGTGACCTGGATGACGACAGACAATGCCTCGATATAAAAAATAAATCCGAGGAAAAATAGTGCACTGGTCTCTCCTATGGCCATGGCATTCACGGCGAGAAGTGCTCCGAGGCCCAAACTGCCGACATCTCCCATCATGAATCGGGCAGGTTTAATATTGAAATACGTATAGGCTACCAGTGCTCCGATCGTTGTGGCATTCAGTATAGCGATCTCGCCGAAGCCATTGATCCACGATAGCAATGTTAGGGCACTAAATGTGATGATGAGTGTTCCTCCTGCCAAACCATCCATCCCATCAGCGATATTGACAGCATTGGCGGTGAACATAACGATGAAGATGATGATCGGTATGATGAATATTCCAGCATTCAGAGCGATGTCAAATGGGAAATATATATAGTGCCAAGCAGGACCTAGTTTGGCATAGATCCACCACGCAGTTAGAGATCCTGCGATGAATTGGAGGATGAGTTTTTCATGGACGAATATACCTTTTCCAGGTCTCGAACCGAACCAGACTGACATTCTCTTGAATGCTGTCCATGGTAATGTCATCACATACCAGGCTCGCATGCGGAAATCTTTGTGTACCTTGATGAGGCGCATGACATGGTCCAGTTTTCTGGAATGTCGCTCGCGGCCATAGATATTCATGAAGTCATCAATAGCTCCCAATGCGGCAGATAGTATCATCACACCTATCGGTACCCACGTGAAGTTCCTAGACCAATTGAAGGCTATTGTGATCACTGCCACGGTTATGATGACCAATAGTCCACCCATGACCGGTGTCGTGTGTTTGTAAGTGTTAGAACGAAGGGCACTTAGCTCTATTTTTGGGCCTTTTATGACGTGCAGTTTGTACAGGATCTTTGACAGTAGTGGTGCCCAAAGGAAGGCCACAATCGTGCCCAATAGGGCAAAACTCATGATATATGCTAGGTCTGCTGTTCCTTGCAGGATTGTTATCATAGAGAATACAATACCACGAAATATGCCGTTTATTCAATTTCTAGTTCTGGGTAACCACCCATACCCATTTTCATCCCTGCGGCTCTGTTCCCAATATACCAGCATTTTCACAAAGGATTCGCTCCAAGGCTTCACTCATCCTTTGGAAAATGCGCTGGCATATTGATAACAGAATATCCTCGGGATGAAAATGGGTATGGGTGGTTACCCAGTTCTTTGTATTAAAAAATTACATCCACTTCAATCTACGAATTTCGGTATTGGATTTCTGGGCGCGTATGAAAATGTTGGCATTTGCACCCTGTTTGCCACTTTCGGTCCAGATAGCTTCAGTCAGGAGTTTGTTCGCATTGACGATCTCGATCGTGCCTTGCTTTATGCCAGAACCGTAGACACCGTCCTCTGGGTAGGCGACAGCATGAGAATAGAACAATTTGACTGGTACGAAATTCTGGTAGTCGACTTGGTGAATGATCAGCACATGATCTCGCTCGCGTTCATTTTCATCACCTTGCATGGTGATCATATCTCCTGGGTGTATATCAGAAATAGGAACCGCGCGGCTGTTCCGGTCATTGGCTAGTGTGTTGACGTCACAGTTTTCGATCGGTCGCAGAGAACATCGGATCCTGCTGATGATCCCGGTGCAATTCACGAATGATAGATGTTTGTCTAGTGAACCTTTGCCTGATTCTACACTTTCGGCATTCAGGACGTAATATGCAAAGCCGGAACAATCGATACCGATATTCTGATCAGTGAGGATTTTCTTCAGAGCTTCGTCAGAGACCTGCTCTGCAGAAATATGGTTTTTCCGGATCAATGACTCGATCTCTTCATGGATATCTTGGGGGCTACCTTTACCAGCGTAGGTCCGAAGTGCACCGCGAACTCGGAGAGTCTTGTTATTGTAATAGGGAACTGAACAGGCGGCATTCATTATGCCGAAATGGTTGTATTGGTCGATAACAGAAGAAGCGCGAGTTGATAGTGTCTTTGTATTCATGCTAGATTTCTATCTTGATATGTGCACCCTTTACCGCATCAGCGATCTCGCGACCCTTGGTATTGAATGAGTTGTGTGATTCCATGATACCTTGGTCTGATTGGATACGGAGGAGATCCGCGTTGTAGCCGGTATTCTGATACGCCACGACACTGTATCCTAGTTTTTTTAATGAAATGGCGATGTCGTCGAAAATCTCCTGCACGTTCTTGGTGACGCGTTGGACTATTTGTGCGCCGTCATTTATAACGATGAGATCCTGATCGATCGGTAGATCCGCTAGTGCGCGGACATGTGCTTCGAATGTCGTCAGGCCGCGGGCACCAGTCGCGCGTAATTTTTCCTGGAGTGATGATTCGAAGGTTGTCGAAGCGGGTTGCCTAGCATTTATCTCTATGAGGAATATGCGACCACTGTTGTCGTGTTTGATGAGGTCGATACCAAAGAGCCCTCTCCAGCCATCAGCCTGTAACTTTACACCTATCTCATTTGCCATATTTGCTATGTATTTCACGTCCTCGGCGCTGAGAATTTTCTTCGCCAGTGACCAATCATTTCCTACTGTGCTGAATGATCCGTCGGTAAAAGGAATCATACCAGTGATCTGGTAGCTGATATTGCCGATCATGATCCTAGTTGGTGTAACGACGACATTTACTGTGAATGATGGGCCAGCGACATAGGCAGTTATGCGCGCTATTCTTTCTGGAAATTTCTCTTGAACTGCACGCAGGTCATCGAAAGTTTTTATGAGCATCGTACCGTCGCCAGTATGTCCATGATTCCACTGGATCACAAAAGGATTCTCGCCTTTCCAGGTGATGGTCTTGGTCAGTTTGGCAGCATGAGGTGGTAGGTATTTCAAACCTAGTTGTCCGAGCCAGCGAAGTTGAGTGATCTTGTTTTCTACTCGTTCAGATAGGGAAGCTGGTGGATTCAGAAATTTACATTTCAATAGATTTGCCGAAGTCTCGACACGAATAGTGTTATTGATGACGAGGTTGGAGACAGGGGAGGCGCTAGGGTTTTGGGGGTAGGGGGTAGAGGAGGGGCTAGGGTTTAGGGTATAGGGTATAGGGGATGGTGATCCAGACATTTGTGCTATCAAATCCTTTGTGACTGGATGTGCCAAAAGGTCTGTTGTGCCGAGTAGTTTCTTGTCTGGATTCTCGATCAGTATGACGGAATCAGGGTATTGTGCTTTTATACCTTCACCATATCTAGTCTTGTTTGAGACGATGATATAGCGCTCATTTGGAGTTGTTCCAAGGGCGCGCTCTATTTCTCTCGTTACGTATATTATCTTCGTATCTGTAGCCATGGAAGCAGTCTAATATAAAATGGTGTCGATGTACAGAAATGATGAATATGGTAATGTATTTCCATGATCACATTTTCAGTAGTTGGAACACCGATCGGTAATCTCGAGGATATCACTCTCCGAGCTTTGAATGTTTTGCGCAATGCGGATCTCGTTCTCTGTGAGGATACTAGAATGACCAAGAGACTTTTGGATAGACACGATATTCATGTAAAGACGATGTCTTATCATATGCATAGTAAACTTTCTAGAGTTGAGGAGATAGTGGGGATATTGAGGTCGAATAAGTCCGTCATCCAAAATGTCGTCCTCGTTTCTGACGCTGGTACACCGAGTATATCTGATCCTGGATCGGAATTGATCAGTAAGATCAGAGTTGAATTACATAATGAGATCGTGAGTGGTGCACTGAAGATCGAGGCGATCCCCGGACCATCTGCGTTGACGGCGGCAATCTCTATCGCTGGTGTGCCTTGTGCGGAATTCACTTTCTTGGGATTCCTGCCTCATAAAAAGGGTAGACAGACATTATTTACGGAGATCATGTCAGCAGAAAGAACGATGATTTTTTACGAATCGCCACATAGGATAATGAAGACATTGAAAATGATCAACGATCAATGTTCTGTATCCGGTGAATCTGCTGATGATCAGTCAAAGAAATCAGAGGTTAGACTTAAAAAGATCACCATCTGTAGGGAGCTGACGAAGATATTCGAGGAAGTGGTGAATGGTACAGCGGCGGAAGTGTTCGAGTATTTTACTGCTCACCCAGACAAGGTTCGTGGAGAGTTCGTAGTGATAGTTTCCAATACATAAGAAAATCCGCAGCCAACTTGTAAAGTCGGTTGCGGATGTGTGATGGGTCAAAGTGCTAATGTTGTAGCACTTCTTGTCGTAGCAGGTCATTGATCTCGACAATGTCTTGCGGATCTGATGTTAGGACGATGGTGTCGCCGGTCGCGGAATGAAGTGTCGTTTTTGTGCCAGTGGTCTCCTTGGGGATGACCCGGCACCCTTCGAAAGTCATTTCGTAACTGCGGTGCCTGAGGATGACCTCAGGTTTCGTCTGTGATGCTGGTTCAAAATATATGACCTTAACCATTAGCCTGAGCTTCAGTCTCAACTCGTTTCCGACGAAGTGGTAGGATTCTATTTCGCCGACATGTATGTCGCCTGATGGCAGTTCGAGCCTACAACAGACGAAAGGGATCTTGGCCCGCTCTTTTACGGATGTCAATTCAGTTTGTAATTGTAAGTTGTTCATTGGTGCACTTTCTATTCCATCTGGCATTATCCTAGCATTCTGCGCTATAATGGCAACATCATGTCTAAAAGACAATTTATAATGTTATTGGCGGTATTGATCATCATTATCCAATTCCTCGGCTTCCCGCCGTCATGGAACAAGTTTTTCACTTTTGTGTGCGGGGCGCTGATCATCGGTATTGCGTATCGGATGGCACCGAAAGTCAAGGAAGTGAATGAGCAGACGCTGACTTACGTGGATTACAAGAGGGACAAGAAGGATGAAATAGTTACCATCGTCGAAGAGAACATTACGAAAGACGATCCAGCACAAAATCAATGATGTATTCGTGGCTGGACAATGGAACAACGCGCGTCGTAGTAATATTACTGGGCGCATGTTTCATTTTCGTTTGTATTTTTGTAGTTTTCTCATCTCTACCTCTCGGTAAGGTGACTTATTCGAATGCTTTCGAAGCACCCATCATTGCAACTAGTACCGAATCGGTTGTAACACATATAAAGACACCAGATCCACTCAAGGCAGTGTATCTGACTGGTTGGGCCGCGGGGAACAAGAAGTTTCGTGACCGATTGTTCGACCTCGTAGACACAACAGAGATCAATGCTGTCGTCATCGATGTAAAAGATTACAGTGGGCGTATCAGTTTTCCAGTAGACGATCCGATGTTGGTAAAGATCGGCGCTTCGCAGAATCGTATACCCGATGTTGTCGACTATATTGCCAGACTGCATGCTAGGGGTGTATATGTGATCGCGCGCATATCTTCGTTCCAGGATTCATTCCTCATCAATGTTCATCCTGAGTGGGCGGTGAAAACCAATGATGGGAAAATTTGGCAGGATTACAAAGGGGTAAAATGGTTGGATGCTGGCGCGCAACCTGTCTGGGATTATCTCATAGCGATCGGTAAGCAGTCTTACGCCTATGGTTTCGACGAATTGAATTTTGATTATATGAGATACCCGTCGGATGGAAATTTGGATGATGTCGCTTATTCATGGAGTGCGGGGCGCAATCGTAGAGAAGTTATGCATGATTTCTATTTATATATGAGAGAAAATCTCTCTATCGATTCTGTGCCTATCCCGATATCTGCGGACCTATTTGGTCTCACGACGAGTTCCAATGATGATCTCGGTATCGGTCAGGTATTGGTAGACGCTTTGCCATATTTTGATTACGTGTCACCTATGGTCTATCCTTCGCATTTCTCAAAAGGATATCTCAACCTCACAAAACCCGCCTTACAGCCATATGAAGTAGTGAAGTTCGCCATGAGTACTGCTCGTGATCGAGCTATCGCGGCTTCGTCGTCGCCAAACAAGCTGCGTCCTTGGTTGCAGGCTTTCGACCTTGGTGCTGTCTACACACCAGACATGGTTCGTGCACAGATAAGGGCAACGAATGATGTCGGTCTCTCTAGTTGGTTATTGTGGGATGCGGCGAGTGTATATGACAAGGAGGATCTGTTGCCGAAATAAAAGTTCTTTAAGTAAGGGCACCCAGTAAATGTGTCCATCATGCACCTGCGAAACTCGCGCTTTATGAAACATACCCTGCAAAAAAACTTTTACAGGGTATGTTTCTAGTGCGCTCAGGTAGGTCCTCCTTTGGAGTGCGGGGGTTCAGTTGTACAATTTTTGTTACGATATGTACACTCTTGTGATATACTTTATGACAGCTTATGGATGAAAATAGAATCACATATTTTGCTCAAACTGACGCTCGTAACAAGAGGGTCAAGTTTGGCATCAAAGCCAAGGATCGTACGAAACACGTTTACGTCATTGGAAAGACAGGTATGGGTAAGTCTACCATGCTGGAAAATATGGCCGCACAGGATATCCAGAATGGGGAAGGAATGTGCTTTATCGATCCGCACGGCAAGACTGCTGACCTCATGCTCGAGTATGTTCCCAAGGAGCGTATCAGGGATGTTATCTATATCGCACCATTCGATATCGAACACCCCATTTCATTCAATGTGCTCGAACAAGTCGATCCTGACAAGAGACACCTAGTTTCTTCCGGTCTCATGAGTACGTTCAAGAAGATCTGGGAAGATGCTTGGTCGGCACGTATGGAATATATTTTGACGAATACGCTACTGGCGCTCCTCGAGTATCCTGGTGCGACATTACTCGGTGTGAATAGGATGCTTTCTGACAAGGAATATCGTAAAGATGTGGTTAACAATATCAAGGACCCCTCGGTCAAAGCTTTCTGGCAAAAAGAGTTCGCTAACTATACAGAACGCCAAGCCGCAGAGGCGGTGCCTGCTATCCAGAACAAGGTTGGACAATTTACCGCCAATCCACTCATCAGGAACATGATCGGTCAGTCGCATTCATCATTCGATTTTCGCGAAGCTATCGACCGCAAAAAGATCGTCATCATCAACTTGTCAAAGGGAAGGATAGGTGATGAGAATATGAAACTATTGGGTGGACTTCTGGTAACAAAGATATACTTGGCGGCGATGTCACGTGCGGATGTACCTGACAGGACGATGCAGATGTTGCCGAACTTTTATCTATACGTGGACGAGTTCCAGAACTTCGCCAACGCTAGTTTTGCCGACATCTTGTCTGAGGCACGCAAATACAAACTGAACCTAACGATCGCTCACCAATATGTCGAGCAGATGGATGAGATAGTCAGGCCGGCAGTTTTCGGTAACGTTGGTACGATGATCTCTTTTCGTGTCGGTGCATCAGATGCAGAATTGCTGGAAAAGGAATTCGCTCCGCAATTCGTCATCGAGGATCTGGTCAACCTAGGCTTTACACAGATATATCTGAAGTTGATGATAGATGGACTCTCGTCGGCACCATTTTCTGCAACAACATTGCCGCCGATAGCTCATCCAGATGTTTCATACGTGAAGGAGATCATCGCCGCATCCCGTGAACAGTTCTCTAGGCCACGAGCGGAAGTTGAGGAGGCGGTCGTCAAGTTCCACAATCCGGTGGTGGCCGCAAAGGTATTGCCTGTAGGCGCGAGTAGTGCTTCCACTCAAGTTCCCAAGGTTGGTAAGGAAAAGCCTCCGCTACCAGTGGTCGTGAATGATGTCGTAGAGAAGGTGAAGCCCGCTACACCACCAACTCACAAACCTTTTGAGGCAATATTATCAAAGGTTGCTGCGAAGGTTGAATCAGTCATATCAAAGGATGTTCCTGTGGCTAAAATTCCTGTAAAACCAGAACCTATCATATCGTCCCTAAACCCTAAACCCCATCCCCTAAACCCTCCTGCCCCAGTTCATCTCGCGAATCTGGTGCCCAAGCCAAATAGTCAGAAAGTTGATCCGAAGGTACCAACCAAACAGAATGTCAGTGATCTGAAGTCAGCATTGGCGGCGGTGTTGAAAAAGGGCGGGGCAAAGACGGATACTGTGAAGATAGAAAATCTGAGAAAGACTCAAAATCCTAATATCGAAATCCCAAATCCTAAACAAATTCTAAATTCTAAATCCGAAATTCAAAATGGGGCGCAAGTGAAGGTGGTTGAGAAAAAACCGACTGAAATCAAGCCGGTTGAGAAAAAAGCAGAAATAAAAACAGACATAAAGGAAGTTCCAGAAGAAGTTCTCCGAAATGTTCTGAAGTAATATTTTAAGTCCTCACATATGAAAGCAGGATCCTGAGATAGGACTTTGTTTTGCCGATCATGGAGCGAGGATAGTTGCCACTATTTTTACGGACGATTTCTAGTATCTCTCGAGCAACTGTCAGCCTCTTTCTCTTTGTAATGTTCTCGCCGTGGATCCTGTAACCGGAGAGGACTTGAGGAATATTGGTGAATTTGTGTTTCAGTCCGATCTTTAGCCACAGATCATAGTCATCACAGATCTTGTATTCTATCGAGTACCCGCCACATTCCAGTGCTGCTGATTTCCTGTAGAGCAATGTTGATTGGGCGAATGGGTTGAACTGTAGGATGATATTTCTGATCACCGAATCATAGATAGGGAAGAGCACTTTCTTCAATGGTTTGGATTCTGTATCTATGTGCATGATACCGCCACCTAGTATGGCGTAGTCGGGATTCTCGTCGAGGAACAGGGCCTGCTTCTCTAGCTTGTCATGGTCGAGCCAGACATCGTCGGAGTCGAGAGGGGCGATGTATTGCCCCTTCGCTAGTTTCAGTGCCCGGTTCCTGGTCTGCGGAATACCCAGATTTGTCTCATTTTTGACAATACGGATGCGTGGATCTTTGAGGAATTTTGAAGCAATCTCCATGGTCCTATCTGTCGAACCATCATCGATGATGATGAGTTCATAATCAGTGAATGACTGTGACAGTACACTCTGAATACTCTCAGCGATGAAATTCTCGCGATTGAATGCGGGCATGATGACTGATACTTTGGGTTCTTTGCTCATCAACCCATTTTAGGTCTTATTGGTCAGTAAATCAAATCCGCGCATCAGCTTAGACCAGGAATGTTCCAAAATATATCCTAAATGCGGATCCACGATGTTGGGCAGATGTCCTTGTAATCAATGTCATTGCCCTTTATCCATCTTTTGGGTGCTATCACAATTTTGCTCGGATTTTCATTCAGCCATGCACCCCACCAGCTGAATGATGAGTTAGCGATGATATTATGCTTGCATTCTGACATGAGGATGAGCTCCTCGTAGTCGGGAATCTCTGGTGATGAGACATAAGTAGCTGGATATTTGAGTGGCATATTCGTCTTGACCCATTCGATATCGTCGGAAAAAACGAAGATGTGGACAAGCGAGCTATCCTGATGACCAGGGGACAGGTCGTTCAGAGAAAGGCTAGAATCTATCCTGCTCGTCAAGTATTCGAGTGCGTCAGTATAGTATTCTGCGCCGCATGTGCCGTGGTGTTCATTGGTCTTGGTATCGCTCACATAATCGCCGCGGCGAACGTGGAGGGAGATCGATCTCGGTGTATTTCTGATCGTATCGGAAATATTGCGAGCCTGAGCATTTAGAGGATTTCTAAGAGTTAAATCTCGACGAATCTCTGTTTCGAAGTCGATGAAATATTTTTCTGTTTGGAAGAATCCGTCAAGGTACACGTTTCTCTCAGTGTAAAATATATATTTTCTAAAGGGTGGATTGCCTTGGCGCAATACTTTGATCCAGATGAATCGAAGCACTTTTGAAATAATGCCGTAGGGATATTTCAATCTTTGTATTTGTAGAGGTGTGGCCAAATCTGCATGAATATTGAAGAAGTTCAAAGAATATTTACGTGGCGTGTCCGCACCGTTGTCTCTGTTGTAGCCTGTAATATCGAGACCGAGTTGTTGCGAATCATGACCAATTGCT
This sequence comes from uncultured bacterium, assembly GCA_903837075.1. Classification (GTDB taxonomy): domain Bacteria; phylum Patescibacteriota; class Minisyncoccia; order Phycocordibacterales; family PALSA-1337; genus C7867-002. Next base: position 8,250 of record CAILTI010000006.1, on the reverse strand, counting down.
TTTTGACGTAGCATCAATGCTCGTCCGCATGCGTACTGGAATAGTTGATTACCGAGCCCGCCTTTAAGTTGAATGATGATCATAAAATTTGATTCTAAAATTGTCGTTGGTTATTTTATCCAGTTATGGAATGATACGGAATTGAATTTTTCCGAATAGATTTCTTTTAGTTCATTTAACGGCTCTATATCTTTTGTAGTGAGAGATTTATTATAAAATGGTTTGGTAATGATTTTGTCGGCATGGTATTTTAGCACGTAGTTACCATAGGTCTCGTATTCAGAAAAATATGAAAGCTCGGTTTGGTCGATCAAGGATATGATGGCCTGATCCCACTTTTTGTGATGTATTGACTCGATAGCACTTTTCATTTCATTTAGAATTGCTCTATCGAATATCATCATATGGGCCACGAAGGAAAGTTTGCTCTTAGCTCTAAAGCCGAGCAGTTTTCGCATGGTGTCAAAATACTTCTGATGCCATTCGTTACTTTCAAAAAAAACATATTTTCCTCCTTGTAGGAAATTGTGATTATTGAGAAGAATGGTATCAGAGTCAATAACTGCATAGCTATCTGTACTCACTAATTTATCTGCTCCAAGTTTGAGTAATTGTTGAAAAAGCCAGCCGTTTCTGTTCTTTCCATCAGTTACATAATTGATGGAAGTTTTACCATATCCGAGAATTGTATTTTCGTCTACAAATATCAAATTATGATTTTTACAAAATGCTGATAATTCACGATTTGTTTCTGAGATGATATAAATATTATGAATGGGGTTTAAAATATTGTTTTTTATAGATGAGATAAAAATTTCTAGAAGGGCAAAGTCCTTATTGATTGTTGGAATCACAACGTCGATTTCCTCGACGGAATCAGTTTTGTTAGCATTAAAATGTATTTTTAGAGCTTTTTCTATGTATAGAACAAAAAGGAATATTAGCTTAGATGGATCATGTATTCTGGATTTGATTTCAAAAAGTATACTCATGGTATGTATGTGACAGATGAATTCTCGAATGTAAAATTATAGACACTGCCACCGCGGACATTTTTTGGCAGAAATACGATTGCTTTAGTGTGCAATGCTGCAGCCAATGCAGCTCCGCCAGATAGTACCGTCACGAATTTATGAGAGGAATGAATCATGTCCGCGTACCTGAAAATGTCCTGTTTTACAGGGTCAATGTATTCTACCCTATATTTGTCACATGAAATATGTTTGACATAATTTTCAATCTGTTTGATATCATATACCCACCCAAGCTTATGTCCGCTTATGAAATTCACGTCGATCAAAATTGTATCTCGATATTCCGGTATGAGGTGCGGCGTATAATATATTTGCGGGATGGCTGGTCCCCCAATGTCAAATTGATCATTGAGATTTTGCATTATGTTTTTTCCGTGGATGTCTAACAACAATTCGGATGCAGGCTTTTCTCGAGAGAATGTTTTGTATTTAAATCCCACTTGATTTTTGAACCCCCTGAAGTAGGGGTTCATCTCAAAGCATAGTTTGAGGATGTCAGAATTTCTAAAGATGTGTCGACTACGTTCGCTCAAATAGAAATTGATGCCATATTTTTTACCAAGTGTCCGAGGTAATAGGGTATATGCGAGCACATCACCTAGCCCACCCCAATCTAGTTGAATGACAATTTCCTTTCTTCTTATTATTTCCTCAATATCCTCACGATATCGCAAATACTCAGATTTCTCGGTAAAATATTGATAAATGTTATTTCGAATACCGACAAATCGGTAATAGTATTTACTGATAATATTTATTTTATTTAGCCTACCCTTGATTTCTTTTCGTGTTTTTCTATATATTCTCGTAAAAATGTTCACCTGCGATCCCTGCTTCCTGAATGCAAAATTTTTCTCTATGACGTTTTCGTCTATAAGCAATGATGGTTTACCGAGCATACTTGAAGCATTTTTTAGATATAGGTGGGCATAACCGTTATTCAGGCCACTACCGATCATCGTCTCAAAAAGTGCAAATGCTTCAGCGTACTTCTTTTGATCATATTTCCTGACAGCTAACCAGTACATATCTCCAGCTGGTATGTCTATTTTGTCAGTCAGGTATTTCTCATATTTTAGTTCAGAATCATGCTTCAGTAATGTCGCATAGTTGTCCTTGAATATATTTGCTTTAGCATTTATCTTATTGAAGATAGACTCATTCGGGTCATTGAGGTTGAGTGATAATATTTCTCTCTGAGTTTCATCATTGAACAAATACAAAAATTCTTCAAAAATTTTGAACCAGTTATGATTGATCTTGCCATCTTCGTATTCACGAACATAATATGATTTATTATAATGAATTCGATGTAGATACTCAGCATCTTTACACGTATAGGCGGTCAGTCCGTTAGCTAGAAATTTCCAGGCAAATGATTGCGTATCAAATCCATGGTTCTCCGGATAACCCCCAGCTATTTCAAAGGCCTCCTTGGTAAACATGAATGTTGAATAAAGCGGACAGAATGGTCCACTAGGTCTCTCCATCAGACTTTCGAATGGTATTTTCATTCCTAAATATCCGAATACATTTACGTGGCTTATGTTGTTAGTGTTGTTACCATTGAATTTGATTGAGCGATGGATACCAACACCGTCGGCGTTCTTTTCCTTGAGGAGAGTGTACATTTTACCTATTGATCCATTTGGCAGGATATCGTCACTATCTAGACAAAAAATAACATCACTCGAAGCATTCCTAACTGCAGTGTTTCTCGTTGCTCCTCCGCCCATGTTTTGTTTGTGATAAAATAATTTTACGTTGTTTCTTCCTGTTGCTAGTCTCCGCATGACATCACGTGTCTCATCAGTTGAGAAGTCATCGACCATCACCACTTCGATTGATCCTGGTGTGCATTGAGAAAAACACGAATCAAAGGCTTGTTCCAAAGTATTGGCACAGTTAAAGCAGGGGATAATTATTGATATTCCAATTCTGTTCATTGTTTTATAATTATGGCCGAACCACTCTTGTCGGGCATAGGTACGGGCTTCTCAGGCTTATTCATAAAGAATTCGTCGACGGCCGTACGTGCACCTATCCACGCGTTGTAATCGTGAATGATAATGATGCCACCTGTGGACATATTTTCATAAAATACTCTTAGGCTATTGATGATCGGATCGTATAAATCTGCATCGAGATGAACGAGAGCGAATTTCATTCTTTCGAAATTGGCCGGCATATTTTCAGGGAAATAGCCTGGGAAAAAAAATACGTTATTGTTTGGTTCTATGTAATTTGTCACTATATCCACGCTCGTGTCGGTAAACTGCATGGAACTAATATTATTGCCAGTTTTGATTTTTTCGGTGTCGATTCCGCGCTTATTGAAGCCAGAAAAAGTATCAAACAGATAAAGTTTCCTTTCTGGTACGTATTTATGTATTAGTTTTGCTGTATAACCTCTATAAACACCCACTTCCACAAAATCTCCAGGAATATCATTTTCTAACAAGGTCCTAATTAACAAGATTATCATATCGCGTCTCGTATTATCCCACGGTTCGAGGTCGATAATTTCTCTGTGGGTCGAGTCATTTCGGGGATAAAAACCGCCAGTTTCATTTATAAAATCAATTTTATTCCAGATTGAGGCCGGATGTATATCCATCTGTCCCTGAAGATAGAATGATTTATTTCTGAAAAACGACGACAGATTTTTTCCATATTTTTCAATAAGAAATCCCCCAAGCTTTTTAGGTTCTGACAATATCAAGCTAAATTTTTTTAGTTTATTATTCATATTTAAATATAGCGAAGCCAATGCTTTCTGGCTGCTGCAGCTCGGTAAGTTTAATCCAGTGATTATTTCTTGTAATAACAGGTTTTACCTTTATCGTTTTTTCTGTATTCCAATCATGTAACGCTAGAATGGTTCCTTTTTTAAAATACGGTTTAAAAAAATTATACTGTTCGAGTGTTTGTTTGCCATCCTCTGCGCCATCGAGAAATATCATGTTTGATCTATTTTCCTTTAGATATTGTTCGAATACTGTCGGACTCGAACTCAAGATGAATTTTATGAAGGGGTATTGGGTCTTTAAAGATCTCTCGTAAAAATTTATTGCCTTGTTGTACAATCTTTCAGAGTTTTCTATCGTAAATAGTCTACCCGCATCGTTATCCATGAGGGCCTTGGAAATAAAAAATGTACTGCCACCACCTGTATAAGTCCCAATTTCAAAACAATAATCAGGTTTTACCTCACGGACTGTGGCATATAGAGCTTTGCGTTCGGCCTTATACATTTGGCCTGGCAATGATAGAACAGCATCAAAAAATATGCGGACATCTTTTTTTTGAAAGGGTCGTATAAATAGAACGTAAAGAATTTGTTGGAAATGCGTCAATGCCCAAAAGTTTTGTTTCAGAAGATTTGCATTTAACATGATGGATTTCTGTTATATTTAATAAGGGATGAAGAAAAATATGTCTGCCGCTGATTTCCAGTATCTAGTAGGTGATTCATATAAAAAGTTATTTACTGTTACGAATTATGTTTACCCAATAATTGAGCATAGTTATATCAGAATTTGATGGAAATTCATACCTGTTAGATATTTCTCGCAGTCCAATTTCCGTCATGCATCTAAGTTCCGTCCAATCATTTATAAGTAAGATCGGAAATTTGCTCTCAGTCAATATCTGGTTACTTGATGAGTTGCTCGTTACTGGAATAATGTCGAGAATGACAGCCTCCCATGTACGATGGCAGTCCGCACCATTACCTTCTGGTGAAGCAATAAAAGCGTACTGATTCAACAATTGGAAATAGTCACGAGCATTCAATCGTGCGGGTATTTCCTCGGCGACGGGGCAGGCTCTCAGAGAGAGTAGTGCAAGAGTTCGTTCTGCTACATTCGTGTTGGTATTGAACCCAAATAAAATTTTTTGCTTTTTCTCGAACTCCTCTTTCTTTAGTTGTGGAACCATCTTGTAAAAAACCCACCCACTCATATAGAGTGAAATATTTTCCAATCCGATCGGAATCGGTGAAATTTTGTCATGTTTGAATGTGTTATTTTGTGCAAACCAACGAATGATCTTGTCATCGATGAATCTAGCCTCGTTTTCACCCACAGAAGAATCACTGTTATGAGTGATAAGTTTATATTTTGCATCAATTTTCGGATGAATATTTGCAAACCATTCTTTTACTAGATCAGACTTGAGAAATACTATGTCGTCATTCCGAATATGTCTGGGTTTACATTTTCCTGTTTCGTCGTAAATGTGATCGGCCACTGAACGAAAGCCATCACCACTTATATATGGATAGCTTGCGGGCCTGTATTTAAATAGACGAGCTATTTCCCGGTATATTTTACTTTTGATTCTGAATATCATGATATAAATATATATTATTCATTGACTCTATTTCCAGCTCCATAATAAAGAGATTGCAAAATATTCTTGTTACCCCAACCGTCTTCTGCTTTTAGTACGACGAGATCTTTTTGTGGATAATTGCCTTGAATAGCCAGATTGACGGCAAATTCCTCAGACAACCTTTTTGCTTCACCACGTTCTTTGTCGTTGGGAAGGAAATCGAGAGGGCTCATGAATATCTTGTTATTTATCTCACGCATATCACTGGCTAATTTCGCTGTCATGAATTTTGATGGCATAGAGACAAATGCAGCGACGCAGTGTCGGAACTTGAGATAGTCTATTCGATCGGGGAATAGGTGGGTAATTGTACTGACTTCATTCGGTTTATCAGCAAAGTTGTGAGCGTGAGCTAGCATGGTGATCTTGCTACGGTCGAGTATGGGGTCGCTATGCCAAAGACCATCGGCGTCGGTATCAATATATCCTTCTCTAGAGGCTTCTATATGAACTTCGATCTTGTAGTATTGCCATGCTTTGGTGGCTATTCCAAACTTGTCGAGGATGGATACTTTATCTGGGTAATCTATCTCTTTCTTTCTTGAGTTTATATACTCAGCGGATATCGTGTCGCAATACAATATGAAGGCGTGGGTTGGATTTAGGACGTGGAGAGAATTGATATTGGTTATAGCCATTTTTGCATATTCTGTCTTTTTGATACACAGAATTGCGAATGAGTAGGAAGTATCTCTCCTTGCGGGTACAAAAGTACGAATATATTTGTGCGTCTTTCTTCGTAGGACCAACTTGGTTCTCAATCCAGCATAATATAATGGCTTGATGATCTTTTTTAATTGTCTGATAGGTATTACGGTCATTGATTTTCATGTTATCGATCCTTTTTAAAGAGGTAGTCATTGTCACCGATGTGCGTAATAAGTTCATAGTCTTCCCTTGATAAGAATTCCCGGATATCAGAAAGTCTCTTGTCAGTGTGTGCTTCCACTAGAATATTCAATGGAGAGTTTATTTCGAAATCGAGACCTTTCAATACTTCGAGTTCAGAGCCCTCAACATCAACAATAAATAGGTCGATCTGTTTATGAACTTGATTTCCGTGATTGTAGTCATCGATGATTTGCTGAATAGTTGTTGCGGATACAGATATCTTTCGCTGTTCGATCTTCTGAGAATTCTTTCCAGCCGCAATCCACTCCTCTTCGTTCTCAATACTGCCTTCGATGAATGACATGGCGTTGATATCTATAAAGTCTACCGTCTCCCTCTTGTCACCTTTCGAAATAAGGGCTACCTTGTATATCGTTGATTTTTTCCTGTTTCTCTTGCAGAGGTTTCCGATCGGTAACGGTTCGACTATCACACCTTTCCAGTCCCGAAACTTCTCGAGATAGTAAGTTGGATCCTGGAAATGGCCATCGTTCCCACCGCATTCCACGAAAAAACCATCGGTATTAGTTATGTATTGCATCAGTTTCTCGTGCCCTGGATATGGCTTGGAAAGTCTATCGTTACCAAAAGATTCAAGTATGTCTCTCTTGTACGGCTCAATTTTACTCAAAGTAAAAGGTAATATCTTTCCGATATAGGTTCTCGGATTGTTGATCAATTTATTTAGCTTGGTCAGTGTTGATTCGTGATAGGACATAGTATTGAAATGCTATTATATCTTTCCGAACATTCTCCTAGCAAATAATTTTATTGAATCGATATCTTCTGGTTCAAAGAAATTGAATAGCCAATAGAGAGATAGATAAAGTATTCCTGTTACACCTCCTATAATCAAGACGAGCAGTAGACTTGTTGCAAGATTTACTAGGAATAGTGTCGAAATTGTATAAACGATCAATCCGACCAACAGGTTTCCGAAGACAATTTTTTTATAGTATTGTTTTCTTTTGGATAGACCGAGGTAATGTTTCTCGGTAAAGTAGAACATATAGGCAACGGGGAATAATGAAAGAAGGTATGCCCATGCTGCACCATTGATACCCGAGATGGGGAGTAGGATTACGAGCAGTATCGTATTAGTCACGGCCATGGTTATAGACAGTGTGGTAAGAAACTTGAGCTTCCCAAGTCCTAGAAGGAAGTTTGATAGTGGCCCCGAAAGAGCAAGGATGAAATTTGTAACTGCAAGGATGATGAGTACCGTGGTTCCTTTTTCTGCAAAGTCAGGAGATATCCAGTATTGTAGTATTTGGTGCGCATAAGTTATCGCAGTGACGGTCATAGCAGCTGAAACAACAGTGATCAGTCTGAATGAGCGTATGTATAGAGTTCTGATCTTTTCGATGTCACCAATACTCTGAAGCCCTGAAGCCATGGGGAAGAGTATAACTGAAAGGCTATTTGAGAGATTGGGAATCTTGGCAGTGACGTTCCCGGGAAGGCTATAGTAGGTCAGGTTTGATGGGCCGAGAAAGAATGGCATGATTAAACGATCTAGATATGTAAGCGAGGATGTTGAAATATTATTAATGAATGTGATGAGACCAAATCTATAGCATTTGATAGCCTCAGTCCTGTTCCAGGAAAGATTTCTAGGTAATTCTGGTAATATCTTGTGTGCCAGGTGTCTCTGAATAAGGAATGAGATAATGGAAACTATAAGTTGAATACTGAAGATCGCATTGACTGAATAACCAAATAACACAAATATGAGGATCGAGATCTGTTGAATAGTTAGTATCACCATTCCTATTTTTGAAGCAATATCAAATCGTTGTAGAGCGGAAAATGTAATTCCATATAATGCTGTGATAGATGATATGGTGAAGGTTGCGCCCGCCGCAATGATTCCCCAACTGTAAACAGTAAATTGACTTAATGAATCATTATAGAAAGGGATAAATGAACC
>CAILTI010000005.1 GCA_903837075.1 uncultured bacterium | reverse complement strand
CCTCGCCTGCTGGCTCGATATGGCTCCGGCGTTCGCTTCCAACACGCACGACGCGCAGGCGTCGTGCTCGATGGTCCAAAAACTCGCTTCGCTCATTTTTGTCCCCTCGGTTGGAATCGAACCAACATCAACGGCTTAGAAGTCCGCTGTTCTATCCATTGAACTACAAGGGGGTTAGCAACATAAAGTTAACATGAATTCCAGAAACAGACCACCATGACTCACTATTACGACTTTTCGAATCAGAACTTTATCATATCGACGGATCCATGACTTTACTACTATTCTTGATAGCCGCATCACGACTCACTGCGTAATCATTCAGGAAATTGATAGCACTATCAACTGCGCGTGTATCATACGGCAGTTTCGTGACCACAGGATTCCTCGTAGCATCTGCCAATCTGGCGTCTATCTGTCGATATGAATAAACGCCGACTACGATCAATACGACAGCGAGGACGCAAGTACATACAACAGTCACCGCCCAATCAATGAAAGGATCTCGACCCATGTAATGTTTATCAGTGTGTATTTTCATTATATTGATTTGGCGGCAGTGATACTGAACGAAGCGGTCCATTCTGCGGAAACCTTTGCCTTGGCCTCCTGAGAGAGATTAAGATTGACGCCATCTACTGTCGCCTTGTACGGCATATTTTCTGCCAATTCGAGGGTTGCCAACATCGCACTCCACGAGCCACGGACACTGACCTTGGCATTGATGTAACCATTTGCTGCCAAACTTCCATTGTCAGGCTTCGTATTGTCAACAGATACTATCGTAACTGTACTTCCAGTGTTCTTGCCTAGTGATTCTACAGCTTCTATGAACGGTACAGCGTTGTCAGACGGCACAAAGACGCTATATATCCTCTCCCAGTCTTTGGCTGACGTATTCTGCAACTGTTGTAATCTCGACTCCAGAGAATCACTCGACTGTAATGTTGCCTCCTCATTCATCGCTGTAACTATTTCATCAGTCATACTGCTCACAGTGTATTTCATATAGAAGAATACCAGTGTAGCGATCATCGTTGACATGATGGCAAAACTTATGAGTAGGTGATGATGAGTATGCTTCATTTTATAGATTTGCTACTTACGGTCAATGAAAATGGTATGTTGCTACTCTTTGCCAGTTGGGATATCGGCAATTCTACCCTATTGCCAACCGCCGCATTTTCCAGACGGCTCTTGAACGTGAGTAAAGCCTCCCTATTGGGAGCGATCCCTTGGATAGATACAGTAACAGTCGTCGTTGAAACTTTCGATACAGCGATAGATGTGATCTTGACCGGACCCCTGACATCGACCACGTTCCCTATAACATAGGAGTAATCTATCTTTCCTTTCAGATCATCATTGAACATGGCCAAGATATCTGCCTGCTTCTTCACATCTGCCAATGAGACAGTGCTGGTTGCCGACTTTATCGCGGCCTCGAGTGGGGCCAGTGTTTGCTCGACAGATAACTTTTCATACCGAACATGTATAAATGCTGGTAACATCGATACTATACCGACAACTATAGCGAACGAGATCATGAACAGAGTCACGATCAGTCCACGAACCCTGTAGTCGTGACGAATCGCGTTCCTGAGTGTTGTTGGGATGAGTGTATGTCTCATGATTTTATGAATCTATCGCTAGTCCAGCGGCCACGATATAGTTCTGTGAAGCTGACTTTGGGATAGTTGGTATGTAATGATCTATGTCGATCATATTGCGCCAAGCATCTGCGATACTGACCGGTCTCCCACCGACACTACTCTTCACTGCCAGCTTCGAACGATACTGTTCCGCATCTATACCGGCCAGGATCACTTCGTCGACACGAGCAGCAGACTTGGTCGCCCAATACGTCAAGGTGTGACTGATCTCTCGAGAAAGTAACTCGATGAAACTATCCGTCGGACCAGCGACCGGCTGACCCATAACACTGATCTTATTCGCGACAGTAGACGTGAAGCAGACTACGCCATTCGAAACTATATATATTCCGGTCTTGTGCTTCATGATGTGAATGATCATCGAAGTCTTGCCTAACGTATTCTGGAGTGCGGCACGAGCGATAGACTTTGGCACAACCTCGAAGGCGATGGGTAATACCCCAACCTTCTGTAGTATCGATATCTGCATCTCTATATACGTGCGCGGTACGACCGATACGCTAGCCCGCAATACACCACCAGTTGTTTCTGTTGGCATGATATCAAAATAGAAAACCGCATCACGTGCAGCCAATGGAACATTCTCTTCTAGTTTGAATTCGATATTTTGAGCGACGTCCCGCATCGTCTTGCCAGTAACATCTGTCTGAAAAAGGTAGGCCTTCTCCTCTGGCACTGATACATTGACGTGAGATAGTTTATTTTTCGCCACAAACTTGGCCAACAAATCCAACAATACAACTTCATTCTTTATGTCGCCTCCTACGATCGTGTCCTCTGGCATATCCACCTCATCATATCTTCTGATGATCGGTCCGTGTATGGTTGACTCGTACTGGAGACATCGCAGGGCGTCATCGGAAATCTCGAGTCCAGCGAATCTTCTGGCCATGAATATTGGCGGCGGAAACAGTTTGAAGAACAGGGACTGATGCATGACCGTATTATAGCAGATATTTGAAAACGAAAAATCAAGAGTTCGACTTCAATGACCTCAAATACTCCTGGATCAATTTGTATATAGCTGGTGCCGCTGAGATGAAGATGATGACGAGCACCAATGGGATGATATATCTATCAGGATCAGGGACGATAGAACCAAAACCATACCCGATAAGGAGCATAGACCAGGTCCACAATAGTCCGCCGATGATATTGAATGCTACGAAAGTTCTGTACTTCATATTCCCCACCCCAGCGATGATCGGAGCGAAAGTTCTGACGATCGGCACGAACCTAGCCAAGATGATCGTCATCCTGCCATGTTTGTTGTAAAAATCCTGCGCACGTAGGATGTATTTTTTATTAAAAAACATCGAGTCATCCTTGGAGAATATCGACGGACCGATCTTCTTGCCAAAAGCATAACCGACACTATCTCCTATAACTGCAGCTAGGAAAGTAAAGATGAGTAACGCGGCGATCGACAGATGTCCTTGTGATGCGAAAAATCCGGCAGTAACTAGTAGCGAATCCCCCGGGAAAAAAAAGCCGAAAAATGCCCCAGTTTCCAGAAATATGATAACGATCACGCCCAATAGACCGAGAGTGGAGATCAGGAATTGTGGATTGATGATGTCAGTTATGTGCATAGGGAGTAGGAATTATAGAGTTGTGAATGGTGAATATTGAATATTTGGTCATTGTGTCATTGCCTACCTGCCGACAGGCGGGAACATTTTCCTATATCGCCATAGTCCCTGGCGGTATAGTCTCATTTGGCTCGAGTAATGAAAACCCTCCTTCCGGAACTGAGACAGCGAACAACATACCGTTGCTTTCCAGGCCTTTGATAACTCGTGGCTCGAGATTTGAGACGAACATGCAGGTCTTGCCTATCAACACTGCTGGATCAGGAAAACGGAGTGCTATCCCGGAAACTATCTGCCTGGGTGCGGATACAAATACCTTTGGAGCATCGGTTGGCGTGATGGTGGCACCTTCTTCCTTCGCCACTTCTTTCACCTCGACCTTCTCCCCGAGATCGACCATGAGTTTCAATAGCTTGTCAGTATTCGGCACCTTCTCTGCCGAAAGGATCTTTCCTGCGCGGATCTCTACCTTTTTGAATTCATCGATAGTAATGGTCATATTGATTGTGTTCTGAATTATAATATCTATTTTTCTTGCCTCACTCGATCTAGGTAACTTTGTAATATTATCGCCGCCGCAGACGCATCGATGAGCTCACTCTTCCCCTGCCACCTCTCCGCCTGGACACTAGTCATGAACTCTGGCTCGAAATATACAGTAAACCCATTCTTCTCCAACTTCTTCTTGAACTCCAGACTGTCGAGTAATATCTCATTCGGCTCTCCCCTATAGTTACGAGACTCGCCCATGACGATCTCTCTGGCTTCATTATCAATAGCTATCTTTTCGATCTCTTCCAGGAGGGTCGCCGTGTTCGTAACGACAGATACCGGCAAGGCGAATTGCCGCCCTTCATCTGAAACAGCGACTCCTACCCTCTTCGATCCATAATCTATTCCTAGTATTCGCATGGAAATACAATAACACACAATCATTGCATAACGCCATATTTTACCTTATGATAACTGGGCGGTTCATTTGGAACGCATAGTAAGGTGATAACTAGCGCTTTACTATTGACAAATCTTTGGATAGGTGGCTGAGTGGTCTAAAGCACCGGTCTTGAAAACCGGCGTCCTTCACGGGACCGTGAGTTCGAATCTCACCCTATCCGCATCTGTGTTAAATCGTTGTTTTTAGGTTCCAAAGCAAGCACCTGATATGGACTTTTGAATTGATAGTTAGCCACATTTTTGTTTTGTACATAAGCGTTCGAAAGTAACTTTTTCAGCATATTTCGTTTTTCTTGTTCATCCACGAGCAGATATTTTTCCGCGGCTCTACTGCCTTCTAGAAATACATTCTTGATCTGTTCGAGAGTAACTTCGGAGACTCCGCCTTTTGCCTGAATTTCCTTAATCTGGTTATTGAGTGTCGCTCTTTGGTTTTCAATCTCTAACTTTTTCTGCTTGTAAATTGACTCTGTAATGAGTTGAGAGACATATCCATCGACGAGGCGTGATTCTTTGTCTGTGAGGGCGTTTAATTCGTTTGAGAGGGATTCTAGTGAAGACTTGGTATAGTTGTTTTTGCTGTCATTTCTAGCTTTGTAGGCTTCATAACTCATTTGAATATATTCTTCGTCGAATTTCAAATTGTTAAATAAGTTTGAGAGAAGCAGAT
>CAILTI010000004.1 GCA_903837075.1 uncultured bacterium | reverse complement strand
GAATGATATGTTTAAGGCATGAAAAACATCATTCAATTTTTTGTATCAAATGAAGATAACACCTATACAGCCGAGGGTGTTAATATTCCCATTGTCACAGAAGGAAAGACTTTTGAAGAACTAATGACGAATATTATCGACGCTGTAAAACTGTTTTTCAAAGGGGAAGATTCAGCATCGCTAGGTTTTGGTCCGATGCCGTCGATTCTTACTAGTTTTGAACTTCCTGCAAATCTCTATGGGAGTAAAGCTTAAGATATTATCTGGAAAGGATGTTATTAAAATACTGAAAGGTTTCGGCTTTGTTGTTCATGATCAAACTGGAAGTCATATAAAGCTACGTCGGGTAATGTTCAATATGAATCAGACATTGATCATTCCAAATCACGATCCTATTGCAAGAGGTACTCTCAAGGGAATTCTGAATCAGGCATCAAAATATATTACTCAATCAGATTTACTACCGCATTTCTATAGTAAATAAAGTGGGGTAATCGTTAAATAGCCATATCTAGAACAAGTAAGGTTCCAACTTCGTACCACAACCCGCACAGATGCCAGTAAGGTCTGTAAAAATGCTATTATACAGATCATGATCATCAAATCTTCATACATCTCCAGGATCAATGGTCTCAAATGGGATATCCAGTACGAGGAACTCGTGGACTTTGAGTCTATACGACATCTCCCAGTCAGTGCGGCAGGGGCGCTATGTTTCTATGGAAAAGAATTGGTGCTCGCCTATGCGACGAAAAAGGATGCATGGGAGATGCCAGGTGGAAGTCGGGAGGGCACAGAGACTTTCGAGGAATGTATCATTAGGGAAATAAAGGAGGAGACGAATATGAAGGTGATCGAACTTTTCCCATTGGGATATGAGACTTTCACGAACCCAGAGACTGGTGAATTGATATATCAATTGCGCTTTGCTGCAAAGGTTGAACCGTACGGACCGTTTATTGTAGATCCTGATGGTGATATATCAAAGATCAGATCGATAGATCCGAATGATTACAAAAAGTATTTTGATTGGGGAGAGAGAAGTGATCTGATGATGAAAAAGGCTATTTCGAAATACCTACTTCCTTAAAACGATAAAATAGTGGCAGTGTCAATGGCATCGTTGACAAGACGATTTCGATATGTTAACGTGCTTTACAGATAATAACGACGTGTTGTTGTTCGCGCTAAATAGCGATAACACATTGCAACAGAGCGCTCATTGCAAACACTAAAAAAATAGGTACCAACACCGTGGGAGTAATCCCTAAAGTCAGTAAATAAAAAATGAAAGAGTTAATTCTGATGCTGTTCACACTCCGGTGGCTGTCGCCGGGAATGTTACAAAATCCCAAGTCCCAGGAACTCCTTGAGAGTCTGCGGACCAAGAAACGTCTGCCTGTCCGTACTGATTGGACGACCCAAGAAGAGGCCGGCACCAAGCTTTATCGGAGCGAAAAAGGCAAGATGGGAGTGCCGATGCAAAATATCATTGCGGCGCTCATCATCGCCGGCCAGGGTATCACTTACAAGGGTAAGAAGACGATATCAACGGCCAAGTCCACGAGACTATTTGACTTCCTGGACTTCCGCGCAGACTTTTGCGAGTTTAACGGCTGCGACGAGAATGGTAACATCGAGTGGATGCCGTTCATGCAAGGCGGCGTCATGCACCAGGGTTCGTCTGAGACGGCTGTCTGCATCACCCGACCTCGCATTCCGCATTGGGGGCTGACCATTCCGGTCGTCTTCGATCCGAATCGTGAGATCAGTGACAAGAACGTCGAGGCTCTCTTCGATATCGCTGGCCGAACAGTCGGTCTCTGTGATTGGCGCCCGGCCAAAAAAGGCCGCTTCGGCCGCTTCGTTATCGAGAAGGTTGAAAAGAAGACGCTTCACGAAATTAGTAATGAGATCACTCGCGTCGATTACGACAGTGCGAAGCCGGGAGAGATTCCGGTCAACGTGCAGGAGCTCATCGAGAGCTGCCAGTAGTCGCGACGCGTTGCCGGTGTGCAATTATTCCGCAGTGTCGAGTCGAGTGTAGTAACCTTCAGTACGGCACTGTTCGGTCTCGAGCGGCGGGTGTTAATTCATCCGCCGCTTTTTATTCCGTCGGGTATGGTTCACTAACGTGGATCTATCCTGGGTGTAGCGCAGTCCGGAGCAGTCTTGAAAATTATTGAGATTGCTTACATTTCTAGCAACGCTATGTCGCGTTTAGCCCAGCTTAGTTCTGTCATGCCAAGTTAGGTACGGTCCGGAGCGACCAATTTGTGCTGGTCGCTATATTTCTGGGTTTCGTGCTCCATGGTCCAGCGTAGCTAAGTTCGGTCCAGTTTAGCTTGGAGCCGCTTGATTCAATCAGGCGGCTATTTTATTATTGATAAAGTCTTGACGCAAAGAAATTTTTATGCTTATATACATAATGGATAATACTCTATATAGAGTGCGTTTGTATTGGAATACAGATGTCCAGAAACATTGAAAAACGCCCTCCTACTCCACCAGTCGGTGGATACGGAGGACAACGAAAGGTTAGCATGCAACATCATTGGCTCAATTGGGAAGAGCTCAAATCCCAATTCCCGAAGGACGGGGAATTCAAACATGGAATGCGTCCGAAACAAGAAATCGGACTCAGGTTTATAGGAGAAAAATCAGTCTTACCAACCCCTAATGGAGTGATATTGGAGATCGGTACTGGTGAGGGCAAGACGGCAATGGAAGTTACCCTAGCTCGGACGGCAATGAAACATTTCAAGACTTGTTTCGTGGTTACACCCACAAAGACGGTACTTGAACAAATTCGCCAGCGGTTCCCGGACGATTTTACTATCGCTCTGGGACGTAGTGATTTTCCGTGTTTCTACTATGAGCGTTCAAAGGTAGATCTTTCTGACGGATCGCAGACTCGCTTTCAAGCCAATGAGATCCCTTGCTCAATGCTTCAGTCCTGTCCGCATCGTGTGGATCAGGAAACAGGTGAAGTGAGAGAGTTTGGAGCTCATCCATGTCCATACCTCAAACAGAAATATGAGGCATGGAATTCACGGAAGCCGGTTCTCGCTACGTTGGCTTTCTACTTGTTTAATCGGTTATTCTCAAAAAACTTTCCTGAACCTGATCTGCTCGTCATCGACGAAGCTCATCGTGTTCCGGAGACTGTACGTTCGGCGTTGTCGTATGACATCACTGATCTACATGTTGCGAGGGCCGTTAGTATCCTGGAGAAGGTCAGTGAACCCGAAGCCGCTGCTGCTCTCGATCATTTTCGTAATCGAATGGTCAAGATCATAAAGAAGAAACCTGCATCGTGTGGCACTCTTCTCGACGCGTCAGAGATCACTGAACTCATCGAGATATTGGATTCGATCGACAGTCGTGCGATCGAGCGTTCTGTGGCCAAAGCCTTGAAGGATGAATCGCTCGATACTGACGATGACATCCTGGTTTTCAAGAAAGTTGAGAACGTAGTGAAGAACCTGCGTCGATATGTTCGCTCGCTAGGTCTTTCATTACCTCTCAGCAATCGAGGAGCCCTGGCGTATACCTATGCCTACCATGTGGAAGAAAAAGATGAGAATGATCGCGTGGCTCATAAGCTCGTGGTCTGTTCGCACTATATCAATCCTCTGGTAAAGCTCTTGCTCGGCAAGACGACGATCGCTCTGTCTGCCACGATCGGGGACAATGTGATCTTCGGTCAGGAATCCGGAATTCAGTTTCCGTTCTTGACCCTACCGCCGTCATTTCCTGCCGAAAAGACTCGCATCTTCATGCCGACCGATACGCCTAACCTGGCATTCAATGACAGGAAGCGCGGAGCGGTTACGAATGTGATGCGCCGCATCGCTCGCTCTGCAAAGAAGCTGGTCAAGAATGGCGAGCGGTCCTTGCACGTTGTTGTGTCAAACGAAGAAAGGCACAAACTCGGTGAAATCATGATTGAGGAAGGCCTCAATCCTATTTCCTACGGGAACGGTGTCACGGCCAAGGAGGCTGCCATTCGTTTCAAAGACGGGGAAGGTGACTGTCTGGTTGGTACCTTCGCGAACTTTGGGGAAGGTATCGATCTTCCTAGACAGATTGCGCCGGTCATCTTCGTGCTTCGACCGGCATATCCGCCGCCGGATGATCCTCGGACTCAATTCGAGGAACGCCGGTATGGCAATAATCGCTGGGCGATCTGGAATTGGCGCGTGATGCTGGGTGTCCTTCAGGTGAGGGGTCGCAACATTCGCAGTGAGGATGATCTTGGCGTCACCATCTTCATCTCACAGCAGTTCCGTCGCACAGTCTTCGCTTCTTTACCGAAAACGCTTCAATCGTCCTACAAGGGCGATCTGACGCTCGATCAGTGTATCAAGGAGGCGGAGAAACTGGTGGGGTAAATGGTGTTCGACGCATCGTAGCGTCTAGCATTCCACAGTAACCTGGCGTTCTGTCTCGAGCGGGGAGAGTTAATTCTCTCCCCGCTAATTAATCCTGTAGTGTGGCCCATACTTACGCGACGCTCAGTCAAGTCCCGTGTGGTGCGGTTTGGAGCGGTTGAGATTTCATCTCAGCCGCTTTTTTGTTGACGAAATAGTAAAAGTATGATTAGCTATCATTAGATGGCACGATTGAAATATTCAATATGAGCTATATGACTGAGTTTCGTGCTCTTGCGTTCGGTGCAGTAACGTCCAGTATTGTGCTGTTCGGTGCCGCGTGGAGCAGGGAGAGTTAATTCCTTCTCTGCTAATATACTGTGCCTGGCCCGGTTTTTCATTGTTGCGTCACGTAGGGTCCTGTCGAGTTCAGTACGGAGAAGGAAGGGTTTAGTTTTCTTCTTTCTATTTTATCAAGCCCCGTTGCGTTTCCCCCACCCCAGTCCCCTGCAGTAATGCACGCTTACGTATTGAGCAGGGAGAGATTATTCTCTTCCTGCTATTCTATTCTGTCGGGCAAGGTATTGCAAAGTCCGTCGGCGTCTAGCTAAGTACTGCGTGGAGCGTGTGGATAATACGCCACTCGCTATGCGCCTAGCATCGTCGCGTGTAGTGCGGTTGGGTGATGTTTCGTCGCGTGAAGTCACGTCCAGTGACGTGTCCTGCTCCGCGGTTCCGTTTTGAGCGGTTAAGTATAGACTTAGCCGCTTTTTTGTTGACAGGTGGAGAATCATGTGCTAGCGTAAGATTAGCTATGAGATCATTGAATATGCAATTAGTCGGCACAACGCCGCTCCTTTTGCACCATATTTCTAGACACCAATTCCGCGAGCAGCTTGCTACTCACAATGGTGAGCAAACTATCGAGGAAGAGGCCATGGAAGTTATGGTCAAGGACAGTGATGGTAATCCGGCAGTACCTGTTTCCTGGCTCTGGGATGCTCTCCGAGTTGGTTGCTCACGGATAGTAGTCGAAGGAGAACAGGTGAGATATTTTAATGTCAGTTCATCTATTCGCCTGCCAGAAGGTTTGATATCGCTCAAAGATACGGATTACAAAAATCCGATCTGGAAAGTGTATTCGAGTGTTCAGCACGCGTCACCGGGTTCCGCTCGGTCTATCGCCGTCGTAGCGCCGATCTTCAAGGATTGGATGCTCGAGGTAAATGTGTCTGTGATCAGGGAGATTTTCCCTGGCAATCAAGTTCTCGGCGAGGTCGTTATTGACAGGGTATTCGCCGAAGCTGGGAAGGTGGGGATCGGGTTGTTCCATCCGCCAAAGAAGCAGTTCGGGCAATTCCGTTGTGAGAGGGTATGATATTCACTGGGACGACAGGGTATGTACAGTTCAAGTCACGTTGATCATTGCTCAGTTCAGTTTTAGGCACGTATTCAAAAGAGTACGTGCCATTTTCATAATAGAGAAAGAATGATTTGATCAGTTAAGGTTTTGTTGCGCCATTTTAGCGAAATAGAATCCAAAAGTAGGTGAGGTTGTGCGCTACAATTGGGGCGAGCTACGTAAATAGTATATAATGTATGTGATAATACAATTATGGAAAAACATTCGCAATCAAATGATCCAAAAATTCTGACACCCGAATCAGTGGCCAATTTTGAAGGTAATGACGGTGAGCTTTTGATCGCACGAGTTAATGACCCTGTTATCAGAGACCAGATGATCGAGATATTGTATCAAGATGGTATGCTCAAGGCGGAGCGAATGAGGAATATGAAGCTTGCCCCATACGTACTTCCAGAAAACACGAAATTGACATGCTACAAGGATGAGGATGGTGTCATCTACACATCGAATAGTCCAGATTATGATCCGAGGAAATCTAAGCCTAAGACTAGAGATGAGTTAAATAAAGTTTTGGATGAAGCAGTTAGACGGATATCAACACAGACTGCTATAGATTTTTCGACCGATGAGCCCAATGAAGAGTGCATCCCATTGAACTGGAAGTTGCCATGGTCAGGAAGAAAACCCTCTATCAAACAAATGAGTATGATAGTGGCACACGAAAAAGGCCACATGATCAGGAAGTATGGAAATCTAGAAAAGTATTTTGCGAAAGGCTTCGATTTGTCAAAGGTCGAATACACTGACAAGGATTTTGAAATGGACCTGGCGATGCGGGAAAAGCGTGATGAACCAGGTCATCTGAGTCGAGAAAGTTTGAAGGCTGATCTGATCCATTACCTCTTTTCTGGCCAAGAAGTTGCTGAGAGAATGTCTCAGTTGAAGAATTATTTTGGTATGAGAGGATCAGAACGTTTCACCATAGAACACCTGAGATACGCCGCACAGAATTACATAACTGATACTGGTATGGACAATCGCATGACACATTTTTTTCAAGCCATAACACCCGAAACTGAGAATGCTTTTATAGAGCTTATAAATTCATCAGGCATATAGATCCTGATGGTGATATATCAAAGATCAGATCGATAGATCCGAATGATTACAAAACGTATTTTGATTGGGGAGAGAGAAGTGATCTGATGATGAAAAAGGCTATTTCGAAATACCTACCAGTTCGACCAGATACAAAACGACCCCCATGTCGGGAGTCATGATCCTTTACTTTATGCCGAGAATAGACTTGAGTTTCGGTTCATCGAAGCCTACGACGACTTCGGTGCCAACGTTGATCACTGGTACACCCATCTGACCAGTTAGGTCGATCATCTCCTTGCGCTTTTCTAGATCACTCGCTACATTGTGCTCTGTGAATGCGACGTTGTTGTCCTTGAAAAAGGCCTTGGCCATGTTGCAATAGACACAAGTCGGTGTTGAATAGATAGTTATTGGTTTCATAGATTTGTTGTTTTGATGTTAATTGATAATCACTATTACGATGTCACCACTATTAGCATAGTATGATAGCATACTGCTATAATAATGAAAACATAATATGCCTTATGCACACTTTTTTTTCGAGTTGTCCAGAAACATCGAAACCGTGATAGTTCATGGTGGATACCCTTTACTATTCATATTGGTCATTTTGGAGGGTTTACCACTGATCGGCACGGCTATACCAGGCCATGTAACGATCATTGCCGCGGGATTCCTGTCACGTATCGGAGTACTCAATATATACTGGGTCATGATCGTGGCAGTAGTCGCCGCCTTGCTGGGTGACTTTATCGGATTTATGCTCGGTAGGAAATACGGCATGTCACTCATCGCTCGACTACGACCATATTTCTTCATCAAAGATTCACATATAGAAAAGGCCAAGAAACTGCTCGATACACATACTGGCAAAGCCATGTTCATAAGTAGATTTAGCCCCATCACCAGGGCTCTTACACCATTCCTGGTTGGTACTGGAGAGATCTCTGTAGGAAAATTCTGGATATTCAATAGCATTTCCGGAGTTAGTTGGGTCATACTCTCCGTTCTCGCTGGATACATTTTCGGGGAAGGGTACCATTATGCATCGGGGTACTTCGGTAAGGTTGCGATGATCGCTATCTTGCTCGCTATACTCATCATCTGGGGTTACCGATTCGTCAATACTAGATTCCATATATTTGCACGATATGAATTGTTCACATTGGGACTGAATATCATCTCACTGATCGCACTTGCAAAAACTATTCAGGACGCCTGGGCTGCGAAGTCGTTCATGGTGAATTTTGATGTTACGGTCAACATATTTATGGATAAGGTAAATCACGCATATCCGGCCCTCGTCACTCTGGCAACATGGGTGACGAATATCGGCGGTACGGTCGTTACGACTGGCCTCGGAGTCGTGATCGGTGTGATACTACTACTCCAGAAGAAGTGGCGACTCGGTTCGATCTTCATCATGTCTATGGTGGCGACAGCATTCTCTACTGGACTTCTCAAAGAATTCTTCCTACGTGAGAGACCTGAGAACGCCCTCATGACCATGGTCAATGATCCGAGCTTCCCGAGCGGACACGCGTCTATGGCGGCGGCCTTCTGTGTTGTGATAGCATACTTCCTAGTATCGAGGATACATTCAACTATGAAGCGAGAGGTTATGATCATAGCCTGTGCCGTGGCGGCAGCCGCTGTTGGTCTGAGTCGCGTCGTCCTCAATGTTCATTGGGTATCAGATGTGGTCGCTGGCTGGTCGCTAGGAATATTCATGGCCACGGGGTCAATATTGCTGGTCCGATATATGGCGGCGCTCGTGGTTAGGAAGAAGGGGTAGATGATTATAAAAATGTAAGGTGCACCTGCTCATCGGCAGGCAAAAAATCACAATGGAAAATAACAATGCAAAATGTAGAGTAGTCTTGATCCGTCATGGGCAAAGTGTTTGGAATAAGGAAAAGAGATTTTGTGGTTGGACGAACGTTGATCTGTCCGAAAAGGGTATCGAGGAGGCCCACAAAGCTGGACAAAATTTGAAAAAGGCTGGCTTTACTTTCGACATAGCATTTACATCAGTACTCAAACGTGCCAACGAGACATTGAAGATCGTTCTAGATGAGATGGGTAGTCAAGCAACACCGATAGAATATTCCTGGAGATTGAATGAGAGACACTATGGTGCGTTGCAGGGGTTGAAACATGAGGATATGGCCAAGCAATACAGCCCTGAGCAGGTGCAACTCTGGCGCAGGAGTTACAATATCCGACCACCACTCTTGACGCGTGATGATCCTAGATATGATGGCAACAATCCAGTTTATAAGGATCTCTCACCTGAAGAGGTACCTCTCGGTGAGTCGTTAGAAGACACCGTAAAAAGGGTATTGCCGTACTGGAATGAAGTGATCGTACCGAAAGTTCGTGAAGGCAAGAATGTCATCGTGGCCGCGAGCGGAAATAGTCTCCGAGCTCTCATAAAGCATATTGATAAAATAGGTGATGATGAGATCGTCGGACTAGAGATCATGACCGGCGTTCCATTGGTTTATGAGCTCAAAGAGGGAACATTGGAAGCTATCAGGCATTACTATTTACAATAGTCTACGTCCATGTTCTATTTTTAGAACAAATTACATCATGTCGTGGGAGTACGATTCCTAGGGCTTATTCGATAACACGTTTTGACGGTTTGTCAACTTGATGATGGCGAGAGAGTCGTACTTGCGGTGGCGGTATAATATTCGCGCGGGAGTTAACCCACCCGCGCAAATAACATGGCCAAGACCAAGAAGCCGGTTGAGCCTCAGGCTCCTGTCGGCACTCCTGTTCCTCCAGCTACGGAGTAATAGGTGTCAAAAGAAAACCCGCCAAGGGTTTTTCTTTTTCTCGAATGACGGTCGGATCGCACAAAAACCCCGGTGAAGGGGCTTTTGTACCATAACGGTCAAGTGAAACTAGTGGAGAGAGATACCGAAAGTATATAGTGGTGTCCTTGTTCAACCCGGGGGGCTGATTTTTTTGGACTCCTAATTTGATTAGTTAAGGTTCTTCTCCAATGCACTGACCTAGGTATAATTATATGTCGATTTCGACTGAAGTCAAATCATCGGTGTGTACATCACAGTTGATAACCTGTGGATAGCA
This sequence comes from uncultured bacterium, assembly GCA_903837075.1. Classification (GTDB taxonomy): domain Bacteria; phylum Patescibacteriota; class Minisyncoccia; order Phycocordibacterales; family PALSA-1337; genus C7867-002. The sequence goes on along the minus strand of CAILTI010000004.1, from coordinate 13,583 downwards.
CGTAGCTTTTAGGGGATAACTTTCTATCACACACAATCCTCCATTGACGGAAGATCTAGAGATGTTCTATAACTATGGATCACTTCAAAATACTATTTGTGGGATAGATGGCTGCCGCGCCGAGTTCTTCTTCGATACGGAGTAGTTGGTTGTATTTGGCTGTACGTTCTGTTCGTGACAATGATCCGGTCTTTATCTGTCCAACTCCGGTACCTACTGCGAAATCAGCGATAGTGGTGTCTTCTGTCTCTCCAGATCTGTGTGATATCACCGCGGTGTAACCTGCCTTGTTGGCCATATTTACTGCCTCGATGGTTTCTGAGATCGTCCCTATCTGGTTCAATTTGATCAGAATAGAATTGGCAACATCAGAAGCTATACCTTTCTCCAGTCTGTTGATATTTGTGACGAATAGATCATCACCGACTAGCTGTATCTTGCTTCCGAGCTTTTCGGTCATAAGTTTATAACCATCCCAGTCATCCTCTGCTAGGCCGTCTTCGATAGAAACTATAGGATATCGCGCGACTAGGTCGGCATAGTATGACACCAATTCAGTTGAATCGAATGATCTGCCATCACGCTTCAGTTCGTATTTGCCGTTCTTGTAGAATTCTGTGGCGGCGGCGTCTATGGCGATCGAGATATCTTTGCCGGCAACGTATCCGGCTTTGGAGATCGCCTCCATGATGAGTTGTAATGGCTCTTCGTTCGATGATAGGGTCGGTGCAAAACCTCCTTCGTCGCCGACTGTAGTTGCCAAGCCTTTCTCGGAAAGAATCTTCTTTAATGCATGGAACACTTCGGTACCAGCGCGCAGGGCTTCGCGGAATGTCGGCAAACCTAGTGGTACGATCATGTATTCTTGGATATCAGCAGAATTGGCTGCGTGTGCGCCGCCATTCACAATATTCATCATCGGAACGGGGAGTTGTAGAGGGTTGGCTGTGCCGCTAATATTTCTGAAATATTGGTAAAGGGGTAGTTTCTGACTCATGGCCACGGCGCGCGCGAAAGCCATGGAGACGCCCAGGATAGCGTTGGCACCTAGTTTGGATTTGTTCGGAGTCGCATCTAGTCTATTGAGGAAAGCATCGAGGGACTTCTGATCGAACTCCTTGCCCACAATGCCACCGGAAATGACTGTGTTTACATTTCCACAAGCCTTGAGGACACCTTTGCCACCATAACGCTTCTTGTCGCCATCACGAAGCTCTACGGCTTCATGGCTACCTGTCGACGCACCACTCGGCACCGCTGCTCGACCAAAAGAACCATCTGATAATGTCAGGTCTACTTCTACGGTCGGATTACCTCGAGAGTCTAGTATTTCTCTCGCATTTACTTTGTTTATAGTATTCATGGCCGTAGTTTACAGGGAAACGTGCTACGTCGCAACATCCCGCATCCACACATCCATTTTTCTGTCAATTTGCCGTTTTGTGTGCTAATTTGAGGTAATGACAGACAAAAATACTTCATGGGGCTCGATAGCGAACTGGTACGACGGCCTTGTTGAGGACGCTGCTGACTCGTACCAGAAGAATGTTCTCATGCCCAACCTGATCCGTTTGGTCGCTCCTAGAGCGGGAATGACGATATTGGACGTTGCTTGTGGGCAAGGTTACTTTGCTCGGGCTTTCTCGCAGAACGGTGCAGATGTTATAGCCTGTGATATCTCGGAGGAACTCATCAAACTCGCTGACGCACACAAAGGAGACAAATTGGCACCGCTGAATAGAGATGGTAGGGGTCCCGGCAAGACCGAGATCGTCAAGGGTAAGATCGAGGGAAAGATAAATAGGGACACCGGTCAGTTGAATAAAGGAAAATTGGAATACCATGTCGCTTCTTCAGAAAAATTACCTTTCGTGGCTGACAAAACTATCGATGTCGCTGTTATAGTTCTGGCGTTGCAAAATATCGAGAAATTGTTGCAGACAGTCGAAGAGTGCAGTCGTGCACTGAAAGTTGGTGGTAAGCTCGTAGTTGTGCTGAATCATCCTGCATTCCGTATCCCGAAAAATTCCAGTTGGAGGTGGGAGATCGAAAATGAAAAAATAGAGAGCCAGAATGGTAAGTTGGATTCCAAGAACGTTGTCGGACAGACTGCGGGTGGGCAGCCGACAAGTTCTCAGGCGACCCCGAAGATGTTTCGTCGCACTGACTCCTATATGTCTGACGCACAGATCAAGGTAGATATGACACCAGGGGAAAAAGTAGTTGAAAAGAAAAAGTTCACTATCTCATTTCATAGGCCGCTGCAGTCGTATTTCAAGGCTTTGAATAAGGCGGGCTTCGCTGTCACTCGTCTAGAAGAGTGGATCTCTCACAAGAAGAGTCAGGTCGGATTACGTGGTGCTGAGGAAGATAGGATGCGCAAAGAGATTCCGATGTTTCTAATGATCGAGAGTAGGAAGTTTGAATAGTTGATAGTTATCGTCGACATGGGTGGACTTTTCATTTAATATGGCACGGTTTTAAGTTTGCAAATTGTATCAAAAATATTGTGGGGTGTCATTACTTTTATTTGACGGGTGGTATTTGAAGAGCGGCAGTCTCGCGGCATCTGAAGGTGGCATGAGCTTCCGCGAGACTGCCACTTTTCAAATCATGGTACGCCAAGATTCAGAAATTTCCCAAAATTTGCCCCAGTGTTTGCAACGCCATTTCGAACTCATCTGGCAAAATTTACACGAATCTTGGTATGCCAAGATTTCAAAATGGGGGGTGCGGCGGCGAATAGAGGGGCGGGAGCGGGAGCGGGTTTCTAAAGTGTCTATTAAAAGGGTACGCATCAGACTCGCAGCGTTGCGCCGTGTAACACGCCAGTCTCATCGCCACGCAACGCCCTACCCCTACCCCACCCCACCAAAATTTTTCTCCTAATAAATCACCCACGTACCTCCTTCATTCCTAGAACAGGAATGAGTGCCGCCAGACAGATAATGCCGACGATCACGAAGATGTATTCATTCGTCGTGAAGTAAAGACCGATGATAGTTATGAGTGGTGCCAGGAAATATGAGATCGGTCTAGTTATGCGGAAGAATCCGAGAGCAGCGGAATCACGCACGGAAATGGTTTTGAAGAAATATGTCTCTATCATGATCTCGACGGCCGCTGCACCTATACGAGTGATGAGGAGTAGCGTTGCCCACAAGGCGACACTTTTCAATGTAAATAATGATAGAGCTATGGTAGACAGACCCATGATGATGAATCCTATAGCCATGATCTTCTTCTGACCATATTTCACACCGCCGTAGCCACCATCAGAAAGTTTACCGAGAGGGTATTGGATGAGAGGAAATGGTATGAGCATGATGACTAGAATGATACCGATATCGTCCCAACCAAAGCCAATCGTTTTGTTCAGATATATCGGACTGTAGACGACCATCCATGAATAGAATACCTGGAGAATGGTGTTAGCAACGAACAAGCGGACCCAGTTCGGATTCGAGGATACATGTCTTATCAGCTGATGAGGTGAAAGGTGGATATAGTTGGGGTCTTTGAATTTTGGGAAATTTCTATAAACGAGATAGAGGAGGGGAAAGAGCATCGCTAGGGCGGCGACGTAGGTATTGCGATAGTTGTCGGTACCATTGATGAGCATCGAACCTATGAGTGGCGCTACTAACCATGACGCATTCAATGTGGCTATGTAGAGACCGCGAACGCTACCGACGTTGGAACCTTCGGTATAAACTTCTAGGAATATATCCAGACTCAGACTGATAAGTCCGATAACGGCAGTTTGCAGGATAAATATGACGGACAACGTCAGTGCTGACGTTGACGCGACCATGCCATAGAATAGGCAGATCTGTATGATGATAAGCGCGATCGTTGTGTTGTAGTTACCGAACCTTCGGATGATGCTGGGTGCCACGAGGTAGCCGAATATCGATAGGGCTGCACCGGCCATATATATGTAACTCAATGTATTCTCGTCTGCGAAGATGTTGAGGAAACTCGAGTTCGAATACATCGGTATGACGAGATGTAGAGTGTAAATGAAACCGATCACTGCTATCGTGTAGATAATGTGAGTGCGAGGTGGGCGGGATGTCATGGTGATATTATAACGATAAGTGAGGAATTATGAAAGCTCGCTCCAAGGATTCACTCATCCTTTGGAAAATGCGCTGGTATATTTGTAACAGAATATCCTCGAGACGAAAAGTGATATGGGGGGGTGCGAGTCTGGAACTTGCGAATGGCCACCTTTTATGCTAAATTGACTCCACCTATGAAAAAAGACATTCACCCAAAGAACTACAGACAAGTCATATTTGCCGACAATTCCAGCGGCACGAAGTTCCTCATACCTTCAACTATCGAGACCAAGACTACTGAAAAGTGGACAGACGGCAAAGATTACTCAGTACATCATGTCGAAATTTCTAGTGCTTCACACCCTTTCTATACCAATCAAGAGAAAACTATCGATACCGCTGGCCGCGTTGAGAAGTTCAAGACACGCTTGGCTAAGGCTGCAAAGAAATAGATTTACGATCCTAGATTTGAGATTTACGAATGGCGTTTTCCGCTGATCTGAAATCCTGAATTTAAATCCTAAATCTTTTTTATTATCATGAACCTAGAAACCTACAAAGCCAATCCGAAAACCGCTTTTCTCGCAGGAATGTACGAGAAGCTTATTCGTGATGAGAAAGAAGTACGCAGTATGATGGAAAAGGATCCATCATTAAAAGAGATGGCTGAAAGTGACCTTACGTCTATCGTAGAACAGAAGCAGAATCTAGAGGACCAGATGAAATCCATCATCGAAGGTGATGTCCAGGTTGAGGAAAAACCGAACGAGATCATTCTCGAAGTTCGTGCCGGCGCTGGTGGAGATGAAGCCGCTCTCTTTGCGGCAGAGTTACTAAATATGTACAGACGGTATGCAGAAAATCGTGGTTGGGCTACGAGGATCATAGATGAGTCATCGAACGACATCGGTGGTTACAAAGAAGCGTCTATGGAGATCAAAGGCAAGGGTATTTACGATGATCTCCGTTGGGAAACTGGTGTGCACCGCGTTCAGCGTGTTCCTGAGACAGAGAAGTCTGGACGCATACACACCTCGACGGCCTCGGTCGCTATCATGCCGATACGCAAAAAGTCCAAGTTCATCATCAATCCCGCTGATCTCGAGATAGAGACGTCGAGAGCTGGCGGTAAAGGTGGTCAGAATGTGAACAAGGTGGAAACGGCGGCGCGCGTCATTCACAAGCCGACCGGTATGGCGGTACGATCTGTCGCCGAGCGCAGTCAGTCTGCAAACAAGGAAAAGGCTCTGCAAATCCTGACCGCACGACTAGAGGCCATGCAGGAAGAAGCAGAAGCAAAGAAATTCTCCGCCAACCGCAAGGGTCAGATAGGTACTGGCGATCGCTCTGAGAAGATCCGTACGTACAATTTTCCACAGGATAGAATGACTGATCATCGTATCAAGGAGTCATGGCATACATTGCCTCTCATCCTGAAGGGCAATATTCAGCCGATCATCGACGCCCTCCACGCATTTGAGAAAAGTGGTAAGGAGAGTGCCTCGGCAACTTCGGAGGAAGAGGTGTGATGAAGATCAAATAGTGGGACATATTATACCCACTTCAATTCGTTGAGAATCAATATTGAAAATGCTATCATAATATTACATTATCGAATATATAATTATGGAACAAGCCCCAAATCTTGAAGCCGTCGAGGTGAATACACCTACCGAAGATAATTGTGTTCAAGCCGAAAACACAGAGCCAAAAGTCGAACCAGCCACAGAAAAGGAAGATGATCCAAAAACTATATTGACAGATGAGATAGAAGTAGGTCCTAGGCCAGGGCCTACTGTGTCCGCAGAGCAATTATCTGAACGAGATTACTATCAAAGACTCGGTGTAGGTGCAAATGCATCTTCTGAAGAAATCAGAGAAGCATTTGTTGGGCTCAGCAAGCAACACCATCCTGATAGTCAGGATTATTCTGGTGACCCCGAGTCACAAAAATATATTTCAGAGGCGTATAATGAATTAAAAATTAGTGAGAAGAGAGCTTCATATGATAGGAAACTTGCCGAGACCGATGAATCCTCGCGAATCTCGCCTCATACTGCGGAACGAGAGGATGAAGTGGTTGATACATTGGTCGACGAAGCTGTATTTCGCATGTCATCAGGAGCGGATGAACATGATTGTCGGTCGATTATCAGAGAGTTGTCGGAGCAAAAAGCTATCGATGCCGCACAACTCATCAAGTCAGAAAGGAAATTGTGGGATGCGATGATACATAACATGATACAATCTGGATTATTTGATCCTCTGGAATATAGACGGAGAACGAGGGCATGGATCAGAGTGTATCCTGGTATAAGCGGATCTGAAATTGATCAAGACGTTAACGTCAGAGCCAGCATGTTTCATCATGCTTCATTGGCTGCCGATGACCCTACCGGACTCAAAAAATATATCAATGAATGCGAAAGAGTCGGTATCTCAAACAGATTAGAGATACTCAATAATCCGAAAGTTGCCAATATCATCCAAACCAAGATTGTATCCTCTATGAAATATTTTGGTTCACTATCTAATGCTGAGCATATGAAGAAAATGTACAGAAATGAGTGGGAACGCGTAGGTATCAAAGTCACCATATAATATAGTAGTCAGGCGGTAAATGATTTGCAGAACGATATCAATTGGTAAGGAGAGTGCGGCAGAACCTATCGGCGACGGAGAATAAATATTTCATGCAAGAACATAGAATAAAATTTCCATTAAAATTGATCTTAGGACTCGTTTTGATAATAGTTGTCGCAGGCGCCTACTATTTTAGGCGTGCAGATAGATCGGCACCGTTAGCTGAGTTACCGATGGCTCAGGTAGGGCATGTCGAAAATATTACCGCATCTAGTTCAGTGGCATCAGTTGTAGTCGATATTCGTGCCAGAAAATTTGAATTGCTGACAGTCGATCCGTCCATCAGCTTCGGTGAGGCACTCGATATAGCCAATCATGTGGCGAGTCTCACACACATTCGTCCAGCCTTTTTGTTAGCTATCTCGCAGGAAGAGTTGAAATTGGAAAAAACGGATATGTGTTATCTGACAGATCTAAAGACAGGTGATGGAGTGCGGGATATAGATGGAATGGTCAAGCCAAAGACGATGCATCCGACCAGAGATATTCCTGGATTCCTGGCTATTACAAAGAAATTGAATAAAGATCCTTTGAAAACATTGGTAACGTGTCCGATGAGTTTCGGTTGGGGAGGTGCGATGGGTCCAGCGGATTTTATACCGTCTACGTGGATGGCGTATAAGAGTAGGATAGAAAAGATCACAGGAAAAGCGGCTGATCCTTGGGATATCAATGACGCTTTCTTGGCTATGGGACTCTTCGTGGCAGATACGGGCGCGAAATCAAAAACTCATGATGGGGAATGGAGGTCGGCTATGGTCTATTTTTCCGGCTCCCCGAAGTCTGGATATAACTGGTATGCCGATGGAACTATGGAGATATCTCGACAGATCGAGGCGGATATAGAGACGCTCATTTCGACCTCATCGGAAAGTCAGGTGACCATATAACATATTTCAAAGGGTTTAGAAGATTGGAGTTGTAGTAGGTGTGGATAACCTGGGTGATTTTTGTTTGCGAATTGGGCGGATTCGACCTATACTTAGTACAGGCAGTTCAGTTTCAACTATTTATTAATAAAATAATTTTGATTTTATGGTTATAGAAATTCTAAAAAATGAACAGGAAAAGCTCGCGAAGGAAGAACAACTTGAGAAGACCGGTGAAGCTGTGGAGGAAAAGGAAGCCATTACCATGGTAGAGATAATGCACGACGAAAAAAAGAGTGCCCTGCTCGCAAAGATGGTAGAGTATAGCGATGAGCCAGGCGCGGGCACAGAGTTAATGAAACGTCTCGCGGAAGGTAAATTGAATGATGGCGACGTGGATGCTATCGAGGCCTTGAGAGCAGATTTCCAGAATAGGATGGATAAGGCAGAGGCTCTAAAGGAGAATATCGATAGTGACCTCATCGTTAGTATGGGTGCAGAGAGTGGGGAGTGGAAAGGAATATTGAATATAGTAGGATCTGAAAAGTCATTGGAAATGGTGAAAAATCAGATGCTGGAACTCGCCGCCACGAATCCTGAGGCCTTTGGTATACTTTCAGAAAAGATGGAGACGATGAAGGCGTTCAAAGAAGGGGGATATAAAGAAGTAGATGTATCAATAGAAAAGATGTGTGTTGAAAAGAATATTGACGCAGGTGAGTATTTGAAAGCCCTGGCAATCGAGAAGAAGAGTGATAGAGAAGTAGCATTGAAAGAACTCGTGAGGCAATCTTGGGGTGATGGTATAATGGGCAAATTCTGGAGGGCAGCTGACACCGCACTGGTATTTGCGAATGGTCCAAAGAAAAAAGGCTTCGGATCCGAAGATATGAAGGAATTGATCAAACAGAAGGGAAGTGTAGAGAAGGCTATTGCAGAGTTAGATAAACAGAAGAATGGTATAGGCCAGTTTCTAGCGGCCACAGTCAAAGAAGATCCAGGTATGCGAGAAGCACTATCTCGTACGGTGATGGGAGAGTCGGTAGAAAATACGTCAAAAACGCTCGTCATTGAGTCAGCTAGAGAAGTCTTTCCTGATAATAAAGCTATTGATGGGGAATGGGATAATTATAAGAAAGAAATAGATAAGAAGTCTAAAATAAAATGGGATGCATTCAGTATTAAGGAAAAGAATAAAGCAAAAGACACGTTTTCTAAGAAACTGAAATCACGGGCGCAGAAAAATTCAAAAGATGGATTTTGGGCTGCTATTTTTGCTGCATTATTCCCTAGTAGACTTGCTGAAAAGATGAAAACTCTAGAATAATATTTATCAAGAAAAATTATTACCATCAATCAAATCAATGAATAATCCAAATATAGAGGAACTGTACAAGAAACTAACTGAGTTGGCTAAAGCGGGTGATGAGAAATCTGCGCGAGCCTTTCTGACGGAACATCTAAAGGAATTTCCTGCAGAAGTTCAGGAAAAGATCGTCTTTGCATTCTTCCAGGATGCGTTGGACAAGAAGGTGGGTATCGATGAGAAAATCTCGATCATTCAGAAGGTCGGATTGGACTCAATTAATGAAATAGAGGCAGCAGAAAAGGTTATGATAAATGAGGATAAGATCTCCAACGTGAGAGCAAGTCTAGGGCTATAACGGGGAATATTTTGACAGGAGGGTATTGCAGGCTGATATGCTTCTGAGTAGTTACGCAATTGAAGGTATTTTTCGTCACTAACCTATGGATAAATATACCTACTATTATACTACAAAAGTTGGCAGTATTCGCTCCGTAAGATAATTTGGGTGCGCCGTCTGGGACAATGTTGGAACCTTTCTTGCGATGAATATACCATAAATTGCTGAACGATTGAATATATTAGATATTTTGGTCAAATTGCTAGATTATCTCGAAGAGATTATAATTAGACCATTATTATAAACATTCAACAATATTATGACTATGGAAAAATTTCACCAAGGTGATCAAGTCTTAGGCAAATATGATCGTCCCGAAGACGATCTTGAGACTCCTGAAGTTGTAGCGGTAAACAAAAGAGAGCGTGCTTTTAATGCGGAAGGTGGATATAGGAATCTTCTTAGATTGAAGCTCGCTATTATGGACTTGGAGGAGAGGAAAGGCTTTTTATACGGATCTTCGATACCAGACTTTATGCAGCAAGTGATTGATGATCCAAGGACATATGCCTATAGTGCCCTTGGTTTTGATCTACAGAGAAAAGAAATTCCCGATGACGAATTACAGTTTGCACTCAAGAAATTTTTAGAGGACAGCAGAATTCCCAGAGCGGCTGATATTGATGAATATTTGCCTATAATAATTGATTATGAAAGTACCACACAATCAGAGGCGCTTAAATATTTTCGATATATGTTAGAGGAGTGTAAAAAATTAGCATTAAACGGAGATTGGGAGTCATACTGCGAACAAGCAATAAAAGCCAAATCGTATCTTCAGGGAATAGAACATACGGTTGAACTATGTTGCGGAACTGCAGCTGAAAATGATGGTACAAGGAAGGTATTAAATGCTGAAAAGAAGAAAGTATAAACAGAAACCCGCGATCATTGCTGACCGCGGGGCTAAATCCGTGAGAGTTTGAGTTATTGACTCCGGTTCTCTCGACCGAGTGAACAAACCACCATTAACTTGCGAGCTGGGCGGCAAGAGATTTCTTCAGAGCGTTGACGTTGGATTCCATGAATCCTCGCGCCTGCGCCTGGAGAATCTGATAGGTATCCTTATGGAGGCCGGTCAGCAGGTGCCGATTAGCTTTCCAGTAGGCGACCGTCTTGGTCCAGATTCCGCAAATATTGCCGAGGTAAACATCACACGCGCTCACAGTCTGACCAGCCTTTGTCCGATTGATGCCACAGTCGTAGCGGCCCATGTTGCCGATGACCGAGCAGACCATGTTCATCCGCATCTTCTGCTCATCGGTTAGGTACTTCTCGATCTGATATGAACCGAACGGCATCTTATCGCTTACCGGTGAGGTGAGCGAGAAGAACTGAACGATGAGATCAAGAGGATCGATGTTGCGAGCTAGAAGTTTAGACAACTGGCATGAAAGGTCGCCGCTGACCTGAATGATTTCCTCGTACCGCTTCTGTGCCGCTTTCCGCGCCAGCCTCTGCTTGCGATGCTTGCGAATCGTGGAGATGGTGCCCAAAATGATATGGACGATGACCAGAGCCACAATTGCACCGACAAGGATGAGGACGATAGTCCGTGATTCCTCTGGAATGCTTATGTTCATTTTTTTACTTACCTTTCTTTCTTTGTTTGTTTTTGGTTAAGTCTAGCTCTAAAAAGACGACGATTATATATCTTTTCGGAGCTAGATTTAACTGTATCAAAGAACTAACTCTCAGGATTCGCGATCGTCTGATCGTAAATCCAATAGAGTGCCCCACATTGCTGTGAGGCCGAGATTACATCAATATCGAAAGTGTTTAATGTTCAAGCTAGGGAACATAATTGACAGTGAATTAACCGTTGGCAATCTGAACCTCGTTCAGTTTGAACTTGACGATGATGTCGGTGAAGGGTCCCGACAAACAGAGCGTCCCATTTTTGAACAGGTGATCAATTTTCTATTGATAAGAGTATAGCATTATTGAGACTATTTGTCAATACTTTGACGATTTCGTCAAATATGTTGTAATGGTTCAATAGCTTGGAATCACCCCTAGTTTAAGATGATTCCATATAATACGCGTAGCGGATTTAGCCAGGGTGTCATCGTGAAGTGGGTGGCGAAAGCTAAAGTCTACGGACACGTACCGTCCCAACAGTATGTAGCTCGGATGACTGAAATGATAGGGTATTTGAAAACTGGATTGCAGTCCATATCAAGCAGGCCACACCTGCAACAATGAAAAGTACGCCATATAACTGATATTTCCTTTTCATTAAGGTGTCATGAATCTTATATCGCTTGAGCGCTGCCTTGCTTTTGAGCCTTGTAAACGCAGTAAATAAACCAGCCATAAAGAATGAAGATCAAGAGGTCGGATTTATGGGGTACATTTCAGTGCCTGGGGTGGGAATCTTTCCCTACGGGAACGGTACAGTCTTCGCATTTTCAGCCATAAAAATGTCTGAAAATATGCTCAGACTTTTCGATTCCCACACGCAAAGCGCGCAGGCGCTTTGCTCCCGTAATATGGTTAGTATTTCATCTCGATTTTTTGGTGCGCCGTCTGGGACAATGTTGGAACCTTTTTGGCGCTTAAACTGGCATGACACTCTGCTTTTGTGCTTTGTGAACGCATTGCAAAAGATATGCGTAAATTAGATAAAACAAGATACTTGATACACCAAACGAAGACGGAACTAAAACATTACCGAGAAGGTTTATAGCCAGCAGTATAATGATTAGAGTATATGCCGCTGATATAGCTTTTGATGAGTGTTTATTGAACATTCTAGCAAGCAAGATCCAACATATGGTCGAAATTACAAGAGTGACCACAAGTATTGATACTCCACCAAAAACGAAGAGTAATGTTGCAATAGCAGACAGTACAGCTAAGGCGCGAAAATTCCTGAAACAAATAAGCCAATAATCCCTGTTTTTCATATTATGAATAAATTATAAATAATAAACTACAGCGGTTATATTATAACACATGCGAAGGGTGAATAGTCTGAGAATCAGAAGTATGGTAAAATATATGCATGAACAAAAATGGCAAAATAAGCCCGATAGTTATTGTTGGCCGTTGTTTGTTTGGTTTGATAATTTTGATAGGAATGATCGGTAATGTTTCTGCAGATCCTAGCGGGTTCCTATCAGGACTAATAAAGAATCCTTTATCCTGGATCGCTATTGCCCTAATAATTCTTTTCCTAATTTCTAGGAAGTTTAATTTAAGAAGCGATAAAACATTTGGAACAGCCTTCATTATTCTTGGGATACTGGGCCTGGGATGGACTGGACTTCAATTTTTAAACACATATTCTTTTCAGAAATCAGAAGTGAGAACAATTGGCACTATAGTATCTGTTGATACAAAATTAACAGGTGGTCGATTTAAAACACTTCTAAGTATTCCTACAATTACATTTGATACAGATAACGGAAAATCTATTACATTTGTCAGTGATATTAAATATAATCCCGGCACAGTTCAGGCAAATCAAAAAATTCCTGTTGCTTATGATAAAAATAATCCTGGCGTGGCGCATGTTGATGAACCGTATAACATGACTCTATGGATTTATGTTGGCTTAGATCTTCTTACCTCTATACTTTTCCTATTCTTTGGCTGGTTTGTTTTTATAGTAACGAAAAGAAAAGCTGCCCAAAATAAAGTGGCACAAAACACATGAATAATACTACCGTCTTAATCTTATTTTTCTTGGCCATGACGATCATTGTGATTGTTCCGATTTTCATATTTGGCTATTTGCCAATGATCTTGCGGACGATAAAGATGAAAAAGTTGGCGTTAAAATATGGTTGCGCATTTGATAGTAATAAAAAAGAAAAATTAAGATGGTCTGTAAATCACTGGAAACCTTTAGAAAGAGACTCGGATGGTAAATTTGTTTTGCCACCCCCGATTAAAAGAAATATTATTTCTGGCCTATTTAATGGTCACAAACTGGAGATTTTTGATTCTTACCAAAAGAAATATACAGGTGAAGGACCTTGGGCTCAAGTAGGTAGAAATACAGATTATTTTGAAAGAAATACAATGATTAATGTCGACGAAAGGACAACTATCCTCCCGGGTGCTACTTCTTTGACTTTCCCATCAGTCAGATCAATAAGTGAGAAGGTTGGTTCTCTTTTGACTTAAGTGCGCTTGAAATTCGCGACAGGCGGTTCACGGTCGCACCGAGGAAGCGCGTGGATGTCCGCTTCTTACCACGGATGATATTCGAGCTTAGCTACCGTCGGTATTGCGGGAGTGCACCCTTGGTCGTGATTAGCGACTATGGGTGCACGGAGCAATACGGACGGGAG
>CAILTI010000003.1 GCA_903837075.1 uncultured bacterium | reverse complement strand
CGGATAGGGGGACTCGCGGTTTGCAGCTCGCGGTTTGTGGTTTGCGAGAATAGTGGCGGCCGCCAAATTTTCCACCCATTTACCCCTATTTATTAATCCATTTCCCCCTACCTATTCAATTCGTCCGTCATTTCTATTCCACACTATCCTTAATGAACCCTTCAGATTGCAATGACCACAATTTTGCATAGAGACCAGCCTTGGCGATCAATCCATCATGAGTTCCCTGTTCTAGAATATTTCCATGATCGATGACTACGATCCTATTCATCTTGCGAATCGTAGAAAGTCTATGTGCGATGACTATAACGGTTTTGCCCTTCATGAGAACATCGAGAGCATCCTGGATGAGAACCTCCGAATGAGAGTCGAGACTGGACGTAGCCTCATCGAGTATGAGTATCGGGGCATTCTTCAATATCGCCCTAGCTATAGCCACGCGCTGTCGCTCACCACCTGAGAGTTTGATACCTCTCTCACCGACATATGTATCATAGCCGTGTTCAAAACTGGAAATAAATTCATGGCAGTGGGCGAGCTTGGCGGCATTCATGACTTCCTCGTCAGTAGCGTCAGTTTTTCCATATAAAATATTCTCCTTGAGTGTTCTGTGGAAGAGGATCGGATCCTGTGGCACGAAACTTATAGCATCACGCAGACTTCCCTGAGTAACTTCGGCAATATTCTGGCCGTCGATCAATATTTGGCCACCATGGATGTCGTAGAGTCTGAGAAGTAGTCTGACTAGAGTTGATTTGCCTGCACCTGAGGGCCCTATGAGTCCCACCATCTCGCCAGGCTTCACATCGAGAGAAACTCCACTAAGGACGGATTTGCCAGACTCGAAGTGAAACTGCACATTGTCTAGCTTGATCTCGCCGCTAGATACTTTCAATGATCTGGCACCAGGAACGTCCTTTATGCCATGCTCCAATTTCAATATTTCAACCATCTCCTTGGCATCGCCGAATGATTCATACAGATCACGCATGATACGACTCCAGCCCCAGAAATCATCCATGAGACCGATGATGTATATTTGAATCATGACGAATGTACCTATAGACAACATCCCCATGCTCCAATATTTGATAGCGAAATAAAATATTACGAATTCAATAACGATATTCAGTAACGACTGTACCATGCTGATATATGCCGCCACGTCCCATTTTTGTGACATTGACTGCGTATGTTCACTATTCGCGAGACCGAAGTGTGATGTCTCGTGCACGTACCTATTGAAAACCTGTATAGTCGTATGGTTTCCCAAGCTATCAGCCAATACACCTGTCGCCCTTGATTCGGATTCGGCGGACTTCACATCATACGGCCTCTTCCATTTCGAAAAAAATAGTGAGAGACAGATGAACACCACCATCCAGGTGAGTATGACGATGGAGAATATATAGCTCGTGTACCACAAAATGATACATATACCAGTCACCTTTATGAGTATCGGCATCAATTCGAAAAATAGCCTGTCTGTCAAGCGCTCAAATGAACGCATGAATCTATTCACTCTCTGAACTAGGGACCCGCCAAAATTGTTGCTAAAAAATGCATAGGAATGCCCGATCAGGTATTCATATGCGCCCTGTCGAAGTCTGTTCATGATACTAGCCTGCATACGGCCCATGATAAATCCGCGTCCTGAAAAACCGATCCACCAGACTATATTGAGAATCAAGATATATATGATGATGCGTACCAGCTGCGGTACCGATGCGGTAAGATCAGCGCTCTTCGACAGCACATCGAATAGTTGTTTGTAATATATAGGTACTATGACAGAACCAGAAACAACTAGAACGAAGGTGGCCAAAAAGCACATTAGTAGAGATAGTTTGTAATACTTTACTACCTTGAGGAATTCCTTCATAACATCCCAGACAGTTACTTTCGGATACTTTATTTGTGATGAATGATGATGGGTAGGCATGAGCTTATCAAGCATGTGACAAAGGTGACGACTATCAATACTAGCCATGCCATGCCAACATTGAACTCGAGTGAACTCTCACGAATCTCGATCTCACGGAGAGATCTGGCGGCGACTACATATCCTGAGCTTTTTCCTGAATAGTATTTCACGACGGCCGCTAGACGTGTAGAGGTTGCTGGCTGCCATGTTATACGAGAGTCAGTCTTCGTCTTCGCGGATGCCAATACTCCACTAGGTACTACGGGGATCTGAGTATTGAGATAACCTGTGGACGCGACAACTTTCCCGGCTTCATCATAGATGATGAGGAATGGTGCCAAACTCTTTCCTATATCTATCTTCGTATTACCAACTATGGAATACGACGATGCCCCGGTAGCCAATACAGCCGCACTATCTTCTGCCATCTGTATCTGCGGATCATTGGCGGACTGACGGAGTGCCTGCTGTGCGACCACAAAGATCGTAAACATCATGATGGTGCTCGCTATGGCGATCGGTACCCATATGCGGATCAGGTATTTTATCATTGATATAGTATACAACAAGTGTGGATATATTGCCCTTGATTGTGATAAATATTTTTGATATACTGATCGGGTCTATTGGTTAGTCATTAACTGATAGGGTATTACATCCTAGGGCAGTCCTTCACTTATTGAAGGGCTGTTTTTGTTCTTTACAAAAGTCTCTCTCCTTCTCAATTCTCTACCCCAGATATCGTCATTGATTTTCAATATGTCTATATAACCATCAGCTCCGGTTCGCAATTCCTGCGATACATTATTCTTCGATGAAATTACAAATACCTGCTTTTTTTGACTTCTCAAATAATTTACCAAGGAAAGAAAATCAGAATCTCCAGAAAACAATACCACAGCATCGAAGTATTCCAGCAAATTGACCGCATCTATAGTGATTTCCACGTCCATATTTCCCTTTTCATGTATTGATTCTCCTTGATCGGTAATATTTGACGCGTCTATGAATACATATACTGAATATCTATGTATGTCCATAATTTTTACCGTATCTGTTCCGGACTACTGAGAATGATCTCAGCCTTGCCCTGATACGACTTTATGAGGCCGGTAATGCTGAGCTTTCTTTCATACTGAGTCAGATCCTGGAACTTCGTAACATCAGAGGCAAAGATGACCGCAGAAAATGGACACGTCGCGAAGTCTTCGCAGAAATCAAAGAAGACTGTGCCTGATTTTGAGGTAAATACCTTCGTTACGGTGCCAGATACTGTCGCTTTCTCGCCAACATGATCGATCGCCTCTGTGTAGTCATAATCCCCATCTCCGATCGATTTTATTACAGGTGATTTGCCCTCACTAGACTTCAGAGTTAGTAATTCCGACTTATCTGAATTCGTCGCAAGTAGCTTCTCTATGATCGCCAAGTACTGCTTTCTCACACTCTCATTCGTGCCGATCTCCAGGACTTCGTCATTCACATTGTTGGCACCATCCGTCCAGTTATAGCTCCCTGATGCATATGCCCCCTCAGTAACTAGAGCCTTGACGTGCATGATGCCTTCCGGGTGTCTCTGAGTCAGTACGGTGACGTTGGCGGTCTTGAGACGACCCAATATCGAGGCATTGGCATTCATAGACGCCTCTCTATCCATGATCCCGATGACATTCACGCCACGATGTTTCGCGCGTATGAGAGCGTCAGCTATGGAACTTTTCGTAAAGTAATAGATAGCAAAGTACACATAACTGTCAGCATCATCGATAACCTTTATGAGTCGATCGGCATTGTTGCGTGCTTCGAGACTGTAGTAGACATGGGATTGTCCCGCTGTCCTCGCAGATGCGATACCGAAGCTCAAGATAGCGAATATCAGAAGCACTGCCAGACAGATCGCTAGATTTTTCCATAGCCACTTTCCTTCCTTTCGAATAGAGAAATCTATGTTTCTCATATTTAATAAATTTGTCTTCATTATGTTTAATAGATATTAGTATGAATAACTCGACACAATGCCCGGCCGGTACAGAACGACCTTGCCGCCTCCGACCACGGTAGGCGAAAAAACCACCTGTCCCATGACAAGTATCTCTATCGCGAGATGAATTATGCAATTTTACGACACCGAGCGTGCAGGTCACTCGGTCATGAGCTACGATATTTTACCATAATGAAATCAAATTGAACATTCACTGATCATTGTGTCATTGTATATTGAATATTCTCTTCTCTACTCTCCTGCTCGCATCATCTTTACGAAAACATCCTGCGGAATATTCACTGAACCATGTTCCTTCAGGCGCTTCCTACCTTCCTTCTGCTTCTCACGGAGCTTCATCTT
>CAILTI010000002.1 GCA_903837075.1 uncultured bacterium | reverse complement strand
CTTCAGGATCCACCGCCCGATTTTCGAGAGCTGCTTGAGCTCCCACGAAACGATCTTCTTGCCTTTATCGGGGCCTCCCAGGATCATACCCATTCCGAAGGACATGATCATGATTACCACGACCGACACAAACAGACTATTTAAAGCCCCACTTTCGCTTTTGAATCCGAACACTTGTATGATTTGTATATGAAAAAAAATCTAAAAAGTTCTCACACATTTCAAACAGTGATGGACTTCGCCAATCTCCAGCAAGTCATGCGGGACAAGATACTGGCTGGATTCAGAGTACCAAAGACAATTCTCGGTGGATCAGAATCGGAGACGAATCGAGCAACGGCCGAAACTGCCAACTATGTCTTCGCCGCAAGAACCATCAAACCGAAAATGGAGATGATAGCGCAACAATTGAATGAGTTTCTGGTGCCGAGATATGGAGACAACTTGTATCTCGATTTCGTCGATCCTGTTCCGGAAGACAAAGCCCAGAAGGTCGAGGAAATGAAAGCGGCAACAGCAAATCAAGCGGTCATATCCATAAATGAAGCTCGTGAGGAATACTTCGGCCTCGATGGTGTGGAAAACGGAGAAGGCGAAGACGCGAAGACCGCTTCGGGAAATATTCTGGACGCAACAAACTAGTGATGCTATACAAAAGTGGGTCGCTAGAAGGGAACGCTTCAAACAAGCTAATGCCCT
Organism: uncultured bacterium; assembly: GCA_903837075.1. Taxonomy (GTDB): domain Bacteria; phylum Patescibacteriota; class Minisyncoccia; order Phycocordibacterales; family PALSA-1337; genus C7867-002. The sequence continues at coordinate 12,529 of CAILTI010000002.1, read as the reverse complement.
TCGTGATCCCAATGCTCTATTTATCTCTATTCATAATTCAGGCACGAACAAAACGCGCGGATATAGATTCAAGCCTAGCGGTGTTTGTGAGATGCTCCGTGGCTATGCAAACAAGGCCGGACTGGAACGGCCACTCAATGCTCACTCCATGCGACATTACATGGGGCGAAGCATCATCGAAAAAGGTGGGTCCAACTCGGATGTTACAAACATCCTCGGCCACTCATGCATTGAGAGCTCAATGGTCTACACGATGATGTACGGCAAGCAGGCGGAAAAGCGCTATCGCAAATTTAGAGGAAAATAATCCTTTCGCAAATATTAAGCCCTTGGTATAATCATTGTCGTAGCAACTTGAAAATGAGATCAAATGGTTTGCTCGCCTATTAAGACCGTAAAAGGGCATTTGTGGGCTTAATAGACGGGCAAATCGACGAATCTCAAGGATTATAGGGCTATTTTGACAATAAGCCCCACTTGTTGAGAAGATGGTACTGTTATAGAGTTTAAGATTTAGACAAAATGTTGTATAATTATGTAATGAAAATTCTTAAACCTACTCTAACAAAAGTCATCATCTTTATTATTGTTATCGTAGTAGTATATTTCTGTAATACTTTATACATATCTATTAACAAATATAAATATATAGATTTGGACTGCCCACCAACCGGAGAAGATTGTAATAGATATATCAGTAGTCAGTTCAATGAAATCTCGAAAAAGATGATATTAATTGACGGATTGCCCATCGCAATAGTTGGATATGTATTAGCTGGAGTTGTTGTATCTAGACGAAAGAAGATCAAATAGAAGACGGAGGTTTCATAGAGTTTAAAATCTAAAAATGATCCACGAAAACACATTCAAAAAAGTCGAATTTAACGGCGCCAAGGGGCTGATTTTTTTGGGCAATCAAATAGTAGTTTGTCGCAGAGATATGAATACAAAAAAATTTCCAGGATGCCTAGATATGATTGGTGGAGGTAGAGAAGATGGCGAATCTCCATTTGATACATTCAAGAGGGAAGTTAGGGAAGAGGTCGGTCTCGACATTGGAGCCGATGATATCGATTTTTCATGTCCATTTCAGAGCTTTGATGACCCCACAAAAATTTCATTTTTCTTCGTAACGAAGCCATTACAATTCACCAAAGCTGACATCAGATTTGGGGACGAAGGAACTGAATGGCTATTGATGACTGTCGAGGAATATTTAAACAGTGTCGATGCTATCCCGAGACAACGGGAACGAGTAAGGAGATTCCTAGAAGGAAAGCTCGGCTAGGTTAGCTAGGCGGGCTAGGTTGACGAGGTTGGCGAGGTTGGCGAGGTTAACTAGTTTGGCCGGGTAGATGCTTCGAAAACACTGATGTACGTACCTGCGACTCAGTCGCAACTAGGCCACGAGGTTTAGCGGCTACATTTCGCGTAAATGCGACCCAGTCGCAACTACTACGATCGACACTTTGACACATGCCCATGCACGCCGCTGATCGCTCACTAAATGTCATTTCATCATAGTTACACATGACGCACGAGACCAATAGACAACTTTTGAGCTCACGCGCGCAGTTCGCTTCGGCTAGCTGCGCTTTTTATATTGTTGTATAATAGCCCCCGAAGAGTCATAGTCTTTGAACCAAAAAATACGCGTAAATTATGTACCATAAAAGCAAGATGAAGCCGCACAGGGAATCTGAGATAGTTGAAGGATTCGACGATACCAAGATCAGGTTCCGATTCGCCAATGAACAGCGAGAGCGGGGCTCAGATCTGCCGATATATGCGAGCAAACCGATCTGTGACCGCGCCTATATATGTATATTCGCGGCGACCGCTACTATCACAGCATGGTTTGCACTCATCATCTATCTCATAGTGCGCAAATGATAGACCGATATATAAACTAACGAGCGTCCGCCACCTACCACAGGCCGCGGCGCTCTTTTTTTACGCCATCGGCGCTCTTTTTGTGTCTAAAGCCATTTTGCGCTATGATTCTAGGCATGAAAAAGAAAGCCAAAATTAGTGCGAAAAATCGACCTATTAAAACATCGAAAAAGAAACCTGTGACGATCACAACGCTCAAGGCATACGACCATTCTGCACTGGAAAAGAAATGGCAGCAGAAATGGGCGACGAAGAAGATCTACAAGTCAGTCGAAGATACGAAGAAGCCAAAATACTATGTTCTAGATATGTTCCCATATCCGTCAGGAGAAGGGCTCCACGTCGGACACCCGAAAGGGTATATCGCCACCGATATCGTCTCTCGCATGAAGCGTATGCAAGGGTATTCAGTCTTGCATCCGATGGGCTTCGATGCGTTCGGACTACCAGCCGAGAATTATGCACTAAAGACAAAGACCAACCCGATAGATTCTGTAGCCAAGAATGTAAAACGTTTCAAAGAGCAACTAGAGATCATCGGACTAGACTATGACTGGTCTAGAGAGATCAACACTACAGACCCAGCATATTACCGATGGACGCAGTGGATATTTCTGCAGTTACTGAAAAAGGGATTGGCATATGAGTCATATGAACCTATCAATTGGTGCCCAGTAGACAAGACCGGACTAGCTAACGAGGATGTCGAAAACGGCCGATGTGAGAGGTGCGGTGCGGTCGTCGAAAAGAAGTTGATGAGACAGTGGGTTCTCAAGATCACTGATTATGCTGATAGACTATTGAACGACCTAGATGCAAAATCTGATCCCGAGATTACAAAATCGGCCGATTCTGAGATCGGCTCTCTAGATGAGGCTAATGAAAAGAAAGCACTACTAGACTGGCCAGAATCCATCAAGGAAGCTCAGCGTAACTGGATCGGCAGAAGTGAGGGCGCAGAGATAGATTTCCGATTGAAATTCGATGATAACAAATCTCGTTTCGTTTTGTTGCATGGCTTTCAGGGTAGTGCACAGACCAATTTCCTGCCATGGCTCAAGGCTGAGCTAGAAAAACGCGGCCACGAAGTCGAAGCTCCAGAAATGCCGAACTCTATGAATCCGACAGAGGCCGAGCAAGTCGCATACGTCCTGGCGAACTGCCATTTCGATGAGAATACTGTTGTCGTAGCGCACAGCCTGGGTTGTGTCGTAGCTATGAAGACGATCATGAGACTGGAAAAACCTATATCTAGTCTGGTATTGGTAGCACCGGCCGTAGATCCGATGTTCGATAAACATTACGCGACTCGACCTTTCAGCAAGAGTTTTTCCTGGGATTATAACTATTCATTCATTCGCAGTCAGACCAATGGACGGATCACTATACTTTCTGATCGTGCCGAGACGTATCGCGCCAAATATTTGAAATTCTTGGCAGGAAAGCTGTCTGCCAAACTGATCGAGACTGAGGCGGAGGAGGAGCATTTCTGTTCATTACAAGAACCAGAAATACTGAAAGCTGTCACACCTGCCGTCACAGTATTTACAACTAGACCGGACACATTGTTCGGTGTCACATACATGGTCCTAGCACCAGAACATCCATGGGTGCAGACCGTTTTGCCACAACTCCGGAACAAGCACGAGGTTATCGAATACATCACCAAATCCAAACTAGAAACCGAGATCGAGAGAACTGACGCGAAGAAGGAAAAGACTGGTGTCGAACTCAAGGGTATAAAGGCCGTGAATCCTGCCAACGATGAAGAAGTGCCCGTATGGATCGCTGACTACGTTCTAGCAGACTATGGGACTGGCGCCATCATGGCAGTACCAGCACATGATGATAGAGATGCAGAATTTGCCAGGAAATACAACCTGCCCATACGTGAGATCGAACTTGAAAACAGAGATGATATGATCCATAAATATGGTCGCAGCATAGTTAAATACAAACTGCGAGATTGGGTATTTTCTAGACAGAGATATTGGGGAGAGCCACTACCTATCATTCACTGTGATAAATGTGGCATAGTTCCAGTACCTGAAAAGGATCTCCCAGTCAAACTACCGAGAGTCAAGTCGTACCAACCGACAGGAACAGGGGAGTCACCGCTCACCGCTATCTCTGCATGGGTCAATGTAAAATGCCCGAAGTGCCGAGGCAAAGCTCGTCGCGAGACAAACACGATGCCTCAGTGGGCCGGCTCGTCCTGGTACTATCTGCGCTACGAGGATCCGAAGAACAAGAAAGCCCTAGTCGATCGAAGGAAAGAGAAATATTGGTCACCAGTGGATCTGTATATCGGCGGCGCCGAGCACGCCACGCGTCACCTCATCTATGCCCGATTCTGGCACAAATTCCTATATGACATCGGTGTAGCTTCTACTATCGAGCCATTCATCAAACTCCAGAGTGTAGGCCTCATCATGGGTGAGGATGGTCGCAAAATGTCCAAGAGATTCGATAACGTTGTGAATCCTGACGAAGTTGTAAAGCGCTTTGGCGCTGATACACTCCGCATATACGAGATGTTCATGGGTCCATTTGACCAGCAGATCACCTGGAGTACAGATAGTATGGTTGGATCGAGGAGATTTATAGAGAAGGTGTGGAAGTTAGCAATCAGGGCGTCATCTGCAGCAGCTTTCGGCAGTCCTGCGAAACTCGCTTCGCGAACTCGTAAGGTCCTGCGGTCCGGCCAGGAGGAGTCCTCGGACCTAACGATTTCTGCTCGCTCAGACAGTCCTCGAACTGCCGAAATCTCTGCAGATGACGCCCTGACACGCATATTACACAAAACCATCAAGAAAGTAACCGAGGACATCGTCGCACTGAAATTCAACACCGCCGTCAGCTCACTCATGATCGCTGTAAATGAGATGGAAAAATCTCCGACAGTCAGTCGTGAGCAGTTCGAGCTATTACTCAAACTATTGGCACCATTCGCACCGCATATCGCCGATGAGCTGTGGGCCGCCTTCGGAAACAAGAAATCCATCCATATATCTGAGTGGCCACAATATGATCCAGCACAGTTACAGGACGATGAAGTAAGGATCATCGTACAAGTGAATGGCAAAGTACGAGGATCATTCATGGCCGCAAAGGATACGTCGAACGAATCACTCGAAAGTTCAGCAAAATCACTAGACGAGGTCCAGAAGTGGCTCGATGGCAAAGCGATAAGAAAGGTAGTCGTCGTCCCAAACAGATTGGTCAGTATCGTTGTGTAATGGTCCATTCGTATCCATTCGCATATTCGTAACATTCGTATATTCGTATCATTGAATAAAATGTCAATATTGTTAGAAATATACTATAATTAATCAATCATGAAAATTCTATTCACAGGTGGCGGCACCGGCGGACACTTCTATCCTATTATTGCCGTGGCAGAATCAGTTCGTAGTAAATGCAGGGAGAGAAAGCTCATCCAACCAAGTCTATACTACATGGCGCCGAGCACGTACAACACCCGAGCCTTGTTCGACAATGAGTTGGAATTCGTACAGGTACCAGCAGGGAAAATACGCAGATATTTTTCATTTCTGAATATTACTGACATGTTCAAGACAGCCATGGGATGCGCAGTGGCACTGTCAAAGATGTATTCGATATATCCGGATGTCGTTTTTGGTAAAGGAGGCTATGTCAGTTTTCCAGGATTACTGGCCGCAAAAATACTACGCATACCAGTCGTCATACATGAGTCCGACAGCAAACCTGGCCGAGTGAGTTCCTGGGCAGGGAAGTTCGCGAACAAGATCGGTATCTCATACCCAGATGCGGCAAAGTATTTCACCAAGCATCCAGATCGTGTCGCCTATACCGGCAATCCTATACGCAAAGAGATTCTCCAGCCATTATCAAATGGCGCACACGAATACCTGAACTTAGAAGATAATACTCCGACCGTCGTCATACTAGGAGGTTCTCAAGGTTCACAGAATATCAATGACGTGATCATCGAGGCGTTACCAGAGTTATTGAATAGATATCAGATCATTCACCAGACCGGCAAAGCTAACCTCGAGGAGATAGTCTCTACGTCCAAGATCATACTGAAGGATCATCCATATGCTTACAGATATCATCCATTTGATTATCTAAATGAGTTGGCCATGCGCATGTCTGCGGGTGTGGCAGATGTAGTGGTTTCGAGAGCAGGATCGGCAATATTCGAGATCGCTGCATGGGGAGTACCGTCTATCATCATCCCATTACCGAGCAGTGTGAGTCACGATCAGACCGCCAATGCCTTTGCATATGCAGAGACTGGTGCCGCCTCGGCGATAGAAGAGAACAATCTAACGGCGCACATATTGATAGAGGAGATCGACCGCATATACAATTCACCAAAGATCAAGGAAACTATGAAACTTCAGGCAAAAGCCTTCTCCAGAGTCGATAGTGCGGACGTTCTAGCAGACGCTATTTTGAATATCGCACTAAAGCACGAAAAATAGACCACATTCCCAAACTTGCTATTTTCCCTCATTTCTGTGATATAATGGGTATCTAAAAACCAGTCGATATTAGCAACCATAATCATCATTATCATTCACATGGAACCACAAGCATCAGGTGTCAAAACATGGCAGTGGGTAGTTACGATCATTGTCATTATCGCCATTATAGTCATAGGTATCCTAGTATCCGGAAGCAAGAAGTCAGAGACTCCAGTCGTAACTGAGCCAGTCGTTACAACAGAGCCTACAACTGTAGCCGCATTGAACCGCATCGTCATGGTTGACCAGTATCCTGGAAACATCGTTTACTTGTCATCAGTACAGGTTGAGAAATCCGCATGGGTAGTTATTCATGCAAACAACGCAGGTCAGCCAGGTGAGATCATCGGATCTGTGCATTTCGCTGCAGGTTTGACAGCGGGCACGAAGATCACTCTGACGAAGCCTACGGTTGATGGTGGAACATACTACGCAGTTATCTACACGTCTGATGGCGCAGCAAAGTTCAACGCCAAGACCGATCTTCCTCTCAAGGATGCAAAGGGTAATGTCATCATGAAGATCTTCCACGCTTCGGCTGCGGCTGAAGTCAACTTGAAGGGTTAAGATTTTGTAAATATAGCACTTGAGAAATTCGCCGACGCCATGTTGGCGAATTTCTATTTATGGTACCAAATCTGCTATAATACACCCATGACTAATAAACCAGTTGTAACTCGATTTGCACCATCGCCGACAGGACTGTTGCACTCCGGTAGCTACCGAACTGCATTATTCGCGTATATTTTTGCACGGCAGAATACAGGCAAATTCATTCTACGTATAGAAGATACTGACAAGGAAAGATCAAAGAAAGAATATGAAGATAATATTATGGACAGCTTGAAGTGGCTCGGTCTCGACTATGATGAATTCTACCGACAATCTGAACGTACGGAGATATACAAGAAATATATAACTAAACTCGTAGATGCCGGATACGCCTACATCTCCAAGGAAACTCCCAAGGAACCTGGCGATAGGGAAGAAGTCATTCGCTTCAAGAATCCGAACAAGAAAGTAGTATTCGACGATCTGATTCGCGGTAAGATAGAATTCGATACAACAGAGCTCAAGGATTTTATCATAGCCAAGAGTATGGATGAACCAGTATTCCATCTCGTAAACGTCGTGGACGACTATGAGATGGGCATGACGCACATCATACGTGGTGAAGATCACATATCAAATACCCCTAGGCAGATCCTGATATACGAGGCTATCGGCGCCCCTATACCACAATTTGCACACATCCCACTATTATTGGCGACCGACAAGTCGAAACTATCAAAAAGGCACGGTGCACTGCCAGTCAGTGGTTACCGCGAAAAAGGTTACTTGCCAGACGCCATCCTGAACTATATGGCATTGCTGGGCTGGCATCCAACTGATGATACCGAAATACTATCGTTGAAACAGATCATCGAACAATTTTCTTTGGAGAGAGTACAGAAAGGTGGAGCAGTATTCGATGAAGAAAAACTGATGTGGTTCAATAAACAATATGTCTCCAAGTTGTCGGACACCGAATTCATCGATCATGCAAAATCATTCATTCCAGAATGGCTGTCTAGGAGCGATGATACTCTCCAGCGACTCCTACCACTCCTGAGAGAAAAGATCGTTACATTCGCAAACATAACGGAATTATTTGGATCAGCGGGAGAATTGCGATTCGTCCACTCAATACAAAAATACAAACCTGATCAACTTCTCTGGAAAAAAGCACCCGACAGGGAAGTTACAAAGTCCCATCTCGTCGAATGCCGCAAGATGATCAGAGAATTGGCAGGGAAGTCCCCTACTATAGAAATGATAAAGGCGGCGATATGGCCGTACGCCGAAGCCAATGGCAAGGGTCACGTCCTATGGCCACTACGTATGTCGTTGACCGGCCAGGAAAAGTCTCCGGATCCATTTACATGTCTATACATTCTCGGTATTGACGAGAGCCTAAAGAGGATAGATGCGGCTATTCTATCATTGAATTCATGATATATGATCAAAACAAAGCTGTTATCACTCATCATATTTATAATTATATCTGCAACATCAGTTTCTGCACAAACTGTTGATGCTCTGCAGGCAATGATCGACCAGCGAAATGCGGACATAAAGAATCTGGAAATAGAAATAGCCTCGTACCAGAAACAGCTGACAGACCTCGGTTCTCAGGCCAACTCTCTATCAGCTACCATCAAGTCACTCCAGATCAGCCAAAAGAAGCTCGAAGCCAATATCGCCCTGACTCAGGACAAGATCGCTACCAAGTCATACGAGATCCAGAAACTCGGTTCTGAGATCGTCACTAAACAGGAGGACATAGGCGACGACCGACGGATCATAGCTCAGTCATTCAACCAGCTAAATCAGCTCAGTGACATCAATATCACTGATACCTTCCTCGGAAGTAATTCTATTTCTGAAGCTCTGAACACTCTGGAGGAACTGAGTCAGGTACAGAAGAATGTCTTTACTCGCATCTCCACGTTGAATCTCGACAAAGACAAGCTAGAGATCAACAAGGTAGCGAGCGAGAAAGCCAAGGCCGATCTAGTGACATTGAACCAGCAACTTTCAGATCAACGCAAGGTCGTCCTTTCGACAGTCGCAGAACAAAACTCCCTTCTCAAAGAAACGAAAAATTCTGAGAGCTCATACAAGGCCTTGCTCGCCGTAAAGAAGGCACAGGAGGCGGCCTTCCAGGATGAGATCAATGCCTTCGAATCACAACTACACCTCCTCGTAGATGCATCCAAATTGCCCGGTACAGGAACAGGAATACTGGCCTGGCCACTGGACTCCGTCTATCTCACGCAATACTTCGGTAACACTACATTCTCGACGTCCAATCCTCAGCTCTATAGCGGAAAAGGTCACCCTGGTATCGACCTTCGTGCCGCTAGAGGAACACCTATCAAGGCGGCCTTATCCGGAACAGTGATCGCGGTTACGAACATGGATCTCATACCCGGATGTTACTCATATGGCAAATGGATCATGATCAAACACCCAGACGGACTATCTACTCTATACGGTCATATGTCACTACAGGTCGTTTATGTCGGACAGAAGGTAGTAACTGGAGAAGTCATAGGCTATAGCGGCAACACTGGTGCTTCTACCGGCCCCCATCTCCACTTCGGAGTTTACGCGAGCGATGGTGTAGCGATACGCACCATGACGAGAGCTCAAACTTCTCGCTGTGCCGGAGCGACCTTCCCATTCGCCGATCAGAAAGCTTATCTGAATCCGCTTTCATACCTTCCGACGTTATAAATTTATTTAGAACGCTTTTAAAATATTTACATGATCAAATCAAGAACATCGAACAGGGGAGGAATACTCAAACTAACGGTCTACATCATCCTGGTCCTCATAGTACTCGCATACCTCGGACTGAATCTGCGCGGCATAGTTGCATCAACAACATTCCAAGATAACTGGGAGCTGATATCGGGGATAGCGCAAAAGATCTGGGATAAATATCTGAGCGGAGCCGCGGAGTTTCTGTGGACCAAAGTTGTTCTACCTCTCATCAACCTGATCCCGAAAAAATAAGGCCCAGTAGGGGATATATAGGTTATTTGCTCAAAGCTTAATTGTCGGAAAGATATATTGTGCGACGTGGTTTGTATAGGAAAAGGAATGAATGGAATGACAAAATAATAAAAAGATCTCCTCCCCTATTTTCTGTGAAACTATTCTCAAAGATTTTTAATAAATTAATTTGAGGGCTCATGGCGAGGAAGGGTTCTTATTCTCCTAGGTTTGTGTTACACGGATCGGCTTTATGGCAGATCAGCTACTGACAAATCACGGCGGCCCAGCTTGACTATAGCTATAAGTAGTCTTAGTATACTGATAAAGGATCTTTTATATGATTGAATATAGTGACACAAATAGCCTGATCGGTATGTATGCTCGTGACATAATGAAGGATGGAAGGTCAAAACTACTCAAGATAGAAGAAGAGGTCGAACTTCTCCAGAAGATGGAGAACGGGGACGAGGGTGCTCGTACTCACCTCATCGTAGCCAATTGGAGACTAGTCGTCAGTATTGCCAAGGACTATCTAGATAAAGGCTTGTCCTTCGCTGATCTCATCAGTGAAGGCAATATCGGTCTCATGAGGGCCGTAGACCTCTATGACTCAGGAAAAGGGGCCAAGCTCTCAACTTATGCTGTCTGGCATATCAAGGCACGGATAACTCGTGCTCTCAGCAACCAATCTAGAACATTGCGCCTACCAGCACACATCATAGATGATTTGTACAAGGTAAGAGGCATAGCTAGAAAACTACACGCAATACTAGGGCGTGAGCCTACCAAGGGTGAGATCTGCGAAGAATCCGGCTTTACCATAGATGAACTGAAAACACTGTACAGCTATGTCTATACCGAGATATCTCTAGACCAGCCGATCAATTCTGACGCTGACTCTGGATGCATTTCCGAACTCATCGCCGACGGCAGTGTCAAATCCCCTGTGGAGATCGCGGAAGGCATGTCGAACAACGGTCAGCTACGGGAAGCTATGGAGCATCTCCCGCAGCGCGAACGAACACTACTTTGCCATAGGTATGGTCTCATAAATGGAGAACCAGAAACATTGCAGATGATCGCAGAAAGGTTCAATGTGTGCCGTGAGCGTGCTCGCATCATAGAACACCAAGCGATGAGGAAACTAAAGAAATGGTACGCCAAAAGGAACGGCACCAAAAGTACAGTAAGTAAGAAGAAACGTATTTACTTTTCGTAATATAGCCAAAACCGAGCAGCCAGTAGAGGTCGCTCGGTCTTTTTTATGGCGTAAAAAATTGGATACTATTACTTCGTCCCCATAGCTACCTGATCGGCAGACCAGCACTTGGACGAAGAGATCCACGGCTGTGAACCTTGCTCAGCGTAGAGATGCTTGGCATAGGCTACATTACCTTCTAGAGTATGTAGGTCGATACCGAGCTTGACCGCAGTCTTGTCGTGATACATCTCATTGATCTGCATCACACCGATATCTGCGTTGTTCACGCGACCTCGCACTATATTGCCGTCCTTGTCATATTGACGAAAACTAGACTCGCAACGAGCGATATCCACCAATAGTGGTGTCTCGGCAAACTCTTGTCTCAAATACGCTTCCATAGCCTTCGTGCTAGTTGCGGTAGAGCTGTCAATCGTTGTTGCAGCCTCTATAGTCACGGGAGCAGGAATATTCACAGTGGAATTTTCCATCTGACCGTTTCCATATAGTGACGACATCAAGAATATTGCGCCTGTTGTAAGTTCGATCATTGTTTTATTAAAAAAGACCTGAGTAAGCATGTCGCTACTTTGGTCTTCTTTATGGGAATAGTATAGCACCTGCAGATCCAGAAGTCAAGACCCCCTGCCCTATTATACGGCTCAGTAGAGCCATATTTTACACCTCAAATACCCATATTTAGAGCCGTTCTACAGCCTTGCAATGAATAACCCTATATGTTAAGCTGTTTTTACGTCAATTTTACATCCCCGCCTTCGCGAGGACATGCTTTGAATTTTAATATTTAATACAATCACATGGCACATAAGAAAGCCGCAGGAACAACCAAAAACGGGCGCGATTCAAACCCACAATACCTGGGTGTGAAGGTCAATCACGGCCAGAGCATCACCAATGGTCAGATCATCGTCCGCCAGCGCGGTACGACCGTCCTACCAGGCAGGAACGTTGGTATGGGCAAGGATCATACTCTATTCGCACTCTGTGACGGTAAGGTAACATTCGGAACAAAGAGAAAGACTAGTTTCAACAATTCTATTGATAGGAAGAAGATCGTTAGTGTGGCGTAGAGTCATTCACCTGGTGCACACCTAGTGAATGTATTTCGAACGCACCGAGGACCTGCTTGAGCGCACTAGAAACAGACGTGTAAACGTTGCTTTGTTATTTAGCATAAACACCACTTACCCCTCCTTACAAGGCCTGCACAGCCTTCCTCGTAATAGGTCCGAAGTACCCTGTTGCTGATATACCATTGGCTTTTTGGAACTTGATAAGGGCTGCCTTGGTCTTGTTACCGAAGGTGAGAACTTCATGACCTGGAGAGCCTTCACCTGAGGTATCAACGATGAATTCG
>CAILTI010000001.1 GCA_903837075.1 uncultured bacterium | reverse complement strand
TTCTTGTCCTTGGACGGATACTGCACATAACCGAGAATGTGTGCGAGCCCAGTCGAAGTGGCGTACATACGCTGGGCCACAGTCTCCGCCGAGTCGCCAAATGAGTCGCCACTAGAATCGCTAGTTGTTGCCGTGACACCGGTAGATGCAGCGCTAGAATTTTGATTGGCCTGTAAATTGATGGTTGTCGAATCAATCATTGGCGCGTTCCAAGCGAGGAGCACACCATTTCTGTCATATATAACACCTCTTCCAGCAAATACTGGAACTGGTCGAAGCACATTATTCTCGCTCTTGGTCTGATAATCGGAACCGTGGACGATCTGCATATTTACAGCCTGTATCAGGAATACGAGAGTAATAACCGAAAATACGCCAACGATGGAAAACAAAGCCGTTCTAGAAATAGATTTCTCTAGACGTCCCTCAAATTGGCTGGTGTCGTATTGTGGCAAGTTGCTAGAATCGATGAGTATCTCATCTGGATTGATCTCGCCGCTGGCCCTGCGTATGCGCCTATCAGAAAATCGTTTCTTGAACATGGCTGTATAGTATCACACCGCTAGAAATAGCAAACTTTAACGCACGAGTTTCTTTACGATGGCAACTATGGCGAGCACGATTGCTGTGACAATAGTCCCTAAATAGCCGACGATCCCCATCCCTGTTGTCATGCCGAACAATGAGTCGTAAATAAAACCTGCCAGAAACAATTCAAGATAGTATGGAAATGCCCACGCGCTAACTATTCCGATTGGCAATGCGACGAACCACCATCCTTCGAGAACGGCGATGGCGATCACAATGTCTAGTAGTATGCGAATGGTTGTTTTGTTCATGTTGTTATTGATACGAGTTTACTGAAACGGAAGCAGTGAGGTAGCATTTCATTTTTGGAAATCGGTGAATGACGCTGGCTATGAAGGAGCACGAAAGCTGAAGTCACCTCAATCCAAAAACGAAATCCTACCTCACTGCTTCCTAACCGCTAATTCAAAAAGACAAATCACCCTATTACTTCCTATTCACCAACACCCACCTCGTATCATAAATATTAACCGGCGGTGCGAACAACACCTTCTCAAACGGCTGGGCAGGATCAGAAATAACCGAACTCACGATACCAAACGCTTTGTCATTCAAAGCCGGCGAACTCACGATATCTCCAACACTCACAGCGATGTCGCGTGGCAATTCAACTTCATATTGACCCCCACCACGACCGATAGCTGTTGCAGGTGTATGCGAAGCTCCGATCAAGACATCATATTTCTGGTCTGGAGATGAAAAAAGCAACGCCTTGGATGTCTGACTACCAACAAAGGAAATCCGTCCGATCAAGACATCGCCTACCGCATACACATCATCCCCTAGAGCGAACGCCTGATCTGCTCCGGCGTCTATGAGCAATTCATCGTACCCGACTAATGGCGGATGTGCCAGAACTGCCGCCAGAACATACGGAGTCGTCGAGGCGCGTCCCATCAAAGCTTTGAGATCGCCATTCTCACTTTCGGTCGCTGAAATCGTGGCCAGCCTAACATT